>NZ_JBFUGY010000152.1:0-566 GCF_056402655.1 Bradyrhizobium sp. P3_C3 | reverse complement strand
GTGCGAACGGTATTGTTCATGGGAGCGATGACCGCCAGACGTCACAACCCCGTCCTCAAGGCCTTCTTTGAGCGCCTCGTGGCCAATGGAAAGCCGAAGCTCGTTGCCCTGATCGCCGTCGCCCGCAAGCTGCTGACCATCCTCAATGTCATGATCAGGACGAAAACACCATGGCAACCCGCTTGACAGCGAACACAGTCGCTCACCCGTCTCGCCGCTATCGCGGCGATCCACCCTCTCCCCTTGTGGGCCTGTTGCGTTATCGGCTCTTGAGGCTGAAGACGTCAGGAGCGAGTGCCCTGGTCCCGGCGATTGCCTGGCAAGATCTGTAGTTGTCGCCCTCGGAGGGCGGCTCACGCGGCGATCGTGGCCCACCGCCTCATGTTGAAGGCGATCGAGGCGAGCAGGACTTGCCCGGTCGCCTTGATCAGACCGACGTAGCGGATGCAGGTCAGCCGCATGCGGCGTTTGAGAGTAGCGAAGGTGGTCTCGACCTGGGCTCGTCGGCGCGCGATGAGGAGGTTGTAGCGTTTGAGCCTGGGCGGCAGTTCCGGATGATGTCTGTT
>NZ_JBFUGY010000151.1:0-602 GCF_056402655.1 Bradyrhizobium sp. P3_C3 | reverse complement strand
CGGACTTGCTTGGCAAGCCATCCGCACACCGCAGGATCGCGCGGCAGCGCTCAGATAGCGATCGGGCAACGCGATGACGACGAACTTGCCTCTCCAAGTACGCCCGCTCCTGCGGACTAAGCACCAACGGCGCGATCGGCCGGCCTCGTTCACCTGCATTCGCCACGAGCTCTCTCCTCTGTAGAGATTCGAGCTATCAACTAATGTGGCGAACTTGCGTTCCAGATGACTAGATGCCGTAATGGGCCCTGCTCCGTGCAAGGGGGCATGATGGTGGCTGTCCCCCGATAGATGATGAAACGGGGTCACGACTTGAGTCGGCCCCAAGCATCTGGAGCGGAGGACAGCCGTGGAGAATTATGCCGGAATTGACGTGTCGTTGGAACTGTCGAGCGTATGCGTTGTGGATTCCCAGGGTAAGATCCTGAAGGAGGCGAAGGTCGCAAGCGAACCCGACGCCTTAGTCGAATTTTTCGAGACGCTTGGCTTTGCAGTGAATCGGATCGGGCTGGAGGCTGGGCCACTGTCGCAATGGCTTCATGCGGGGCTGCAAAGAGCAGGATCTGCAAAGAGCAGGATTCGAGACGGTTCTGCTGGAAACA
>NZ_JBFUGY010000150.1:0-606 GCF_056402655.1 Bradyrhizobium sp. P3_C3 | reverse complement strand
CGGCCCCACCGTGGTCGAGAGCTTCGGATCGACCAGCCTGACCRAGCTTGGCACGCACTTCTATCTTTACGACGGCAGCGGCACGGGCCCATCGCTCAAATATCAGGGCGCCGACTATGTCGACGGTCAATTCGGTTCGATAACGCCGATCGGCRCCGAGCAGACGGCGAGCGGATACGAGGTCGCCTGGAAGCAGCCAGGCGCCGATCAGTATTCGGTGTGGCTCACCGACAGCAATGGAAACTACCTCTCGAACGCTCTGACCAGCGTATCGGGAGCCAGCGGCGTGCTGCAATCGATCGAGACCAGCTTCCAYCAGGATCTCAACGGCGACGGGACGATTGGCCCTGCGCCGTCCGGCCCCACCGTGGTCGAGAGCTTCGGATCGACCAGCCTGACCRAGCTTGGCACGCACTTCTATCTTTACGACGGCAGCGGCACGGGCCCATCGCTCAAATATCAGGGCGCCGACTATGTCGACGGTCAATTCGGTTCGATAACGCCGATCGGCRCCGAGCAGACGGCGAGCGGATACGAGGTCGCCTGGAAGCAGCCAGGCGCCGATCAGTATTCGGTGTGGCTCACCGACAGCAATGGAAACTACCT
>NZ_JBFUGY010000149.1:0-640 GCF_056402655.1 Bradyrhizobium sp. P3_C3 | reverse complement strand
CATGTTGGCTGGGGTGCCGACGATGGGAGTGAGCGTTGCGCGATCATCGGGGTGTGTAGATCGCATATCACCGAGAACATCGACAAGATCGCAACCACACGCGAGCAGGCCTTCGCTTTGATCGATGAAGTCGCCCAACAGATGAAAACGGATTGGGACGAAACTCACGACGTGGTCGAAAGAAAATGAACGATGCGTCAGGCACCGATGACGTCGCGCGCTACAATCAGGTGTGTAACGCTATCCTGCTGTCGAGCGCTTCAAGCAATGGGCAACCCGCAAGGGCGTCGTTTTTCACGACGAGCTGCGACCGGGAACACGATGCACAAGTGCATCACCGCTGTGCGGTCGCTGCCGATGGAGCTGCGGCTCAAGTCGAGGCGGTGGCTGGAGGAGCGGGGATTAGAAGCGCTGGATGATGGCGATGTCTAGATGCGGTAATGGGCCCGGCTCCGGAGCAAGGGGTCATGATGGTGGCTGTCCCCCGATAGATGATGAAACGGGGTCACGACTTGAGTCGGCCCCAAGCATCTGGAGACGGAGGACAGCCGTGGAGAATTATGCCGGAATCGACGTGTCATTGGAACTGTCGAGCGTGTGTGTTGTGGACGCCCAGGGTAAGATCCTGAAGGAAGCGAAG
>NZ_JBFUGY010000148.1:0-664 GCF_056402655.1 Bradyrhizobium sp. P3_C3 | reverse complement strand
GACTTGGACCAGCCCGAATAGCCGCCCTTCCCGTACCCGAACATGAGACCCCGTCCCGCTCGGGAATGGTGTCCAGGATCGCCAGAGCGGGCTCTGAGAGCGGCAGCCCCGAACAGCCAATTTCTGCCCTCCGCGGTTCTTTTTTGCCGCGAAACCGGCCCAGCTACCCCGGAAATTCCGGTCCACACGTGCGGACTGCGGCAACGACCATATCGCTAATCGTCAGACGCGACCTGCGACGGTCAAGCKCGCCCCGCTGGGGTGATCAGCGGGTCCTCAGCTCACCAATCAATTCCGGGGAAAGGACGGGGAAATCGTGCCGGCCATGAAATTCGCAATCTAGATCAATCAACCCCAGGTCTGGCCTTCACACGGGAGAGGTCCAAGGTTCGATTGTCATTCGGCCTGCAATATTGGCTCTGACGCAATTTTGGTGCAGCTCCGATTATTCTGCACCGATTAGCCTGGCCTGAAGGAGATCGATTTTCCCGCGACCGTACATCTGCCTTCTCACGAGCTTGAGGCGGGTGATCTGACCTTCAGTCTGTCCGTTGGACCAGGGCGAAGTGATTGCCGCCCGAACCGCCGCTTCATCCTTCGTGACGCCGCTGGCGAAGGAAGTCACGAGACTGGCGCGGGCGCGGTCGATCCACGGCGTGAGCCC
>NZ_JBFUGY010000147.1:0-696 GCF_056402655.1 Bradyrhizobium sp. P3_C3 | reverse complement strand
GGCTATCCGGTGCTGGTGCTGTTTCGTGCTGTGCTGTTGCAGTCGCTGTATGGTCTTTCGGAGCGCGAACTCGAGGAAGCGCTGGGCGACCGGTTGTCGTTCAAGCGCTTCGTCGGTTTGAGCCTTGAGGATGCGACGCCCGACCATACGGTCCTGAACCGCTTTCGGAACCAGCTTGTCGAACAAGGCCTGCTAGAGAAGCTGTTTGGTGAGCTGGATCGTCAGCTTGAGAATGCCGGCGTCATCCTCAAGCGCGGCACGATGCTGGATGCGACCTTGATCCAGGCGGTGTCGGCTCCTCCGAAGGAGGATCGCCCCTCAAACGATCCCGACGCCCGCTTCACCAAGCGGCAAGGCAAGAGCGGCACGACGTTCGGTTACAAGGCCCATGTCGGTGTCGACGAAGGATCCGGCTTGATCCGCGCGGTACTGACCACACCGGCCAACATCAACGACACGACACCGGCGGACGCTTTGATTCGCGGCGATGAAGCCGTGGTCTGGGCCGATGCGGCTTACGACACCCATGCCCGACGGGCCCGGCTGAAGGCGGAAGGCAAGAARCCCCGCATCGCTCGTCGGCCCAACAGACATCATCCGGAACTGCCGCCCAGGCTCAAACGCTACAACCTCCTCATCGCGCGCCGACGAGCCCAGGTCGAGACCATCGCGCGCCGACGAGCCCAGGTCGAGACC
>NZ_JBFUGY010000146.1:0-711 GCF_056402655.1 Bradyrhizobium sp. P3_C3 | reverse complement strand
GGGTAGCAAAAGCCGCATTCCTACGGCTTACGATAGCGTGTGCGCGGAGAGATGAGCGACATTGACGTACATCAAGGGTGAGCTGGGCTGTGCGTTAACTCCGTCGAACATTATCCGTGTTTCCTGCCGCCCGTCACCGCGACCTTGATTCAGATCAACCAGCTTCGTGATACCCGCACCAAAATAAGAGACCGACTGGGCTAGGGCGATTAGTTGGTGCGTGCGATGACGCCGACTTGGTATGTCACCTTCGAGGTTCGTAAACGCGGCACGCTGCCGAAGCAGCGGAGCCCTCGGGAAACAAGGACCTTCGCTACGGAAGCAGAGGCCAAGGCATTCGTTCGTGCAAAGCTCGACGAAGGTCTCGTAGTATTTGCGGGCACGATCAATCCGCACGTCCCCAAGCAACTCATTCCGTCGTCCCGCATCCAAGCTTGGCTTGTCGATGAACAATGGAACGCTGAGCGAGATACAGGTCCCGACCGGACGCCGATCACCAGGTTCTGAAGCCGAACCAGCCGAACTGCCCTTGTCGTGCCGCCAGAAGCATCTGCGGCTGGACGTTTCGCCTCGGTCGAGCCGCAACATGCAACATCTTGCGTTGTCGCTTGCGATCGACGGTTTCAGGCGGGCGTGTATCCTGTTTCGGCAGCATCGCGAAAGAATTCGMCACCGCCGGGCTCTGTCTGACGGTAACGGGCGGTTCGGCCA
>NZ_JBFUGY010000145.1:0-750 GCF_056402655.1 Bradyrhizobium sp. P3_C3 | reverse complement strand
CAGAGGTCGTCAGAGATGTAGTCGGTCGAAGGAGGGTATGGCGCAACAGTCGGCGAGACGGGGCCGGAAGAACCAGATGTACTCATCGTGCCTGGAGCACGCTTTTATGATTTGGTTCCGGTCTGCGAACTCCCATACGGGCCCGCAGCTTCATCGCTGCACCATCAGAGGCCGGACAGATGGCAGCATCCGACTACGTGCCGATCTTCTTCAAAAACCGCTTGCATCTCGCGGGGCGTCCACAGATGAATACACGCCCTTCTGTAATGGGCCCGATGATGTCAAGCCTCCCGAGTGAATGTCACGCCGCCGAGCTCATGCTTCTGTCCGTGGTCAACGCCTGGCCGCCACATCATGCTGTCAGAGGGAGCGGTGAGCCTATCTAGATACGCGTGGTCCGTCAGAAGACGGCCACTGGGCGTGTAACGGCTTCACCGGATCCACCGTCCCGGCGACGGGACTTCGGGCACCAGGCTCAGTTCAGCCCGGTTGCATTCCAACTCTTCTCCTCGTGTTCTATGCTGCGATCGGGGCCGCGTCGGTCCATCGGTAAGTTGTGCCGTCGACCCAGATTCGATGCAGGATCACTGCGAGCTTGCGTGCCAAGGCGACTTTTGCGCGCTTCGAGCCTCGCCGCTTGGCGACGTCCATCCCCCAGCGCTTAAGTTTTGAGAATCGCGTGATGCGCGATAGCAGAACGTTGGCGGCCTCATACAACACCGTACGCACTATCTCGTCGCCGGCCAGCGT
>NZ_JBFUGY010000144.1:0-855 GCF_056402655.1 Bradyrhizobium sp. P3_C3 | reverse complement strand
CTATATACCATCTTCAAAATAGATTGGGCCGCCGTCAGGCAGTTCCCAGAAACGCCCGGCGGCTCGCGTCGAACATTGAAGCGATAGGGCCGTCCAACGCGGCGATGATATGATCGCGCCTCAATCAGCCTCTATTTGAGTTCGCAATTATGGTCAAGGTTAAAGAGTGCGCATTAGACCAATGCGAGCCTTTTTGGCAGCCGATCGTAAACCACCCAACCTTAGCTGCCTGCGCCCTTCTTCTGACGAGGCGGCCAACCCGAAAAGCGCATCCTCGCAAGGTACGCAGGTAAAACATTGACCATCCTGCACGACTACGACACGCAGGAGCGAACCTCCGACAACAACGTCTGGATCAATTATGGTTGCGCGCGCGAAGATGGAATAGCTACGTTAAGGCTCCTCGGATGCTCCGCCGTATGGCGGCGGTCGACACAACTGTCATTAAACTCTGCTTGCTCGAAAGCAGAAGCTCATTGAGCAGTTTGACACTATCCAAGACGGGTCGGCAAACCAGTTTCCACTGAAGGCTGGGCCATTGCGCCTGCGACGAGCGCTTCGACAGCCTCGACCTCGGCGAAGTATCTGACAATCAGCACGCTCAGCCGTAAGCGATGTTCTCAGGCCACGCGCCAGCGTTCTTGGGTAGCGAGATAGGCCCAGGGTAGCAGTTCGTCGATCTGGCTGTTCGGGTGGTCGTTGACGATGCGGGTGATGACGTCGGCGAGATAGGCGTGGGGTTCGACGCCGATGAGCTTGCAGGTTTCGATCAGTGAGGCGATGACGGCCCAGTGTTCGCCGCCGCCGTCCGAGCCAGCGAACAGGGCGTTCTTGCGGTTGAGCGCGATTGGGCGG
>NZ_JBFUGY010000143.1:0-919 GCF_056402655.1 Bradyrhizobium sp. P3_C3 | reverse complement strand
GTCGTACGGCGAGATGGGCTGGCAGGGCAGCTGGAGTACGTATGCTGCCCGCAACGGCATCGTCTGCCGGCCCGGCACCTATTTCAAGGGTAGCGACGGCCTCCAGCATCTCTGCCAGTAGGTCATCTGCTCTGACGTTAAACAGCTCAGGCGGCCCCAAAGGGGCCGCCTGTTTTGTGCTGGCTTGTGGCTCTCGCCGAGAATTAGCATCCAGATCGCGCGGTGGGTGCACGACTGGGTGTACGAACGACCMCGATCTCCGGATCGAGGTCGCGTACCGTCACCAGTGCTTCGAGCGGGCGGCGGGCCTTCGTAGTAACGATCTCTATGGAAGCAGCCGGCTATCTTTGGCTTGCTTGAACCACTTCCGGAACATGTCCTCGGTGTCCATCATCTCGGTGAAGCCGGCGCGGTTGATCTTCACGGTCGAGACGATCGAGGGCGGACCGGACTCGGTCTGGCCGTAGCGCATGCTGTAATCGGCGTATTGGAACGACAGGCCGACGAAGTCGGCGAGGTCCGGCGACACGAGGTCATGCTTGCGTCGCAACGCGTCCCAAGAAGAGACCCAATTGGGAAACTCCTTGGCGAGCGATAGCGGGATCGGCTTGCCGGGCTTCATCTCCAGCGCGTCGGCCACCGCGGGCCAGATGTTTTCCCAGGTGAAGACATCGCCATTGGTGACGTTGAAGGCTTCGTTCTGTGCCGCCTTAGCCTCGCCCGACCAGGCGATCGCGCGCGCGAGGAGATCGACGTCGACGGCCTGCGCCACCCGCGCGGCGCCGCCGGGAAAGTCGAGCGGCCTGCCCTGCTCGCGCAGCATCGCCGCATAGACGCCGAGCGGCGGGATCAGATCCATGGCGCCCCCCATGGCGAGGCCGACGATCAGAACGGGGCGCAAGATGCTCCGGTGCCAGGC
>NZ_JBFUGY010000142.1:0-1058 GCF_056402655.1 Bradyrhizobium sp. P3_C3 | reverse complement strand
GTCGAGGACCTCCTGCTGCGGCCGAGCGAAAAGATCGACTATGCGCGGCTCGAAGCGCTGATCAAGGACAAGGCTGTCATCGTCACCGGCGGCGGCGGATCGATCGGGTCCGAGATCTGCGAGCGTATCGTTGCCTTCGGCGCCGCGCGTTTGCTGATCGTGGAAAATTCCGAGCCGGCGCTCTACGCGGTCACGGAAGCGCTCGCTGCGCACGGGACGGCGGCCGCGATCGAGGGGCGGATCGCCGACATTCGCGACCGCGAGCGCATCATCCGCCTGATGGCGGAGTTCAAGCCGGACATCGTGTTCCATGCCGCCGCGCTCAAGCACGTGCCGATCCTGGAGCGCGACTGGAGCGAGGGCGTCAAGACCAACATCTTCGGCTCGATCAACGTTGCCGATGCGGCGCACGGCGCCGGCGCCGAAGCCATGGTGATGATCTCGACCGACAAGGCGATCGAGCCGGTGTCGATGCTCGGCCTCACCAAGCGCTTCGCCGAGATGTACTGCCAGGCGCTCGACCACGATCTTGCGGCAGCTAGCGGCAGCGCCAGGCCGCCGATGCGGTTGATCTCGGTCCGGTTCGGCAACGTGCTGGCATCGAACGGCTCTGTGGTGCCGAAGTTCAAGGCCCAGATTGAGGCCGGCGGCCCCGTGACGGTGACGCATCCCGACATGGTCCGCTACTTCATGACCATCCGCGAGGCCTGCGACCTCGTCATCACGGCGGCAACGCATGCGCTCGGAACGCAGCGTCCCGACGTCTCGGTCTACGTGCTCAACATGGGCCAGCCGGTGAAGATCGTCGATCTCGCCGAGCGCATGATCCGCCTCTCGGGCCTCCAGCCCGGCTACGACATCGAGATCGTGTTCACCGGGATGCGGCCGGGCGAGCGCCTGCACGAGATCCTGTTCGCCTCCGAGGAGCCGACCCGCGAGATCGGTGTCGCCGGCATCATGGCCGCGCAGCCGAACGAGCCGCCGATGCAGACGCTGCGCAAATGGATCGCGGCGCTGGAGCAGGCGATCGCGCGGGACGATCGGGCCACGATCAAGAC
>NZ_JBFUGY010000141.1:0-1087 GCF_056402655.1 Bradyrhizobium sp. P3_C3 | reverse complement strand
GGCTCACGCCGTGGATCGACCGCGCCCGCGCCAGTCTCGTGACTTCCTTCGCCAGCGGCGTCACGAAGGATGAAGCGGCGGTTCGGGCGGCAATCACTTCGCCCTGGTCCAACGGACAGACTGAAGGTCAGATCACCCGCCTCAAGCTCGTGAGAAGGCAGATGTACGGTCGCGGGAAAATCGATCTCCTTCAGGCCAGGCTAATCGGTGCAGAATAATCGGAGCTGCACCAAAATTGCGTCAGAGCCTAAATATTGCAGGCCGAATGACAGCGGAGGTCAAGAATCTTGCACCAGATTTGCGGTCGAACAATTCCAGCGGGTTGCGCAGCGGCATCGTATGTCGGTGGGTTGCGCCGCCGCATCAATGCGTTACAACGATGAAATCCGTGTCTTTTCCCGTCTCGTGGCTAAATCCGTCGTCGGAAATAATCAATGAAGAGGCCGGCGTCAGAAGTTTAGAGATCCTCTCAACGGTATCCCGCGGTATTTCGATGCGGTTGAGGACAGCGTTGGCTTTATCGGGAGACGGTACCGATAGGGCGGTTTGCTTCACGGGCGCTTCGCGTTCTTTTGTGGCATCCTCGATGCGAGGAAATTCGTCCGGAATCGACACGACGGTCCAGCGAATAGCCGCTCCCTCGCTCTGGAATTCCATTGCAGTAAACACGTGCGTTCCAAGGGGCTCCTCCGGATTTTCGATCTTGACCGCAACATCAAACAACGGCGAGAAGCCCTGACGCACGAAGAGCTTGCTCAACTTACGACTCACGAAGACGGAGATCGGGGCCATCTTTCTGGGTGTGCCTTCAGCGGCAGCCGAGTTTGGAACCTGGAGACTAGTCATCTGGAACGCAAGTTCGCCACATTAGTTGATAGCTCGAATCTCTACAGAGGAGAGAGCTCGTGGCGAATGCAGGTGAACGAGGCCGGCCGATCGCGCCGTTGGTGCTTAGTCCGCAGGAGCGGGCGTACTTGGAGAGGCAAGTTCGTCGTCATCGCGTTGCCCGATCGCTATCTGAGCGCTGCCGCGCGATCCTGCGGTGTGCGGATGGCTTGCCAAGCAAGTCCGTGGCTGCCGAACTCGG
>NZ_JBFUGY010000140.1:0-1137 GCF_056402655.1 Bradyrhizobium sp. P3_C3 | reverse complement strand
CCCCTTGTAAGTCGAAGCGCCGCAGGTCTGCTATTGTAGACGTTGCGGTGACGGACGGGAGCCCGCAAACCCCCAGGTCGTTGCAGGCCGTGGGTGAGAGAGGTGCCCCGTCCGTTAGTCCATTGAACCCGAACAGTCGCCTGGGCCGCAAAGTGCGAAGCCCGATTAGGCAAGGAAGGGTGACCATGGATATCATCGCGGTTGGTATCGACGTATCGAAGGACCGTCTTGACGTTGCAGTTCATCCCGGTGGTGAGGCGTTCGTCGTAGAACGCAACGGTGCGGGGTTGGAGCAGCTGACCGYTCGGCTGAAACAGCTTGCACCCASTATTGTGGCGCTCGAGGCGACGGGCGGCTTCGAGACCATTGCGGCAGCGGCAGTTGGCGGCGCCGGCCTTCCTATCGTCGTTGTCAATCCGGCGCAGGTCCGTGCCTTTGCCAAGGCACTCGGACAACGCGCCAAGACCGATCCGATCGATGCTTCTGTAATCGCTCACTTTGCCGCAGCGACACGGCCCGAACCCCGGCCTYTGCCGGATGAGGCGACACGGTTTTTGTCGGATTTGGTGACGCGCCGGCGTCAAATCGTGGACATGATAGGTGCCGAGCGGCAACGGGAAAAGCGCGCWACCTCGCAGCATTTAAGAAAGAGCATCACACGGCTGATCAAGGCGCTGGAGAAGGARCTCGTCAGCGTCGATACGGACATCGACGATGCAGTGCGATCTTCGCCGGCCTGGCGCGAAGCAGAGGATTTGCTCGCCTCCGTTCCCGGCGTTGGGCCCATCATTGCCCGGACCTTGATGGCCGARCTGCCAGAGCTCGGCCGCCTGAACCGCAAGCAGATTGCGGCACTGGCCGGCTTGGCGCCCTACACGCGCCAATCCGGCCARTGGCGCGGAAAAAGCTTCATTGGTGGCGGGCGACAAGCGGTGCGAACGGTATTGTTCATGGGAGCRATGACCGCCAGACGTCACAACCCCGTCCTCAAGGCCTTCTTTGAGCGCCTCGTGGCCAATGGAAAGCCGAAGCTCGTTGCCCTGATCGCCGTCGCCCGCAAGCTGCTGACCATCCTCAATGTCATGATCAGGACGAAAACACCATGGCAACCCGCTTGACAGCGAACACAGTCGCTCA
>NZ_JBFUGY010000139.1:0-1145 GCF_056402655.1 Bradyrhizobium sp. P3_C3 | reverse complement strand
ATACGTGGCAGCCTCACCCGAAGCGAAATGCCGGTGGCGGCCGCTCTGACCCGATCGATACTGGAGGGGGCAGACCTAGTTGCCAGCGATCCCGCCGATGCCGCAGCAATCTATTCGGGCTACGGCGGGAGAGGATCCGTAGAGGATCTCGCCACCATGTACCGTAGCCATACTCACCACAATCACCCGGTCGGGGCCACGCTCAAGAAGCAGCTTCTACTCTACACCGACGAACTCAAGGCAGTGAACGTCATGAAGCGAAGCACTGACCCGGCCAAGTTCGCCGAGCGGATTTATCTTGACGTTCTAAGCTGAGCCGATTGGGAAGATCCGCAGTGAGCTCGGTCATCGATGAAGTGCCGAGGCCATCAGAGAAATCGGGTTTCGGCTTTTTTGAAAGTTCGACCACTCGGTCGTTGATCGGCGGACTGTCTGTTGCCGCCGCATGGTCTATGGTCGCCGTGCTCACTGCGCTCTGGCCGGATAAGCCCGAGAGCGATTGGGCCTACACGGGCGGCTTCGCGATTGCCTGCGGCGCGTTGGCCCTTGCGCTCGCCCTGGCAGCCTTTGCCGGCGTTCGTTTTGTTGCTTTTCAGCGTCTCCAGCGGCTCTCCCCGTGGCTGTTTGCGCTCGCGCTGTTTTTTGCTGCCTGGGAGGCCGTCACAGCAAAGCTTGGATTGCTGCCGTTGCCGTTCTTTCCGCCGCCGCAGGCCATTGTCGAAGTCGTAATCGATGATTGGGGGCGGCTGGCCGAAGGCATCTTCGCCTCAGCGCGTCTGCTCGCGACCGGTTACTTTCTCGGTGCGGCGGTGGGGTTCGTAACCGGCGTGGCGATCGGCTGGTCGCGGCTCGCCGGTTATTGGATCCACCCAGTTTTGCGGTTCATCGGGCCGCTGCCCGCGACAGCTTGGCTGCCGCTCGCATTTTTCGTTTTCCCGTCGAGCTTCAGCGCCAGCATTTTCCTGATTGCGCTCGCCACCGGGTTTCCGGTCACCGTGCTGACCTGGTCGGGCGTCGCCTGCGTGAAGAGCGCCTATTACGATATTGCGCGGACATTGGGAGCAACCCAGCGCTTCCTCGTGCTCAAGGTTGCCATTCCGGCGGCAATGCCACATGTCTTTGTTGGCCTGTTCATGGGTCTCGGC
>NZ_JBFUGY010000138.1:0-1189 GCF_056402655.1 Bradyrhizobium sp. P3_C3 | reverse complement strand
CTAACTCAGGGCAACCAAGCGAAAGTAGGCACGGGCTCGGGGGGCGTCAGTTGTTGTCTCAGCCGACAGGGCCCGGCCGCCAAGCTCTCGGAGCTTGGAACAATCGCGCGCAATGGTGGATGATATTTGATCCACATCGATTATGTCCAGCATCTGGACCCAAATTTTCGTTAGCTGCCTTGGGCAAGGCCTTTGGGGAGTGCAAGGCTGACAAGTCTTGGTACGTCCTAGAAAACACGACGTCGGGCCACTCTGTTAGTACACATCCGGCGGGGCCGCCTTGCCGAAAGAGGCGCGGTATTGAGAACTGTCCTGATGGACGGTGATGGGCTCAGTGCCCAAGTCGAACGGCTTGAAGCGGTGGAGACGGGTCGGCGGCACCGCTGGTCCGAGGACGTGCGTGTGGCCATTTCCCGGCGAAACCGGTACGACACTTTCATTCAGGGATTATTTTTCGGGTCGGCAGAACCTTTAGCGTTACCCAGCCGATCTTGTCGTGACCGCCAATCTTCCGCCAAGAAAAACGATTCTTGTATCGAATACTTGGAGAGCTGTGAAAGGCGATGAGCGGAGAGGTGCGTGGGCAACCGCGTGCACTGGCCTATTCTCTGAACCTCAGAGACGCGCTGGCGCGCGGAAAAAACGTCGCGAAATTCGATAGGGGTGATCCAATCTTTGCGCGGACCGCAAGCAGTTCTGGAGCTAGATGCATGAAACTATCCGGCGGAGCGGAGCGAACATCAAGCCACCGCTCATACAGCTGCCGTCGCACGTAAATGCGCAACAATCCGACCATCGTGCAAAAATACGGCGGCGTCTGTCTAGAAACCCCGGAAAAAATCCGCGCGGTTGCGAGGAGCCTCGCCGATTTGCACAGCCGTGGTCATCGCGTCGTGGCGATCGTTTCAGCGATGGGTAAGACGACCGACGAACTAATTAAGGCGGCTTATCAAGTAAGCCCGCATCCCAACCGCCGCGAACTGGATATGTTGCTAACGACCGGTGAGCGCATCAGCATGTCGTTGATGAGCATGGCCCTGTCTGATCTCGGTGCGCCAGCCATTAGTTTTACCGGGAGTCAGGCCGGTGTAATGACAGACGAATCTCATTCTTCCGCGCGAATTTTAGATGTGCGGCCTGCGCGCGTGCTCGAAGAACTCGGTCGCGGACGCATCGTGGTTTTAGCGGG
>NZ_JBFUGY010000137.1:0-1191 GCF_056402655.1 Bradyrhizobium sp. P3_C3 | reverse complement strand
CTAGTCATCTGGAACGCAAGTTCGCCACATTAGTTGATAGCTCGAATCTCTACAGAGGAGAGAGCTCGTGGCGAATGCAGGTGAACGAGGCCGGCCGATCGCGCCGTTGGTGCTTAGTCCGCAGGAGCGGGCGTACTTGGAGAGGCAAGTTCGTCGTCATCGCGTTGCCCGATCGCTATCTGAGCGCTGCCGCGCGATCCTGCGGTGTGCGGATGGCTTGCCAAGCAAGTCCGTGGCTGCCGAACTCGGCCTCCACGAACACACCGTTGGCAAGTGGCGTCGCCGATTTTTGAAGGATCGCTGTGATGGCCTGCTTGACGAGGCCCGCCCTGGCCGCCCTCGAACCATCAACGACGATCAGGTTGCTGAGGTAATTGAGCGGACATTGCGTACAACGCCACCCGACGCGACGCACTGGTCGATCCGCTCAATGGCTGRGGAAACTGGCTTTTCCCACACCACGATCCGCCGAATGTGGATGGCGTTCGGCCTGCAGCCGCACCGCAGCCAGACATTCAAGCTGTCGAGCGACCCGCTGTTCGTCGACAAGGTCCGCGATATCGTCRGCCTTTACCTGTCCCCACCGAACCGAGCCCTTGTCCTCAGTATCGATGAGAAAAGCCAGATCCAGGCCCTGGRTCGCGAGCAGCCGGTCCTGCCGATGATGCCGGGCGTACCGGAACGGCGCACGCACAGTTATGTGCGGCATGGTACGACCTCGCTGTTTGCCGCGCTCGATGTCGCCTCGGGGTTCGTCATCGGCAAATGCTATAAGCGGCACCGGGCAGTCGAGTTCTTGAAGTTTTTAAAAGGGATCGATGCTCAAGTTCCTGAAGGCCTCGATGTCCATCTCGTCATGGACAACTACGCCACCCACAAAACACCTAAGATCAAAGCGTGGCTCGCCCGTCGGCCGCACTATCATGTCCACTTCACGCCGACTTCCGCGTCATGGATCAATCAGGTCGAGCGCTGGTTCGCTGAACTCACCAGAAAACAGATCCAGCGAGGTGTTCACACCTCCGTCAGGCAGCTCGAGGCCGACATCCGTACCTTCATCGACCTGCACAACAGAAAACCGAAGCCATTCAAATGGACCAAGTCCGCAGACCAGATTTTGGCTTCCGTCAAACGCTTCTGCTATAAAGCTCAGCGGACTTTATGTGGCGAACTTTAGATTCACGTGACTAG
>NZ_JBFUGY010000136.1:0-1204 GCF_056402655.1 Bradyrhizobium sp. P3_C3 | reverse complement strand
GTGGATGCGGTGAAGCCGTTACACGCCCAGTGGCCGTCGTCCGACGAACCACGCGTATCTAGATAGGCTCACCGCTCCCTCTGACAGCATGATGTGGCGGCCAGGCGTCGACCACGAACAGAAGCATGAGCTCGGCGGCGTGGCGTTCACTCGGGAGGCTTGACATCATCGGGCCCATTACAGAAGGGCGTGTACCCATAAGGAGGAGAGTCAGCTTTTGGGTCCAAGGAGAAATTCTTTGCTCAATCGGAGTATTGCCGGTTTTGACCCGTTGCGGACTTTTTTTCGAAAACATGCGCGCTGTTTCAGGGAACATGCCTGGTTGTCTTTCCGGATAGGCGCTCATCCTAACCTCGTTCATATTCGACAGCCAAAAAAACACCTCAGCTGGTAGTGCTGCAACCAGCCCTGCCATCATCACGGCAAACGGGTCGATGAAGGGAAATCCAATGCATAAGGCCGCAGCACAGCTGAGAGCGGCTCCCGCGATCGTCGTTGCCAAAAGACGGCTTTGCCACCAATCAACCGCAGCCAACAGCCACGCCGGAAGGATCGCAATCACGTATGCCATTTGCAAAGCGCGTCAACAAATTCTCCGGCATTAGTAGGCAGATGGCGCCGCTGACGCTGCCATCGCCTATTTTTACGGCCATGTATTTGCTTCTAAGTGCGGATTGCAGGGAACTAAGTGCACGGCAAAGCGCACATAATGCGGATTGGCTTTAGGCCGTGCGACCCGCCGTCTCGTCAGACTCACATTGCACCTCCAGTACAATGACCCAGGGGCCCCCTTATTATCGGCGCGAGGTGCGGTCCTTGCGGCAGTTGTTTGAGTCAATGCTGCCGGAAATGTATTCGACGTTGCTGGAGCAATGCCGCAAACGATCCGGGGCGCGGGGTGGCTGTGAGGTCAGTCGAAACCGATCGGCACAGCCTGTGAGCCCGACTGCGCCAAGCGTCCCGTTCCTTCCTCACGTCTGACAATTCGTTGCGGAGCAGCTTGATAATTTGGCGCTGGGTGTCGATCTGCGCCTGTAGCAGAGCCATTTCTGCCCGTTCCCAGCCCGCAGCGTCTTGCCCCACTGACTCGCCGGAGGCATGTCCCTCGGCCGCTCCAAAGGCGTACACGCGRTGCAGCAGCAACTCGGCGGTGTCGATCTGGCCACACGCGGTGCAGCAGCAACTCGGCGGTGTCGATCTGGCC
>NZ_JBFUGY010000135.1:0-1253 GCF_056402655.1 Bradyrhizobium sp. P3_C3 | reverse complement strand
CGAACAAACTCGGCGTGTGGTTCACCAGCGCGCCTTCGATCTCGAGCATCTTCAGCTTCGTCACCACACCGCCATTCGCCGAGAAGCCGCCGGGCTTGTTGCCGGCAGCCAGCACGCGATGGCAGGGCACGACGATCGGGCACGGGTTGTGCCCGAGTGCCTGGCCGACATCGCGCGACAGCTGGACGCCGCCGAGCTGCTTGGCGATATCGCCATAGGTGATGGTCTTGCCGGGCGGGATAGCACGGGCGATCTCGTAGACGCCGCGGTTGAAGTCGGGCACGCCGTCGAGATCGAGCGGAATGTCGGTGAGATCATCCGGCTCGCCCGCGAGCAGTTTTGTGATGCGGTCGATCGCCTCTCGCACCTCGGCGGTCGGTTCGGCCTCGGTGGCGTCGGCATGGCGCTGGCTGATGCGGGTGCGGATCTTCTCCTCCCCGCCCATGGGCAGCTGCGTGCCGTTGATACCACGCGGGCCCCAGGCGATGGCACAGAGGCCGATCCTGGTGTCGAACAGGGCAAAATGCTGATCGGTCATGGCTTGGTTCCTGGCTTGCGTCCTTATCGCATGCCCCCATTGTGATCCATGCCCAAATCTAGGCTTGGAAATAGTTGCGATCCACCCGGTTTCCGGGAATCTTGCACAGGAGTTCCTGCCCCCTCCCGCGAGCCCCGAATGCAAAGCCTCCACGTCAACGGATACGACATGCCCTATCTCGACGTGGGCGAAGACAGGAGCCGGCCGCCGCTGGTCTGCGTGCATGGTTCGCTCAATGACTTCCGCGTCTGGGGCTGCTTGCTCGGACCGCTGACGCAGCGGCATCGGGTGATCGCCGTCAGCTTGCGGCACTTCTTCCCCGACCGCTGGGACGGCGTCGGCGACACCTATTCGATCGCCCAGCATGTCCAGGACGTCATCGCCTTCATCGAGAAGCTCGACCTCGGCCCGGTCGATCTGATGGGCCATTCCCGCGGCGGACACATCTGCTTCCGCGTAGCGCAGGCGCGCCCCGACCTGTTGCGGCGGCTGATCCTGGCCGAACCCGGTGGCGAGCTCGATGCGAGCCTCGATCCCGATTACGTCGGTGGCCCCTCGCCGCTGTTGGCACGGTTCACGGCCTCGGCCGCGAAGATCGCGGCCGGCGATGTCGACGGCGGCCTTGCCGTCTTCGTGGACACGCTGGAGGGCGCCGGCACCTGGCCGCGGCTGCCGGCGATGGTGAAGCAGAATCTGCGCGACAACGCCTATACCC
>NZ_JBFUGY010000134.1:0-1269 GCF_056402655.1 Bradyrhizobium sp. P3_C3 | reverse complement strand
TGTTTAGTCCGGAGACATGGCTGACACCTGTTCGGACACATCACTGACAGGTTGGCCATTGGTCAAGTCGATCGATGCGACCTGCCAGCTGGCGAAGAAGATTCCGTAGTGGCCGTCACGAWCCAGYGGCCGGATGGCAAGGCGTTCGCGGGCGAAGGCCTGGGGAACTTTCCAGAAGCGTCCCTTGAAGGAGATGTAGGGTCTTGTCGATGAGACCCTGCGCACGATCTCGCCGCTGTCGTATTCGACGTTCGGAACGCGGGCCGGCATGGGGCGAGCACTTGGCCGGAAGCGATCGGCAGGGACCTGCATATCGAGGCCTTGGTGAGGCCGCTCCAGATTGTAGACCGGCCGCCAGGCGTCGAAGGCGCGCTGGACTTCCGGGAGAGTTCGGAAGCGGCGCATTGCAAACACCTCGGCCTTCAGGGTGCGATGGAAGCGCTCGTTCTTGCCGCGGGCCTGTGGGTGGCATGGCCTGGCGTGCACCACCCTGACGCCAAGCTTGAGCAGCCACACCTTCAGTCCGGTCCAACGAATGCCGGACGTATCGCCCCAGGGTGAGCCATTGTCGGTGTAGAAGGCCTCTGGCAGGCCATAGCAGCGGAACGTCGTCGACAGGTGATTCTGCACGGTGAGACGCTGCTCGTCGGCACATGCCTTCAGGCACAGCACGTAGCGCGAGTGATCGTCGACGATGGTCAGCGGATGGCATCGTGTCCCGTCGGCCAGCGGCAGGTGGCCCTTGAAGTCCATCTGCCACAGCAGATTGGGAGCTTCCTTCTCGAACCGGTGGCCCGGATTGGGCGGCGCATTCTCACTCGGTTTGACCCGGCCGTTCCGACACAGGATCTGGTGCACCGTTGATGGCACAGGCACCGTCTGCCCGCCCCGCTTCAGGCAATGGGCAATCTTCCGTGCTCCCCAAGCCGGATGCTTGTCGCGTACAGCCAGGACTTCTACTTCGACCGCAGCCTCACTCCGCTTGGGCATCGCATGCGGGCGCCGGGAGCGGTCGGCCAGCTCCCGATCGCCGGCCTGCCAGCGCGCCAGCCACTTGTAGCCGACGTCAGGACTGATGTTGAACCGACGGCACAGTTCGCGCCGGTTGGCGCCCTCCTGCAAAGCCAGCCGCACAAACTCGTGACGCTGATCCATCACTGACACCTCGCTCCAAGGCATGGACGGCCTCCCGAATCGGACCAATCCAGCCAATGTTGATGTGTCAGCTATGTCTCCGAACACCCGTCAGTGATCTGTCCGGGCTAAACA
>NZ_JBFUGY010000133.1:0-1401 GCF_056402655.1 Bradyrhizobium sp. P3_C3 | reverse complement strand
CGAGCGCGTCACCCGCGTTCCGCTGTCCTCGCGCGAGATCGCGGGCGTGCTGAACCTGCGCGGCCGCATCGTCACCGTGGTCGACATGCGCGCCCGGCTCGGCCTGCCCAAGCCCGAGGACGGCAAGACCCCGATGGCGGTCGGCGTCGACCTGCGCGGTGAATCCTACGGCCTCCTGATCGACCAGATCGGCGAAGTGCTGCGCCTTGCCGAGGCCGGCATGGAAGAGAACCCCGTCAACCTCGATCCTCGCATGGCCAAGCTCGCCGGCGGCGTCCACCGCCTCGACGGCCAGCTCATGGTCGTCCTCGACGTCGATCGCGTCCTCGAGCTCGCGCCCGAGATGATGGCGGCCTGATACGGCGGCATCGCCGCCGACGGACTCGCAATTGGAAGTATCCCCACAAGGGGGTAGGAAGCAGAGGTTCACATGCGCACTTGTCTCGTCGTTGATGATTCCAGCGTCATCCGCAAGGTTGCGCGCCGGATCCTGGAGGGCCTCGACTTCCAGATTCTCGAAGCCGAGGATGGTGAGAAGGCACTGGAGGCCTGCAAGCGCGGCTTGCCCGATGCCGTGCTGCTCGACTGGAACATGCCGATCATGGACGGCTACGAATTTCTTGGCCATCTCCGGCGGATGCCCGGCGGCGACCAGCCCAAGGTGGTGTTCTGCACCACCGAGAACGACGTCGCGCACATCGCCCGTGCGCTGCACGCCGGCGCCAACGAGTACATCATGAAGCCCTTCGACAAGGACATCGTGACGGCGAAATTCCAGGAAGTCGGACTTATCTGAGCGAACATCCGGAGGCTGAACGGATCCTTCGGCGATTGTTTCAACTGAACCGTTTCAGTCTGAGTTGGTGAGTAATGAGTGTTGCGTTCGCAGGTAATTCGACCACGGGTCCGTCGCGCGACGCCGGGCCGCTGCGGGTGATGGTCGTCGACGACTCCGTCGTCATACGCGGTCTGATCTCGCGCTGGATCGGTGCCGAGCATGACATGGAGGTCGCGGCCTCGCTGCGCACCGGGCTCGAGGCGGTCAACCAGCTCGAACGCATCAATCCCGACGTTGCCGTGCTCGACATCGAAATGCCCGAGCTCGACGGCATCTCGGCGCTGCCGCAGCTGCTGGCGAAGAAGCGCGATCTCGTCATCATCATGGCCTCGACGCTGACCCGTCGTAACGCGGAGATCAGCTTCAAGGCGCTGTCGCTCGGGGCAGCCGACTACATTCCGAAGCCGGAGTCGACGCGCGAAGCGTCGGCCGCGGACATCTTTCATCACGACCTGATCCAGAAGATCCGTCACCTCGGCGCGCGGCTGCGCCGCAGGCCCGCAGTCGCGAGCCCGCCGCTGGCGCCAGCGACCCCGGCTGCACGTGCGCCGGCTGTCGTGCGG
>NZ_JBFUGY010000132.1:0-1480 GCF_056402655.1 Bradyrhizobium sp. P3_C3 | reverse complement strand
GGACAGCCGTGGAGAATTATGCCGGAATTGACGTGTCGTTGGAACTGTCGAGCGTATGCGTTGTGGATTCCCAGGGTAAGATCCTGAAGGAGGCGAAGGTCGCAAGCGAACCCGACGCCTTAGTCGAATTTTTCGAGACGCTTGGCTTTGCAGTGAATCGGATCGGGCTGGAGGCTGGGCCACTGTCGCAATGGCTTCATGCGGGGCTGCAAAGAGCAGGATTCGAGACGGTTCTGCTGGAAACACGGCATGTGAAGGCAGCATTGTCGGCGATGACAGTGAAGACGGATCGCAAGGATGCACGCGGAATTGCCCAGTTGATCCGGATGGGATGGTTCCGCGCGGTGCRCGCAAAGTCGATAGGGGCTCAAGAGATCCGAGCGCTGCTGGTTGCGCGCAARCAGCTTCTTGGGCGACTTATCGATGTGGAGTTAAGTATCCGCGGGATTTTGCGTGGCTTTGGGCTGAAGGTTGGCCCGGTGACGCGRAAGAATTTCGAAGCGCGGATCCGAGAGTTGGTTGCGGGTCAGGCGACATTGGAACGCATTGCCATAGCGATGCTTTCGGCACGATCGGCCTTGAAGGCAGAGTACGGAAGGCTACACAAAGCTGTGCTGGCAAYKGYGCGTGACGATGCGGTCTGTCGCCGGCTMATGACAGTGCCAGGTGTTGGTCCCCTAGTGGCGATTACCTACAAATCGGCGATTGATGATCCTCATCGCATTGTAAAATCGAAGGCGGCAGGCGCGCTGTTCGGGCTCACGCCAAAGAAATACCAATCGGGAGAAAAGGACGTCACGGGCGGGATCACGCTGGCCGGCGACGAGATAGTGCGTACGGTGTTGTATGAGGCCGCCAACGTTCTGCTATCGCGCATCACGCGATTCTCAAAACTTAAGCGCTGGGGGATGGACGTCGCCAAGCGGCGAGGCTCGAAGCGCGCAAAAGTCGCCTTGGCACGCAAGCTCGCAGTGATCCTGCATCGAATCTGGGTCGACGGCACAACTTACCGATGGACCGAAGTGGGCCCGATCGCAGCATAGAACACGAGGAGGAGATCAAGAACGCAACCGGGCTGAACTGAAGCCCAGTGCCCGAAGTCCCGTCGCCGGGACGGTGGATCCGGTGAAGCCGTTACACGCCCAGTGGCCGTCATCTGACGAACCACGCGCATCTAGATAGGCTCACCGCTCCCTCTGACAGCATGATGTGGCGGCCAGGCGTTGACCACGGACAGAAGCATGAGTTCGGCGGCGTGACGTTCACTCGGGAGGCTTGACATCATCGGGCCCATTACAGAAGGGCGTGTACTCATCTGTGGACGCCCCGCGAGATGCAAGCGGTTTTTGAAGAAGATCGGCACGTAGTCGGATGCTGCCATCTGTCCGGCCTCTGATGGTGCAGCGATGAAGCTGCGGGCCCGTATGGGAGTTCGCAGACCGGAACCAAATCATAAAAGCGTGCTCCAGGCAGGCACGAT
>NZ_JBFUGY010000131.1:0-1853 GCF_056402655.1 Bradyrhizobium sp. P3_C3 | reverse complement strand
ATCGGCCAATTGATCCGCCCGCCCCGGCGTCACGACCCATCCGAGCCCGTTCTCCACCACCGTCAACGCAGCCTCGGCCTCCGGCTCGGAGACCAGCGCCACGGGACGGCCGACTGCCAGCAGATTGTAGAACCGGCTCGGCACCGACACCCCCRCCACGTCCTTCCGGTACGGAATGATCCAGAGATTGGCAGCCGCCAGGAACGCCTCGAGCTCGGCATCCGCGACCCGCGCCACGAAGGACACATTGGGCAAGTTCGCTTCAGCCTGCAACTGCTTCAGCCGCTCGAAGCCGATGCCCCAGCCGGACAGCAGGAAGTGGATGTCCGGCTCGTCCTTCAAAAGACGTGCCGCCTCGAACACGATCTCCGGATCATGGGTGAAGCCGAGATTGCCCGACAGRCCGACAATGAATCGCGCGGAAAGCGCTTTGCGGAACGGATTGTCCTGCGCCAGGGGACGCGCCGCGGGTACGAGCGTTGCCCAGTTCGGGATGAAGCGGATCTTGTTCCGCGTCATGCCGGAATAGCTCAAGAGCGGGCGCTCCGCATCGCGGCCGATGGTGATGACGGCATTGAGCGCGCGGAACATCAGGCTGTTGGCCGCGCGCATCGTCAGCGTCACGAACGAGCCGGGCTTCAGGATTTCCGCCATCACGAGAACATCGGGGAAGAGGTCGTGCATGATCAGCGCCGAGCGCGCGCCCTTGCATCTTGCCGCGGCCGCGACCGCGTAAGGCAGCATGAACGGCGCGGTGACGGTGAGCACGACGTCACCTGACTTAAGCTCCCGGATCAGCGCGAAGAATGTGCGCGCCGCGAACAGCAGCTCGGACAATCCACGCCGCACCAGCGCGGCCTTTCCCGCCATCCGGTTCTTGATGGCAATCACGCGCGGCTTGCCCGGGCCGGTTTGCGAGGCCGGCAATTCACCGGGCGAGCCCGACAGCACGATGACCTCGTGGTCGACGGCGACGCGGCAAGCGATCTCTGCCATGATCGCCGCCGTCGTGCTCGGATCAGGCGGATAGTGCTGGCTCGCGACGACGATCTTGCCTTGAGACTGCATGGTCAGGCCGCGGTCGACCCGAATTCCGGAACCGCATCCTTCAGGATSGTCTTGATCGTGGCCCGATCGTCCCGCGCGATCGCCTGCTCCAGCGCCGCGATCCATTTGCGCAGCGTCTGCATCGGCGGCTCGTTCGGCTGCGCGGCCATGATGCCGGCGAYACCGATCTCGCGGGTCGGCTCCTCGGAGGCGAACAGGATCTCGTGCAGGCGCTCGCCCGGCCGCATGCCCGTGAACACGATCTCGATGTCGTAGCCGGGCTGGAGGCCCGAGAGACTGATCATGCGCTCGGCGAGATCGACGATCTTCACCGGCTGGCCCATGTTGAGCACATAGACCGAGACGTCGGGGCGCGCGGTGCCGAGCGCATGCGTTGCCGCCGTGATGACGAGATCGCAGGCTTCGCGGATGGTCATGAAGTAGCGGACCATGTCGGGATGCGTCACCGTCACGGGGCCGCCGGCCTCGATCTGGGCCTTGAACTTCGGCACCACCGAGCCGTTCGAAGCCAGCACGTTGCCGAACCGGACCGAGATCAACCGCATCGGCGGCCTGGCTCTGCCGCTAGCTGCGGCAAGATCGTGGTCGAGCGCCTGGCAGTACATCTCGGCGAAGCGCTTGGTGAGGCCGAGCATCGACACCGGCTCGATCGCCTTGTCGGTCGAGATCATCACCATGGCTTCGGCGCCGGCGCCGTGCGCCGCATCGGCAACGTTGATCGAGCCGAAGATGTTGGTCTTGACGCCCTCGCTCCAGTCGCGCTCCAGGATCGGCACGTGCTTGAG
>NZ_JBFUGY010000130.1:0-1876 GCF_056402655.1 Bradyrhizobium sp. P3_C3 | reverse complement strand
CGTCATGGATCAATCAGGTCGAGCGCTGGTTCGCTGAACTCACCAGAAAACAGATCCAGCGAGGTGTTCACACCTCCGTCAGGCAGCTCGAGGCCGACATCCGTACCTTCATCGACCTGCACAACAGAAAACCGAAGCCATTCAAATGGACCAAGTCCGCAGACCAGATTTTGGCTTCCGTCAAACGCTTCTGCTATAAAGCTCAGCGGACTTTATGTGGCGAACTTTAGATTCACGTGACTAGGCTGTGTACTCATTAAGCAGCTGGCCGCCTTATGTCCGCTCAACCCCTAACAGCGGCGGGAAAGCGGACGTCTGCCGAGGTCGCTGAAGGGCCGATATTGTTGCAAAAGTCGATTTTCGCCGATGACCAAAATTCTGCGGGCCGTGGGCGCGACTTTCGCGTACAAGATGCGAGGGACCTCACGGCCTCACGCAAAATTCACAGGCGACTTCGGTAACGCGATTGAGGTCATACGAATCAGCGATCGCTCGCTGCTTAGTGTTTTCGCGAAGAAGCTTGAGCCCTGCAACTTTCGACTTTTGCAACACAATCGGCCAAGAGGCGACATCGCTCACTTGGTTGTCGTTTCGAAATCTTTGCCGACTTCCGATAACATTGGCGCTGTTACCTTCTTTCAGGTGCCGCCCGAAGCGATCCGCCAGCCTCACTTCAGCCTCGACGTAACACCGAGCAAACACACCAAAGAGCGCGACGCAGCAACATCTCTCGACTGACTTTGTGCACGGTTGCGTGCATAAACTCCGTGATTCACGTTGAAATTTGGTCACGAGTTAGGTCAAGCCCCTTGATCTTTGTCAATGTCGGCATCAACCGACGGGCCTCCTTAAGCAAAGGGGGCGAGACAGGATAGGAGCAAAACGATGAAGCGGATGATTTTCAGAAATTTTGCAATTGTAACTTCGGTTATCGCCTTTGCGACACTGTTCACCGTTGACTGGTCTGAGCAGCGCGGGATTTCGCTGTCAGTTGAGAGTGCCCAAGCGAGGCGGCTCTATGTCAGCCCGTATCCCTATAGTCACTACATACCCGATCAGTCCGGTCTGCCTTGGTACGCAGTGCGGGCCTACTACGCTGGCGGCCCCTGGTGTGGTGCCGGCGGCACGACCGGGTACGGCACGGCTGTGGGGGTCTTTGGGCGTGCTTCCTACACCTGCTACGACGGTTGGGATAGCTACGCGAAGCTCAATGGCATTGGTTGCACGCCCGGCACCTTGATCAAGGGCGGTGACGGAATCATGTACGTCTGCCAGTAAGCACGCGGACCACAAGGAGAGGCGGCGCAATCGTCGCCTCTTTCAATTCGAAAACGATATCCGACAGCCAGGGTCACGGGCGGACGTTGAGATCGGGGGCCCAACTCGGTCGGCTCGTCACGCGAAACCGGACCACTGCGCCACGCTCGGCCGGGGCCGCCTATGGGCCAATAACCGACATGCAAAGGGAGGCACGCTGCATGGCCGAGAAGTAGTGTTGAATGCTACCGCGGGTCACGAGGTTGGTTACCAAGGCTGGTGGCCCGCAGGCAAATCCTCTATCGACGCACTCCGACGCGATTAACGCCACCATTGGCATTGCCGCCGACGTTATGACGGACTGCAGCGCGCGCAACGGGCCGTGGCCGGAGGGCAACGCCAGCCCGGGCAACGCAACCCACCGGATAGTCGACGTACTGGCAATACACGATCGCGCGGGCCGGTGATGGAGCAAGTGTGGCCCCTGCAAGTCCCAGAAGTGCGCTGGCAGCGATTCCTGTAACCGTCACTGACTTGATCGAAAGTCGCATCTTAGCCTTCATGATGGTCCTCCAAGGGTAGCAAAAGCCGCATTCCTACGGCTTACGATAGCGTAGCG
>NZ_JBFUGY010000129.1:0-2100 GCF_056402655.1 Bradyrhizobium sp. P3_C3 | reverse complement strand
GTCCGGGCCCGCCGGGAAGGTCACGTCCTTGGTGTCGGCGCCTTCGAACTGCTCCGGCTTGTACGATTTCACGTAGTCGATCGTCTTGGCGAGCCTCTGCTTCAGCTCTTCAAACGTCTTTTCCGTGTCGGGCATCGAAGGCACCTCGCTATGGGTCAGCCTCGCGCAGCCCTTGGCGGCGAAATCGCTGGCGAGCTGGATCTGCTTCGACAGCGGCAGCATGTCCGGGAAGAGGCGCGAGCCGAGCAGGACGCCCGGGTCGATCTTTTTGGCCGCGCAATGCGCCTCGGCTTTCGTGAGCAGGCCGGTCAGGCTGTTCAGCATTTGCAAGTACGCGGGGACGACGGCGTCGTGGAAGGACATGTGATGCTCGCTTGTGAATGGGAAATCTCAGGAGAAACCTGAGCCACTCACATGGGAGCATCACAGAAAATTACAATCGCGAGAGCGGCTTGTGCGGTGCGAAAATTCTACCGGATCATCCCCGCCGGCTGCGCCTGGGCCGTGCCGCCGCGCATCCGCGCGAGCAGCTCGGCGGTCGGCCAGGAATCGGCGGGCAGGCCGTATTTGATCTGCATCGCCTTCACGGCGGCGCGGCTCTGCTGGCCCAGCACACCGTCGACCTTGCCGACGTTGAAGCCGGCCTGGACCAAGAGCTGCTGCAATTGCTTGAGGTCGTTGAACGGCAGTTGCGCGACCGGTTGGGCCGGCTTGCGCATCGGAGCCGCACCCGCGATGCGGGTGGCGAGATAGCCCGCGGTGGTCGAATAGATCAGCGAATTATTCCACTCGGTGTAGGCCGCGAAATTCGCATACGCCATGAAGGCAGGTCCGTTGCGCCCCATCGGCAGCAGCACGGACGCCGCGAGATTGTCGTTCGGCAGCGGACGGCCGTCGGGATAGGTGACCCCCAACTGCGCCCATTTCGAGCGCGGCTGCTGCACCGTGAGGTCGGTCTGATCCCAGGGCAGGTTCTGCGGCACCTTGATCTCTTCGAGCCACGGCTCGCCGCGCCGCCACTTCAATCCGTTGGCGATGTAGTTCGCGGTCGAGCCGATCACGTCGTCCTCGCTGCGCAAGAGATCGCGCCGGCCGTCGCCGTCATAGTCGACGGCGTAGTTGACGTAATGCACGGGCAGGAATTGCGTCTGCCCGAGCTCGCCGGCCCAGGAGCCGACCATCTCGTCGGGTGTGAGATCGCCACGGTCGATGATCTTCAGCGCGGCGATGGTCTCGTTCACGAACATCTCCGAGCGGCGGCAGTCATAGGCCAGCGACACCAACGATTTCAGCGTCGGCAGATTGCCCATGTTGACGCCGAAATCGCTCTCGAGGCCCCAGAACGCGGCGATCACCGCCGGCGGCACGCCGTATTCCTTTTCGGCGCGTGCGAACGCAGCCGCGTGGCTCTTGATGTGCTGCTGGCCGTTCTGCATGCGATAGGGCGCGGCCATGCGGCCGGCAAATTCGGTGAAGAGCTGGCCGAACACGCGCTGGCCGCGGTCGCGATTGACGATGCCCTGGTCGTAGACGAGGTAGGGCGAGGCCTCCGATATCGTCCGCTGCGACACGCCGGCGGCGACCGCCTGTTGTTTCACGTCAGCCAGGAAGCGATCGAAGCTCGCGCCGTTGTGGCAAGACGCTGCGCGCGGCGACGGGGTTGTGGCTTTGGGCGCGATGGGCTTGGCGGGGGGTGGCGCGAACTGGGCGGAGGCGGGGAGGGCGAAGGCGAGCAGAGCGGCGGCCGCGATCGCAAATCGGGTCTGGAGCATGAGGTTTCCGGCGGGGAGAAGGGCGCGTGTGGAATCTTGCTAAAGCTTAAGTGAATTGAGCGCCTCAAACCATCCCTTCGTCATGGCCGGGCTTGTCCCGGCCATCCACGCCTTTCGGGCCTTGTGTAGAGGAAGAACGTGGATGCCCGGGCCTTCGCCGCGCCGAAGCGGCTTCGGCCGCGCAGGCGGGACAAGCCCGGGCATGACGGAAATGCAATGTTGGGCATAGCCGCGGCCCCGCGACGCACCTTGAAACCTTGCACCCGGGCCGGGGTCATCCCTACCTGAATAGCGCCGGCCGATGGCTCGCCTGCGGCCGCCCCAGGAG
>NZ_JBFUGY010000128.1:0-2264 GCF_056402655.1 Bradyrhizobium sp. P3_C3 | reverse complement strand
CATGGCACTGGGTGGGATCGCCGACCTCCTGCACGCCCTTGTCGAGCAGCATCTTCAGGATCGAGCCGCGATTATAGGGCGTGCCGCGGATCAGGAAATTGTCCGCGGCTTCGCCCCAATATTGCTTCAGCCATTCGATGTTGGCCTCGAACCCGCCGGCAGCGGCGACCAGCGACGTCGCGCGGATCTCGGTCTCGCCCTTGATCGGCCGCTTGAGGCGCGCGGCGAGGAACATGCCGTCCTCGATCACGAGATCGGTGACTTCGGCGTCGTACTCGACGTCGACGCCGAGCCGCTCGGCGGTGAGATAGAGCGCATTCAGCATCGCGCGGCCGCCGCCGAGAAAGAAGGAGTTGGTACGGCCGAGGCTCAGCGTGCCGCCGAGCGAGGGTTGCCAGCGCACGCCCTGCTCCACGATCCAGTTCAGGATATCCTTGGACTCCCGGATCATGTGCCGGGCGAGCACCTCGTCGGTCTGACCGCCCGTCACCAGCAGCAGATCTTGCCAGAATTCCTCTTCGGTGTAGGGACCGGTCAGGATCTCAGTCGCCGCATCATGGGCGCAGCGCATGTTGCGGGTGTGGCGGGTGTTGCCGCCGCGATAGAATTTTGGCGCGCCCTCCAGCACCAGCACCGAGGCACCGCCGCGACGCGCCGAGATCGCCGCRCACAGTGCCGCATTGCCGCCGCCGATCACCAGCACGTCGTATTTGCTGCTCATCYCGTCTGCCCGATGCGACGAAGTTAGAGACATTCTGCCGCCGAGGACCCCGATCGACCCAACGGCAGCCATTGCGTACCTTTGTATACAAAGATATACATCGGCGCTGCAAGTGCCATCTCTGCATGGGCAGGATGCGCCGTGAGGGAACATGGCCAAGCGCGTGGCAAAGTCAGGCGGATCGATCACACGCGGCGGCGGCGTGGCACTGGGCGAAGCMGTGTTCCGCTCGCTGTGCGAGGCGCTCCAGGCCGGCAGTTACCGCGCCGGAGACCGACTGCGCGAGGAAGAGGTCGCGCAGCGGCTCAAGGTCAGCCGCACGCCGGTCCGTGAGGCGCTTGGCCGTCTCGCGGCCCGCGGCTTCGTCGAGCCGGCCGGCGGCCGCGGGTTGATCGTGCGCGACCTCGACATATCAGAGGTGCTCGAGCTCTACGCCATGCGCGAGATCATGGAAGGTGCTGCAGCGCGCCTGGCCGCCGAACACGCCTCCACTCCCGAAGTCCACGCGCTCAGGGATATCGAGCAGGCCTTTGTCGAGGCGGCGGCGTCAGACGCTGCCGAGATGGCGCGGCTCAACCGCGCCTTCCACGAAGCCATCTGCCGCGCCGCGCGCAACCGCTATCTCGACAACGCCTCGCGCGAATTGCAGGACTGGATCGCGCTGCTGGGCCCGACCACCTTCACGGTGACGGGCCGTCCCTCGACCAGCCACGGCGAGCATCAGGCCATCATCGACGCCATCGCCGCGCGCGACGGCGACAAGGCCGAGCAGCTTGCGCGGGCGCATATCCGCGAGGCACTGCGCTGCCGGCTCAAGCTGCTGCAGAAGCAGTAGGGCGCGGCGCTCACGCGACCACATCCGCAACGACCGCCTTCAGGACATCCCGCACGTCGCCCGGCTTCAGCCGAACCTGCAAGCCGCGCTGGCCGCCGTTGAGATAGACCTGATCATGCGCGAGCGCGCTCTGCTCGATCACGGTGCGCACCGGTTTGCGCTGCCCGAACGGGCTGATGCCACCGACCTTGTAGCCGGTGACGCGCTCGGCCTCCGGCGGCTTCATCATCTGCGCCGACTTGCCGCTCGCGGCAGCGGCGAGCTTTTTCATGGAGACTTCCTGGTCGGACGGGACGACGACGCAGATCGGCTTGCCGTCCACAAGCGCCATCAGCGTCTTCAGCACGCGCGCCGGATCCTCACCAAGCGCAGCGGCGGCCTGCAGGCCGATGCTCTCGGCGTCGGGATCGTAGTCGTAGGTGTGCACGGTGAAGGCAACGTCGGCGGCTGCAAGCGCGCGCGTGGCTGGGGTGACTTTGGACATGCACGATGTTTACCACCGTCATTGCGGGGAGCGAAGCCATGGCAAGGAGGATGTCTATACGCGCCACACCTTCAGTGTCGTCCCGGCGAACGCCGGAACCCATAACCACAGGAAGGAGTTTGGCGAAGCCTAGTCGTTAGGGGCTGCGACCGTCCGCAATCGCGAGATCACGCGGTATGGGTCCCGGYGTTCGCCGGGACGACAGCGTGGCTACGCCGCCGCAA
>NZ_JBFUGY010000127.1:0-2312 GCF_056402655.1 Bradyrhizobium sp. P3_C3 | reverse complement strand
CGAAGTGTGACCAAGTCCACATCCTGACTGACCCCGTTGCCGAGAAGGGTGATGCCCCCTGGCGTGACCACGCCTGCGAAGGATGTGTTGTCACGCCCCATCCAGAGATGGTCGTATTCGATGCCGAGCGACCAATTCGGCGAGAAACCGTATTCCCAGCCGACACCGAGGGCACCGCCCCAGCGCGTGTGACCTGCGGAGGCCAGGCCGACTCCGGTGAGGTTGTTGAAGACATCAAAGCGATTGCGCGTCACCGCAGCGCCACCTTTCACGTAGAACAGCGACGCGTTCCATGCCCATCCGAGTTGAGCCGTGAACAGCCCAATGCCATCAATCTTGCCTGTGGTTGAGATCAATGGATCGATCAAGCTGACGCGTGTGTTCTTGATCTCGGCCCAGTCACCCTGCGCCTCCAAGCCGAGCACAAACTGGTTCGTTTGCCAGCGGTACCCGATCTGCCCGCCAACAAGGCCGCCCGAACGATCAGCGCAACCACCTGCGACTGTCCCGGCGGGCGTCAGGAAATCCACGCAACCATGGCTCTGCCCCCAGCCTCCGTTGGCGCCAATGTAGAATCCGCTCCAGTTGTAGATCGCCACCACCGGCGCCGGCGGCGCCGCCTTGACGGCCATATCGGCGGCCATGGCAGGAGCCGTCATGCTCAGCGCTGCGAGACTGAGCGCAGCCATCGAAAGCCTTTTCATCGTCCATATCCCCTTGCTCAGAGCTTTTCGTTCAGAGAACGCGAGCTCTTATGAGGTGCTGCGAACGTCCAAAGTCAAAAGCGATGAGACCCTAAGCCCGTAACAAAATGGCAACACTCGAGAGCGGTGTGTGCACCGGAACGTGCTTATTCCGCGTCGGGACCTGTATCTGGCTCAGCGTTCCATTGTTCATCGACAAGCCAAGCTTGGATGCGGGGCGACGGAATGAGTTGCCTGGGGACGTGCGGATTGATCGTGCCCGCAAATACAACGAGACCTTCGTCGAGCTTTGCACGAACGAATGCCTTGGCCTCTGCTTCCGTAGCGAAGGTCCTTGTTTCCCGAGGGCTCCGCTGCTTCGGCAGCGTGCCGCGTTTACGAACCTCGAAGGTGACATACCAAGTCGGCGTCATGCACGCACCAACTAATCGCCCTAGCCCAGTCGGTCTCTTGTTTTGGTGCGGGTATCACGAAGCTGGTTGATCTGAATCAAGATCGCGGTTGGTGCTGTCAGCAAAACGAGGTGACGGGAGGCAAGAACACGGAGGATGTCCGACGGAGTTAACGCACAGCCCAGTTCACCCTCGATGTACGTCAAGGTCGCTCATGTCTCCGCGCACACGCTATCGTAAGCCGTAGGAATGCGGCTTCTGCTACCCTTAGGAGGACCATCATGAAGGCTAAGATGCGACTTTCGATCAAGTCAGTGACGGTTACAAGAGTCGCTGCCAGCGCACTTCTGGGACTTGCAGGGGCCACGCTTGCTCCATCACCGGCCCGCGCGATCGTGTATTGCCAGTACGTCGACTATCCGGTGGGTTGCGTTGCCCGGGCTGGCGTTGCCCTCCGGCCACGGCCCGTCGCGCGCGCCGCAGTCCGTCATAACGTGGGCGGTAATGCCAATGGCGGCGTTAATCGCGTCGGAGCGCGTCGATAGAGGATTTGCCGCGGGCCACTAGCCGTGGTGCATAAACCAACCTCGTGACCCGCGGTAGCATTCAACACCACTTCTCAAGTAGCGATGTCGCCTCTTGGCCCCAAGCGGTCGACCCAGCATGTCCGCTAGATGTCCGCTCCTTGGGGTGAAGCAGACTTGATATGCTCAGGCCGAGTTCTTCCGGGTGTGACCCAGAACGGACGTCTGGCGCATGACTAGCTGGCGACTGCGCACCCCAATTTGTGCCGAACATGCGATTGCGCCGTGTGCGGTTAGCCGAGGTACTCGGATAGGATGTTTTTCGTGTCACAGTTCGTCGTTTTTTGCGAGGGACCTCGCGGAAAGCAGTTGGTCTTTGACCGACATCGAGCTACCCCTTGCTTATGAGCAAGAGCAGGAGTTTCCGGCTTGTTCTGATCAAGCCGTCACATTACGACGCCGATGGCTACGTCATTCGATGGTGGCGCGGCGGCCTGCCTTCGAACTCATTGGCCTGCCTTTACGGCATCGCGCTCGATTGTCGTGAACGCCAGGTTCTCGGGCCCGATTTCGACATCGAGATCGACGCCATCGATGAGACCAACTGGAAGGTGCGTGTCGCGGATCTGGCGCGCGCAATCAAGGCCGCGGATTCCGGCATGGTGATGCTGGTCGGAGTCCAGTCGAACCAG
>NZ_JBFUGY010000126.1:0-2326 GCF_056402655.1 Bradyrhizobium sp. P3_C3 | reverse complement strand
GGCCTGTTCATGGGTCTCGGCAACTCGTTTGCGGTTCTTGTCGTAGCCGAGATGCTGGGCGTGAAGGCGGGGCTCGGCTGGTACCTGCAATGGGCGCAAGGTTGGGCGGCCTATGCCAATATGTACGCCGCGCTGCTGCTCATGGCGTTCTTGTGCTCAGGGCTGATCACGCTGCTGTTCCGCTTGCGGGACCGCCTGCTATCCTGGCAGAAAGGCCTGGTGCGATGGTAGCGGCGATCGCAAGCGATCACGCGGTCCGTGGATCGACGCTAACGCTCCGCGAAGTGAGCCACAGCTTCGATCTCGAAGGGCAGCCCCTGCCGGTATTGGACCGCATCAGCCTTCAGGTCGGCCGCGGCGAATTTGTCGCTCTCCTGGGTCCGAGTGGGTGCGGAAAATCGACCCTGCTGCGGCTGGTCGCGGGGCTCGACACTCCAACAGCCGGCTCCCTGCTAGCGGAGGAAAGAGAGATCGAAGCACCCGATCCGTCGCGCGTCGTCGTTTTTCAAGACCCAACGCTCTATCCATGGCGGACGGTACGGAGCAACGTTGCGCTCGGTCTGGAAGCCCGCGGGTTGCTACGCACGCATGGCGGGCGTATCGAAGACGCCTTGCGCCTGGTGGGGCTCACGGGCTTCGCCAATGCCTACCCGCACCAGCTTTCCGGTGGCATGGCGCAACGCGCGGCTCTGGCGCGTGCGCTTGTCAACGACCCAAAGCTGCTCATTCTCGACGAACCTTTGGGCCAGCTCGACTCGCTGACTCGCATCGCGATGCAGGCGGAACTCGTATCACTTTGGCAGCGCTCGCGCTTCACGGCGCTGATGGTCACGCACGATGTCGAGGAGGCGCTCTTGCTTGCTGGCCGTGTCATCGTGCTGAGCGACCGGCCTGCACGGGTCAAGGCTGAAGTCGTCAACAGCCAGCCCTACCCTCGCCACCGGGGCGATCCGCACTTCGTTGAGCTTCGTCGCGAGGTGTTTGGGCAACTCGGCCTCGATGAGGCATGGTAGCCCTCAAAAGGAGCTCGCCGTGACGGATCTTCTCATAYGCATCCACAGAGCAAGCAGCACGGCGTTCTCGCCGCGATCGCAATGCGATTGTGTTAGCGGCTGTGCAGCCACCTCGTGGAGATCTAAAAATCTGGGAAGCGCACGGAGACTTCGATGACCTCAGAATTCAACGTCCACAACGCCGCGGGCTATGAGCAGCTCATGGGCCGCTGGAGCCGAAGACTCGCGCGGAAATTCATCGACTTCACAGGGATTTCCGACGGCGAAAGGATTCTCGACATCGGCTGCGGCACCGGTAGCCTGACCTTCACGCTCGCCAGAGCCGCCGACCTCGCCGAGATTACCGCGATCGACTATTCACMAGTCTTTGTCGAGGACGTGATCCGGCGCAACACAAACCCGCGAATAAAAGTCCGGCAGGCTGATGCCTGTGCACTGCCCTTCGAGGGCGGCACGTTCGATCGCGCTTTGGCGCTTCTCGTGCTCCACTTCGTTCCCGAAGCCGGTAAGGCAGTAGCCGAGATGCGCCGCGTCGTTCGGCCGGGCGGCGTGGTCGCGGCAGCGGTGTGGGATCATCTCGGCGGGATGCCCGGCATGCGCATGATGGTCGACACGGTGGCGGCACTCGGTGAAAGCGGGCGCCAGCTGCGCAGTCGCTATTGCTTTCAACCAATGATGCAGCCGGGCGAACTGAGACGGACTTTTGCCGAACAGGGTCTCGTGAGCATTGCGGAAGTAGAGCTGATGATCCGCATGGACTACAAAAGCTTTGCCGACTATTGGACGCCGATTGCCGCTGGCGAAGGGCCGCTCGGCAAGTATGTGGCAGCGCTCGACGCTGCGGAGCGAGCGCGCACCGACGCCGCCGTGCGCGATGCCTACGAGGCCGGCCGGCCCGATGGCCCGAGGTCCTTTGCAAACGTCGCGTGGGCGTGCCGAGGCATCGTTCCCTAACTCGACGGCCAGAGCGGTCTCTTCCGAGGTTCTGACTATCTGAGTGCCCGGGTGGAAAGTCGATGAACGTCTGGGCTTAACCAGGACGAGCAGGCTTGCTGCTCTGCTACGCGGACACGAGAAGATTGGCGAAGTGGAAACTTTTCATTTTCTGCTTGAAGTCAGGTGAGTGAGCGTCTATGCGTTTTCCAGCGTTGCCCGTCTGTCGGGCGCTCTCTTTGGCCTAGATGCCAAGGGAAGCATGCACGCTCTTGATGCTCCTCACTTTGTTGAGTGACACAACAGTCGACATAAGTCGATTGGAGTTCATTCATCGTCGGTAAGGGTGTCGGAACCCTTCCACTCTGGAAGGTTGGGAC
>NZ_JBFUGY010000125.1:0-2347 GCF_056402655.1 Bradyrhizobium sp. P3_C3 | reverse complement strand
GTGCAAAACAGCCTCGATGGCGGGATATTAAACACGTGGCTCGGCAAGGGCGCCGGCAGCTTCTTCCGGGACCTCTCGCTGGCCCGATTTACCTATGAAGTGGCCGATCCGACCTGGGCCAAGGTAACTTACGAATACGGCCTGCTTGGATTTGTTCTGCTGCTGACGCTGGTCGCGATCCGACTGTATTCGAGTTCCCTGAGGGTCGAGGCCTGCCACTTTTTTCTGGTGAGTTGGATTGGCTTTTCGTTTCTGCTCAAGCCAAATTACTGTCTCTTGATCTGGCTTCTGACCCTCGTGCCGAACATGCGTCGGCTGTCCAGGCCATGACGCCCGTTGCGCCGATCTCTCAGATCGGAACGCACTACCTCACCACCCTAAGAACGTTGAGGGCGACCCTCATCAATCTGGGACGGCTTGTTGGTGCGTAACGCCAACTTACGAGGGAGCGGGAAAGCTGCCTGGGGCCAGCCACCACTGCCATAGTCCAGAATAACAACGACATTCGCTGGGAGTATGAAAAACCCTGCGGATAGGACAGGGCTCGGAGAAAGTCAGCGATGATGCGGCCTGCGCTGTCCTTCGCGATCGGATGACGGTCGGGCCGCAATGCGTATGACGCAGCGCGCAGGCAAAGAAACAGCATATTTCTATTCAATGCTTCAGGGGCGACGGACACCCCAACACTGGCGGCAATTTCGCGAAAATACCCAACCCGTCGTCGGGTGACATCCACTTCTCGGGCGAAGCGGTTGTCTTCCAATTCCAAAAATGCACCGTGATTTTCGCCGTGGACGCGGTAATCCACGAGCGGTTTGGGGATTGTGACAACATCACCAAGCGCGGGGGCAGCCGTCACCAAATAGCTGTCGGGCGCCCTGTCCACGAAGTCGGTCTTGAAACTGAAAATTTGATCAACGACCTCGCGTGGATAAGCATTGCCAGATCCCGGCGGGGTCGGGTAAACGCCCGCAGTAATTGCCCACTCACGAATTTGTTGAGGCGTAGGGGTCACAAAATACTGTGGCAGAATGCTGCCCGTTGCATTTCCATCTGCATCAATTGTTCGCATTTGAAACTGGAATTTGCTGGCTTTTTCGGACCAAACCGCCGCAATTTCGGTCATTACGTCGGGATGTAGCGCATCATCGGAATCCAGAAAGATGACGACGTCGCCTGAAGAACGGCGGAATCCGTTCACGCACGAGGGCATTTGGCCGGCATTTGCCTGTTCGATAAGCGTAATTCTGTCCGCAAACTTTCCAATCACCTCAAGCGAATTGTCTGTCGATCCATCGTCGACAACGACCACTTCCACCTTAGGCCATCGGATTCCCAACGCACTCCTGATCGCCGCGCCTACAAACTTTGCATAGTTGTAGTTCGGGATGACGACAGAAAGAGCTAATTCACTCGGGTCCCGGGGCATTTCGATCCTGACTGACGAACATTCTGGTCGGTCCACTTCCCACGCCAGCTTCCTTCATTCTGTCTTGTGATTAAGGACACCCCAACCGAGGCGAAGGAGAGCCGCGTGTGGTGAAGAGCCGTGCCACGAAACTGTCTAATTGTGTTCACGGATCTGACCTAACTGGCATGGTACGCGATTTGCTAGTACAACTACAAATCTACGAAGTAGACTTGGAAGTGACGATGTCCGCTGAACTGTATCGGGAACTGTCTTGGCTTCCAAGACCGCCCGAGGATTTCTCTTCTCGCTGCAAAGACCTTTTGATGACCGGGGCCGAGTTGGGAGGCCAAATCCGGTTTCTCGCGACCCACGCGCTGGATGAGCGGCAGCTTTCGCGATTGGGACGCGCGATTGTCTCGGCCCGCGAGCAGGGACGGTCCCTGCAACCGTTAGCTCCATTTCGGCTTGGCCTGATCGGAAACGGCACCCTGGATCTCATGGTCCCCGTCCTGATTGCGACGGCCGCGCGCCACGGCTTTGCCCTCGAATGCATCACCGGTGCGTACGATCAATTCCTCCAAGACGCCTTGCAGCCGGACTCACGTCTCAACACATCCCGACCAGATGCGGTCCTGGTTGCGCTCGATCACAGAGGCCTTGCACTTCAACCCAGCCCTGGCAACGAACAGGTTGCCGCTCAGACCATCGACGCCGCAATCGGTCTCCTCAACACCATTCGCGCGGCGATTGCGCGCAACAGCGGCGCTGTGTGCATCGTCCAAACACTTGCGGCTCCTCCGGAAGGGCTGTTCGGATCCTTCGATCGCGCGCTAGGCGGAACGATCAGAAACCTCGTTGATCGCTTCAACCAAAAGGTATGCGAGGCGGTCCTCYAGTCGAACGATCTGCTCCTAGACGTAGCAGGCGTTGCTGAAA
>NZ_JBFUGY010000124.1:0-2806 GCF_056402655.1 Bradyrhizobium sp. P3_C3 | reverse complement strand
GCACGACCTGAAGAAGGGCTTGCTATCGCCGTCATGGTTCGATTCAGTACTCGGAGGACCGCGTCTGTGAAGCTCTTGCGCACCATCGCGCTCGATCCATCCGACACGTTCGTGTTCGACGTGCCGGCGCAGCCCGGCGATTGGGCGGTGTCGGGCGCCTTCCGCTTTTGTAATTGGGATGCAGCGAAGCTGAGCGGCAAGGACCGTTCGGCGTTTCGAAGCGGTTTCCTCGGCGTGCAATCCTGGGGCTGGTCGACACTGGTGCAAATCGTCCCCGCGACTGAAGGCGATCGCCGGACGTTGGTGGAGCTCCTTGCGAAACAACTAGTCGAACGGTTCGGGGCGCCGGACCTTGCAACCGCGCGCCTTGCCGCTGAAGAGGAAGTCGCCTTTGCGCAATCACTCTGCACGCATCCCATCAGCGCGCTGATCGCGGTCCACCGCTCGGCGAGCAATGGCGAGGCCCGCGAGTCATTCCGCAGATTGCAACTGCGCGAGGGCCAGCGTCACGGCAAGGCGTTCTCGTTCATGGAAGTGGAGGATGACACCGAGCCCGACAAGGATCTCAATCTTGCGAATATGAGCGAGGAGCCGTCGCGCCGATGAGGGATTTCTGGATCGCCTGCGGCCACCATCTGCTCGATCACAATGCGAGCGGCGGGCTCGTGGTCACGGATGAGTTCCTGAAGGCCTACTTCGTGCGCCCCGAACTGATGCCGCCGGACGACGCTTGCGCGGTCGAACGCAGGTTGCATCAGGAGCTGCTCGCTGACCCGGGCCGGGCAGTCGCTGCGGAGGAGGTAGCTGCGATCGCCGATGCGGATGCGCGGGAGAACTGGCAATTCGTACTGGCATTTAGGAAGCTTCTGCTGCGCGAACCCACGTTGGAAGCGGCCTATCTTGCATTGGTTCGCTCACGTCACGTCAACCTGCCGCCGCTGTTTGTGAACCACCTTGTTCACGTGATCCTGCGAAATGCGCTTGACGGCTGCGAGGACCCGTTCGTGCTGCGCGCGGCCGAACTGTTCTTCCGGCCGCAGCGTATCGTGCCGCACGAACACTTGCTGCTGTTGGGCGACGAGGAAATCATTGGCGGGCCAAGCCAAACGCCCGTGTTGTCGCTGATGTCCATGTTGGGGGCAACAACCGGCGCGGAGATCGACGTCCTCAGCGAGGGGAATGCCGACAGCTACTGGCAGCGCAGCGATCAGTTCGATCTTGCGCTCGATTTCACCGGCGGAACGCGGGGCCCCGCTGCGCTGGCAGAGGCCATGGGGCGCTGGATTACTCATTTGCTTGGATTTGCCGTCGGAATTGAGCCGCTCACCGCCCTGCGCGATGCGAAGCTCACCTGGTATGTTGGGCTCGATGCTGAAGCCACCCGGATGGGCGACCAGCTTTGGCATGGAGAGGCGCTGGACGACCGCACCGCAAGCCGTGTGCTGGCGCTGTTCCGGCTCGCTTTTCCAGATTCCAGCCTGGTCGTTGATGCGGTCGGGCGCGAGCCGGTCTACCTGATCCTTGCAACGACCTCCGATCAGCTGGTGCAGATGAAGCCGCAGAATCTGTTGACGGGGTTGCCGATCAAGCACCTGGAGGCTGCAACGTGAGCCCCGGCGCGCTGCCATTGTTGCGCATTCCGGTCGGCGTTGTCGTCGAGCGCCGCAAGGCGGATTCCCCATGGATTGATTTTGTCTGGCGCGGCATCGGCGTCTTGCCGGATGAGTCGGAGATGATGCCGTGGACTGTCCTACGGGCGCGGGAGGGATTGACGCTCTTTTATGCCGGGAACGCCATGGTCGATCTCTATCGCTCGGAAACCGAGCGCTACCGCGACAATCTTGCCACGGGCGCTCCCCGCATCTGGATGGTATTGACTCCCTCCGAGGGCGCCTGGCCCTATGCCGTTTCGGCCGTCACCGCAGATCCAGCGGAAGGCGAGGCATTCACGGAAGCAGGTGCCAATCTGGTCGAAGCGGTGCCAATGCCTGAGATACTGCATAAGGCGATTGAAAATTTCATCGCCGAGCACCACGTCGAGAGGGAATTCGTCAAGCGCGAGCGACGCCGCGCCGATCCTGAGGCGCTTGCGCGGCGTCACCACGACGGTGAGCACGAATGAGCGACGAGCAATTCCTGGCGCGCTGGGCGCGCCGCAAGCAAGAGGCGAAGGCCGGTCACGCTGAACCAGCCCCTGAAGAAGCCGCTGAGGCGCATGGGCCGGCGCTGTCCAACCGGGCCGCGGCAGAGCCGGCTCCCCCGGAGACGGAGCTGTCGAACTTGCCCCCGATTGAATCGATCGATGCTGCCACCGACATCAGGGCTTTCCTGCGCAAAGGCATTCCGCAGGAGTTGAGCCGGGCGGCGCTCCGTCGCGCCTGGAGCGCCGATCCCACCATCCGCGATTTCGTGGGGTTGGCGGAGAACGCCTGGGACTTCAACGACCCGAACGCCATGGCTGGCTTCGGTCCGCTGGACTATTCGGCCGAGCAAATTGACGCTCTCGTCCGCCGCGTCGTCGGGGGCGTGGTAGAGGCCGCCGAGGGCCTCCCTAATCCGCGCGAGGCTGCCGAAGACGCCGCGCGATCGGCTCCCGCGGAGGCCGGTTTCGAGCAATCATCAAATCCGGTGAAGGCGATCACGGAACCTCGACCGCTCGGCGAGTTCGCAGCCGCGGAATTGCCGTCGAATTCTACTGCATCGCAACCCGTAGCTGCGAATGAAGAGACTCCCCTTCGGCACCGCACACATGGCGGGGCGTTGCCCCGGTAGACTGCGACTAAATGCGATAGCCTCAGGCTATGGC
>NZ_JBFUGY010000123.1:0-2899 GCF_056402655.1 Bradyrhizobium sp. P3_C3 | reverse complement strand
ATCCGTGCCGCCGCGCGACCTCCGATACCACGGCTCCCGGGGCCAGCGTCTCCTCGACGAACCGCGCCTTGTCGTCGGCCGAGAACTGCCGGCGTCGGCCGCTCTCCGTGATGACCTCGACCAGACGAACCGAGGTCCTGGGCTCAAGCATATGTTCAAGCTTAGACACAAGCCGATCTCCAATCAGAGATCGATCATTCCTCGCTCGACGCCTTCAATGGAAGGTGGGACCGAAACAGCGCTTACGTTGCAGCGCCGATTTTTTGCGATGAAGCGCCATTTCTCCGACAAGGAGCGCGCCTTCTTCATGGACGTCGATTTTAAGAATCAAATCGCCTTGGTTGCGCGCGCGGAGGAAGCAGGCCGGAAGGCTGTGGTTGGCGGCCGCCGATATATTGTCTCCGAGCCCGGCCGGGCCGAGATGGCTTTCATGGTGGTCGATGCATGGCAGGGGCGCGGCGTTGGCTCGATGCTAATGCGGCACCTCGTCGACATCACGAGGGAAACGGGACTGAAGGAATTGACGGCGGAAGTCCTGCCCGAGAACACATCAATGTTGAAGGTCTTCGGCAGGTTCGGGTTCAGGTCGGCTGCGGGGCGAGATCCACAGACAGTCCTGGTAGCATGCTTTCCATGGGATTTTGCCCTCCCCCGAGGCCGCACCAAGTTTCCGTTGCAGGGACGCGCGCGCAACCGATCACTCCGCAAGCGCGCGATAAACTGACGCGTGGCCTATCTTGAGGGCCTTTGCAATGGCAGACGGGCCAGCGCCGCTGGCCTTCATTTGCCACTGTGTTCGCCGTATTGGTTGGCGGCTGGATGTTCCGCTACGAGCCAATCGGGCAAGGCTTCGAACACAGAAACCGCTTCACGGGCGCGACCAGTAGAGTTTCCTTGGAATGCTGGACAGATAAAGATTAGGCCGCCACTTGGACATTGCTCCTCCGCGGCCGCCTCAGTTGGCGGCCTTTTCGGTTAGGCGAGACTGGCCGAGCAGTGCGGCCCCGTGTGTATGCCGCCATCGCGATACACGTTACGCGACGCGCTCATCCCGTCCGGCTCGTTGATACGCCATCACGCAAGCTCGGATGGCACCTCGAGTTTGGCCCGCCATTTCCCGGGGTCTACCGGTCGGCAACCAATTGCACCGTTTGACGTCCACCGTTTAGCGCTCTGAGTTTGTTTATGTATTCTTCAGGCTTCAACAAATGGAATGGAGCCTTCAAACCCATAAAACTCGCTATGCTACCGATGAAATTGGTGCAGTTGGTTGTTCCCGCGTTCCACACCGGCGAGGTCGCCTGAAGACGTTTGATGTAAGCAAATACCTTTTTGGCGTCAGCCTCATTCAAGTAGACTCGATAGCTGGCTGTCAAATATTGCTCATCGAGGTCGCCGTAGCTCGCGCCCGTTTCAGAAGGCACAAACATGAGATGTCCCAATACGTACGGCAGTGTGTCGCCTGCTGGATGCAGGCCGGCAACTTCGACCGCCCTTTGGCTCGTCTTGCCGTACCAGACAAATGCGTGTCCGTAGGATGCAGCAGTGCGGGCACGAAAATCAACGTAGTAGGGTCCTTTAACTGAAGATACCCGGGCCGGCTTTGCATCCGACGTGGCTGGCGGGCTGCCTGGCGCAGCTGCGGCCGTTTTCGTAGCGGAGTTGATTGAGGTCTTGGGGGAAGTGTCCGGTCGCTGCTGAACATCAGCACGCGCCGCGAGTTGCTGTGCACTAGCGCTTCCCACGGAAGCCGCAAAGATTGCGACTCCGACAATAAATCGCAGATCGCGGTATTCCCAGATCACCCTTGCCACGTTCAACCCTTCTTGGGCCCAACACAGCCCAAGCTAAACATTACTGGAGGTGAACGCCTCCGGCCCCGACGGGCCGAAGGCGCTTCAATCTTCGGGATTAGCCCTTGGTGACTAACGGAGCTGGCGCCGGAGCCTTGCCGATCGGGTATTTGCCGACTGGAGTTTTGCCGACGGGATATTTACCAACCGGCGCGGTCTGGACGACGGGCTGCGGACGAGGCAGATCCGCGGCAACTGCCGCTCCCACCAAAGCCAAAGACGCAGCACCCGCAATTACGAATTTCAGCATCAATCTCCCCTGAAGTTGCCCACTACCCCTTACCGAATCTGACCCTAGCCGGACGCTCTACCCACACAACAAATAGATGCCGGTGCGGACAGTCGCGCGATCCCTTTTTTGGCGAATGTTGCAGAAGGGGCACTCTACGTGAAGGGCGGCGCCGCCGTGACGCGCAAATCGATTCGATATATTCAACAACATCACCGGGGTCGGCCTGGCATCGGCAGGCCACACACGCTGGGGCGGCGCCCTCGGTGTCGGCTGGGAGTACGGCTTCACGCCCAACTGGTCGCTCGGTATCGAATACGACCATCTCTGGATGGGGCGTCATAATGCCAGCTTCGCAGGCGTGGTTACTCCCGGAGGGTTCATCCTCACCGGCAGCGGGGTCAGCCAAGATGTTGACATGGTCACGCTTCGGTTGAATTATCGCTTCGGTGGATACGGCGCACCGGTCGCGGCCAGATACTGATCTCACCCACCTTCGCAAACCAAAGCCCAGGCTCGCCGGGGCTTTTTTGTAGTTATGAATTTTCTGGCCTTTGCTACCTTGCGGTGGCCGCGTGCCGTTCTCTTCCAGTCTACCCCCCGGCCGGCTCAACCGGTCGACGCAACACAGGCATTAAATCTCTCTGCTGGCGTTTCAAATTGCAAGGTCTCACGTGGTCGTTCGTTTAGCTGACGAGCCACTTTGTTCWGATGGGCTTGCGAATGCACCGACAAGTCGGTGCCCTTTGGAAAGTACTGTCTGAGCAGGCCATTGGTATTCTCGTTCGACCCGCGCTGCCACGGGCGCTTTGCGGGT
>NZ_JBFUGY010000122.1:0-3030 GCF_056402655.1 Bradyrhizobium sp. P3_C3 | reverse complement strand
GGCTCCGACGCAATTTTGGTGCAGCTCCGATTATTCTGCACCGATTAGCCTGGCCTGAAGGAGATCGATTTTCCCGCGACCGTACATCTGCCTTCTCACGAGCTTGAGGCGGGTGATCTGACCTTCAGTCTGTCCGTTGGACCAGGGCGAAGTGATTGCCGCCCGAACCGCCGCTTCATCCTTCGTGACGCCGCTGGCGAAGGAAGTCACGAGACTGGCGCGGGCGCGGTCGATCCACGGCGTGAGCCCTGCTTCGGCTCTGCGTCGGATCATCAAGTGGAATTCGGCGATGATCTCGCGAGCCTCGACCAAGGATGGTACGCCAGCTTCGATTGCCGCGACCGTGACGGTCTCTGCTTTCGTGAGCAGATCTCCGCCGATTGTCATGAGGCGCGCGATCGTTCTGGCCGATGGAATCCGCTGAAGGTTTCGTGCGTCGGGCTTTTCAGCCCTTCGTCTGCGGGTCGCCCACTCGCTGATGACGCGGAGCGAGCCTCTGAAGCCACGCGCCGTTAAACGACGCCAAAGTTCAGCCCCGTTTCGGCAGCCGGACGCCCACTGATCGTCGAGCCACGGCAAGTGTAAGTCCAACGAACTTTGCCGGGTCCGGAAGACATCGTGTCGTTCGCCGCGAATCGCCTGCCGTACCAGCTGCCTGCTGTGACCAGTCTGACGCACGATCTGCTTGATGGGTATGCCATTCTTCGACAGAGCCAGGATAGCCGCATTGGTCTCCTCGCGGCGCAGATAACCCTCATACTGGATCCGCTCTGCGGCTGTTAGCAGCTTGGGATCAATCGTGGTCGCGCCGATCACTGTGCGTATCTGGCGCATCGATTTGCGAACGGCATCGAGGAAGGCCCGACTGGCGTTCTCCATCAGATGCCAACGATCTGCAACCTGTACCGCATGCGGTAAGGCTCTTRCTGTCGCTTCGCCATATCCCCCACCACGGTCACGGGCAACGATCGCGATCGTGGGATGAGCAGCGAGCCAGGCTTGGGCAGTTGCGGGCTCCCGATCCGGGAGCAGGGTGACTACTCGGCGCCGCTCCAGGTTGCAGATGATGCTGGCGTATCTGTGGTTGCGCCGCCAGGCCCAATCATCAATGCCGATAACCCTGAGCGGATCAGCTGGCGGACGGCTACGGCGTCGGACCACGCGAAGGARCGTATCCTTGCTCACCGGCAGCATTAGCCGTTTTGCGAAGCCTGCTGCCGGTCGACCGCCAAGTGCCAGACCGAGGTGATGGACGATAGAGTCCAGCCTTGCCGTGCGTCGCGCCGACGGTGCCAGCACCCCTTCGGCGAAGCGCTCGGTGAAGATTTGGCGCCCGCATAGGACGGCGCCGCAACGGAAGCGACGAGCAATCACCAGAAGCTGTACGATCCGCCCCGAAAGGGGAAGATCAGTCACACGACGCCGGTATCGGCTATGGACGCGTCGGGAAACCGTTCCGCAAGATGGGCACAGACCAATGCTTCCCGACGCCCGGACCGCAATAACAGCCTTATCACCTTCGTAGTACGCACTCTCTACAACAAATCCACTCGGCACCAGACTGGAGCGCTGGAGTGCCTGCTGCATGGCGCTGATTCTCCCCCAAATCAAAGCGCCAGWCATCCCTCGAACTGCATCAAAAGTGATGGTGTGGAACGGCCCTTCGAACCGGCATCAAAAGTGCCTAACGTGGTCGCTTGGAGAGGCGCCACAAAGGAAGGACCGTTCCATGGAAAAGATTATCACGGTGGGTTTGGATTTGGCCAAGTCGATCTTTCAAGTTCACGGCATCGCCGAAAACGGAGAAGTTTTGGTTCGGCGCACGTTGCGACGATCGCAGGTGTTGCCATTCTTTCGAGGACTCCCCGCCTGCTTGGTAGGCATGGAGGCTTGTGCGAGTGCACATCACTGGGCGCGCGAGATCGCGGCCTTGGGCCACTCGGTCTGCATGATGCCGCCAGCCTACGTGAAGCCCTACGTCAAACGAAACAAGACCGACATGGCGGATGCTGAAGCCATTTGTGAGGCGGTCACCCGCCCGACAATGCGGTTCGTACCGGTGAAGACCGTCGAACAACAAGCAGCCGGCATGATTTTGCGAACGCGAGAGATGTTGATGAAGCAGCGCAGCCAGACTGCAAATGCCCTGCGCGCTCATATGGCCGAGTTGGGCATCATCGCGGGGACAGGCATGGCAAGCATCGCGAAGCTCCTGGTGCTGCTTCGCGATGAAAGAGATAACAGGATCCCCGGCGCCGCCCGCTTTGCCCTGATCCAATTCGCTGAACAGATTGAGCTACTTACAACCCGCATAGAGAAGCTTGACAGGGAGATTATGGTTGTCGTCAGAAAGGATCCAGATGCTAGGCGTCTGATGAGCATACCCGGTGTCGGTCCTCTCATCGCAGCTACTGTTCGGACATCGGTCTTGGATCCTCGTGGCTTTGCGACCGCACGAGATTTTGCGGCTTGGACGGGGCTAACGCCGAGGGCACGGTCTAGCGGCGGGAAAGAAAGGCTCGGGGCGATATCAAAACGTGGAAATCGGCAACTCCGGACGCTCTTGATCGTCGGCGCGACCTCGATCATCAAGCTTGCCAAAAGAGGCTTGAAGGTCCCGCTCTGGGTTCGGACCATGCTGCAAAGACGGCCGGTGAAGGTCGTGTCGGTGGCGCTGGCCAACAAGATTGCGCGCACCATCTGGGCTTTGCTGGTCAGAGGCGGCATCTATCAGCCACCGGCGGCAATGCTGAAATCTTAAAGCTCACCGGCAGAAGCAGAAGCTGCCGAAGAGGCAAGGTGCAAATCTGGATGAACCCTGAATGACGACATTCTCGGTAGCAATCAGACCGCCTGACTCACTGCGCTTCGAGCGCGAGAAATTGATTGGGCGATTGCTTCCGCGGATATCATCGTGGCCAGCGGCCGGGTGCCGCGTTCAAAGGCCGGACATATGACCGCACCGTCATCCCTTGTTCAACCAGAGAAAGATCTTGCAGCCCGGGCCGTTCCACATATGAGTCAGAGCCA
>NZ_JBFUGY010000121.1:0-3044 GCF_056402655.1 Bradyrhizobium sp. P3_C3 | reverse complement strand
TTCCAGGGCTTCGCGTTCGGGCCAATACCGACCGTGAGTTCACTTTCGCTGACTACCATGCCGACGAACCTGCGGCATCACAGGGAGGTCGCGCGCTAATCGCGGATCACTTCGATGGCCGAGCGCTGGGGCCCTGGTTCAACAAGCTGCGCCGAGCATGGATCGCTGAATTTGGCGGCGTGCCGTTCGCAAGTAGAGTAAAATCGTCAAGGCGAGCGGCAAACATCAGGCGTTAGAGCCCTGTGCGTGAGTGGGTTCGAGAGTTCCGCGAGTATGTGCGAGCCTACCGGGCCTATGTCTCGGCCAACCTTTTGTGGGTCAGAGCTACGCATCGCAGTTCACTAGTCTAGGAGCGGGCTTGTAAACAAGGAGGCCGAACATGACTGCAATCTCCTCTTCACCCACCCGGCGCAGCCTCCTCGCAGGGTCAGTCGCAACTGGTGCCGTCGGCTTGCTTCCAATACATTTCGTCGCCGCACGCGCGCAATCGAAGCAAGGAGGGTCCCCGTTTGGTACTACCAAAGCCGACGCAATTCTTCCCTTCCGCGTCAATGTCCGGGGTGAAGACCTCGCTAATCTCCGCCGGCGCCTCGCGTCCACGCGCTGGCCCACCAAAGAGCTCGTTGAGGATCGGTCGCAGGGTGTGCAACTGGCGACGCTGCGGGCGCTCGCCCGCTACTGGTCAACTGAGTACGACTGGCGCAAGTGCGAGGCACGGCTGAACGCGTTGCCACAGTTCACGACCGTGATCGACGGGGTGAAGATCCATTTCATCCACGTCAAGTCCCGGCATGAGAACGCGCTGCCGCTGATCATGACGCACGGCTGGCCTGGCTCGGTCATCGAACTCCTCGATACCGTCGGTCCCCTGACTGACCCGACCAAGTATGGTGGCACTCCCGACGATGCATTCCACCTGGTGCTGCCGTCCTTGCCAGGCTACGGCTTCTCGGGTGAGCCGACCGAACTCGGATGGGACGCCGCGCGCATCGCGCGTGCGTGGGCGGGGCTAATGGATCGCCTCGGCTACACGCGCTACGTCGCCCAGGGTGGCGACGTAGGAGCGGCAGTAACGGATGCGATGGGGCGCCAGGCACCCAAGGGACTTCTCGGCATCCACGTCAACTTGCTCGCGGGTGTGGCGGCAATGTCCGACAAGCTGCCCGCAGAATCCGAGAAGGAACGCGCGGCGCAGAAGGCGGCCGCGACGTTTAGGGCGAGTGGCTTTGGCTACTTCCTAGAGCAGTCGACGCGGCCACAGACGATCGGCTACTCCCTGCTGAATTCACCCCTCGGGCTCGCGAGCTGGATGCTCGACCATGACACGGACAGCTACTACAAGATTTCCCAAGCGTTCGTGGAGGGTAAGCCCGCGGGCAATCTCACCCGGGACAGCATCCTCGACAACATCACGCTGTACTGGCTGACGGGCACTGGGGCCTCGGCCGCACGGTGGTACTGGGAGGCCGGACAGGCCGCAGCCCGTGCGGCCGGCAAGTCTCCTCCTGCGGTCGCGGTTCCCGTGGGATTTTCGACGTTCCCCGGCGAAATCTTTGCTGCGCCCCGAAGTTGGGTCGAGATTATGTACCCCGGCCTCGCCTACTTCAGCGAGGTCGAACGTGGCGGACATTTCGCCGCCTGGGAGGAGCCGAAGCTGTTTTCAGATGAGGTACGCGCAGCCTTCAGATCATTGCGCAAATAACGGACCAGAGGCTCGACGCCAACGATGTTGAGCACGCGCGATTGTAGGTCAGCGCACACCGCGCCATCTCCGGCCGGCCTCGATCCGGATGGTGTTGACCACGCCCTCGAATGTCGCTGCGGGCCCGACCTCGTCGCAGAGCGCGAACGCGGCCGGCTTGTGCGGCATGGTCAAATTGAAGCCGGCGGTGCTGGGCGATTTCGAAAGTACGCGGATCGTCTCCGCGAGATCGTCCGGGTGCACATCCATCGGCACCATGTGCCATTCAAATGCCCTGTGCTTCGAAATAGGGCGTGCAGTATCTGGGCGCACCGACATGGCCGGCGGGACGGGCGAAGATGAAGACGGTGCGCGTAGCGCCGGTTGGAAGCTTCATGATGTCAACCCTTGACCGCGCCTGCCGTGAGCCCGCTGACAAGATAGCGGCGCACCGCGAGGGAGAAGATCAGCACCGGCGCCATCACCAGCGAGCCGCCGGCGGCGATCTTGCCCCATTCCCAGCCCTCGTAGTTCATGAAGTTGACGACGGCGACCGGCGCGGTGCGCGCATTGGTGCGGGTCAGGATCAGCGCGAAGAAGAAATCGTTCCAAGCATAGAGGAAGCAGAGATTGCGGTCGCCGCGATCCCCGGCGTCACCATCGGCGGCACGATCTTTGTGAACACCGTGCGCGTCCGCGCGCCGTCGACGAGAGCGGCTTCCTCCAGCGAGACCGGGATGGTGTCGAAGAACGGCTGCATCATCCAGATCACCAGCGGCAAGTTGAAGCTGGTGTAGACCAGCACCAGGCCGGTGATGGTGTCGAGCAGGCCGATCCAGCGATAGAACAGGAAGAAGGGGATCGTGAACGCGATCGGCGGCGCCATGCGCGTCACCAGGATCGCGAAGCTCAGTGCATGCTTGCCGCGGCCGGCCCAGCGCGATAGCGCGTTAGCCGCGGGGACGCCGAGCAGCAGGGCGAGCGCGGTCGAAAATGAAGCGCTGAGCAGGCTGTTGACGAAGGAGGACGAGAACGCGCTGTGCCAGAGCGAGACGTAGTTCTCCAGCGTCGGCGTGAAGATCAAGGGTGGCGGAAATTGCAGGATCTGGTCGTTGGACTTGAAGCTCATCTGCAACAGCCAGAGGAACGGCGAGAGCAGGATGAGCAGCGTCACCGCGATCGCGACCAGCCGGCCCGGTGTGGCCTTGCGCAGGGAAGGCTCGCTCATGCCAACGCCTCCCGGCGCCGGCCCATCCAGACCAGGCCAAGGCTGATGCCGCAGACCAGCAGCAGCATCACCACCGTCACCGCGCTGGAATAGCCAATCTCGTTGGTGTCGAAGGCGAGGAGATACGCGTAGTAG
>NZ_JBFUGY010000120.1:0-3132 GCF_056402655.1 Bradyrhizobium sp. P3_C3 | reverse complement strand
TGCGAGCGCAGCGAAGCAATCCAGAGTCCCTCCGCGGAGACAGTCTGGATTGCTTCGCTGCGCTCGCAATGACGATGTGGGGACTATCGAGGAATACAACGACCTTCGTCCCCGCGGAGACTCCCCCCTCACCCTGACCCTCTCCCCGCAGGCGGGGAGAGGGGAAGAGGCATCAGCTCACTTCATCGCGCACTTGTCGTGGAAGCGATCCTGGTCGTTCTCCACGATGGTCGCGACCGTCTTCAGCGAGAGCTGGCCTTCGCCGTCCTTGACCACGTCCTGGAGATAGAAGCTCTGCACCGGGATGTGGTTCTTGCCGTATTTGAACGGGCCGCGCAGCGACTTGAAGTTGGCCTTCTCCATCTCGGCCTTCATCGCGTCCTTCTTGCTGGTGTCGCCCTTCACCGCGACCACCGCGCTGTTGATGAGCTGGGCCGCGTCATAGGCCTGCGCGCCATAATAGGTCGGGCGCAGATTGGGGTACTTCTTGCGGTAGTCGGCGACGAAGCGCTTGTTCTGCTCGTTCGGGAGGTCGTTGACCCATTCCTGCGCGCCGGGCACGCCGAGCGCGTTCTCCTTCTGGAGCGGGAGCGAGAGCTCGTCGACCGTGAAGGCGGTGTAGAGCGGCATCGTGCTCTTCAGGCCGGCCTGCGCATATTGATTGAGGAACTGCACGCCGGCCGCACCGGGATAGAATACGAAGATCGACTCGGCGCCCGAGGCGCGCGCCTTGGAGAGCTCGGCGGAGAAATCGAGCTGGCTCGGCCAGACCGTGTATTCCTCGCCCTTGACGTCACCCTTGAACGTGCTCTTCAGGCCCGCGAGCATGTCCTTGCCGGCCGCGTAGTTCGGCCCGATCAGGAACACGCTCTTGACGCCCTTCTGGTTCATGTAGAGGCCCATGGCGGCGGGCGTCTGGTCGTTCTGCCAGGAGGTCGAGAACACGTAAGGCGAGCACAGTTCGCCGGCGAGCTGCGACGGACCGGCATTGGCCGAGATCAGGAAGGTCTGCGAATCCACCGCGGTCTTGAGCGAGGCCAGGAGCACGTTCGACCAGATGTAGCCGACGATGAAGTCGACCTTGTCGGACTGCACCAGCTTCTCGGTCTTCTGCTTGCCGACATCGGGCTTCTGCCCGTCGTCCTCGTAGATCACCTCGACCGGCTTGCCGTCCATCTTGCGGCCGATGTGGTCGAGCGCGAGCTCGAAGGAATTGCGCATGTCGTTGCCGATCACGGCGGTCGGGCCGCTGAAGGTCGAAACGAAGCCGATCTTGATGGTGTCGCCGGCGAAAGCCTGATTTGCCAGCACCAGCGCCGCTGCGCCCGCCAGCCAGAATGCCGTCCTCATAACCACTCCCCTCCTTATTATTGATCCCGGAAACGGGGTGATCGCCGCCCCCGGGTCGTCTCTATTGAACGTAAAATCTGTCGCGCCGCCAATGGCTCAGCGCCCGCCCCTGCACCATATTTCGCCCCAATCGAGGATGGCAAGAAATATAATTCTACTCACTTCGACCAAGGCTGCGGCGCTTTTTCGCGGGATGACGATACGCCCAGCCTATGCCGCGATTGATGACGGCTATTGGACTACGGCGCCCAATGCGCACTTACATGAAGGAGAGCAGCAGCGAGATTCGAGGGTGTTATCATGGCCGCAAATCCCCACCGCGTCGTCATCGTCGGAGCCGGCTTCGGCGGGCTGGAGGCGACCTACCGGCTTGCGGGCGCGCCGGTCGAGATCACGCTGATCGACCGCCGCAACCATCACCTGTTCCAGCCGCTGCTCTACCAGGTCGCAACCGCCTCGCTCGCGACCAGCGAAATCGCCTGGCCGGTCCGGCACCTGATGCGCGACCGGCGCGAGGTGACGACCCTGTTTGCGACGGTGAGTGGCGTCGACGCCGACCGGCGCTGCGTGCTGATCGACGACGGCAGCGAGGTGCCCTACGACACGCTGGTGCTCGCCACCGGCGCCCGCCATGCGTATTTCGGCCATGACGAGTGGGAGCAGTTCGCCCCCGGCCTGAAGACGCTGGAAGACGCGACCACGCTGCGCCGTCACATCCTGGTTGCATTCGAGCGCGCCGAGCGCGAGACCGATCCGGCCAAACGCGCGGCGCGGCTGACCTTCGTCATCGTCGGCGCCGGCCCCACCGGCGTCGAGCTCGCCGGCACCATCGCCGAAATGGCGCACCACACGCTCCCCGCCGACTTCCGCAACATCGACACCCACAAGGCACGCGTGGTGCTGATCGAGGCCGGACCGCGCGTGCTCGCAGGCTTCCCCGATGATCTCTCGGCCTATGCGCAAGCCTCGCTGGAAAAGATCGGCGTCGAGGTCGTGCTGGGCCAGGCCGTCACCGAGATCAACCGTGAGGGCGTCGTATTCGGCGGCAAGCTGCTCGAGGCAAAGACGCGGATCTGGGCCGCCGGCGTGCGCGCTTCGCCCGCCGCCGAATGGCTGGGCGCACCAAGCGATCGCGCCGGGCGCGTGGAGGTCGACGACGACCTGACGATACCCGGTCATCCCGAAATCTTTGCGATCGGCGACACTGTTGTGATCAACGCCTGGGAGGGGAAGCCGGTGCCCGGCATCGCGCCGGCCGCCAAGCAGCAGGGCCGGCACGTCGCCGAGACCATCAAGGCGCGCCTGCGTGGCGAGAACAAAGGTGCATTCCGTTACAAGCACTCCGGTAGCCTCGCACAGATCGGCAAGCGGCTCGCCGTGATCGATTTCGGCAAGGTCAAACTGCGCGGCACCATCGCATGGTGGATCTGGGGCATTGCCCACATCTACTTCCTGATCGGCCTGCGCCACCGCCTCAGCGTCGCCCTGAGCTGGCTCTGGATCTACGCCCGCGACCAGCGCGCGGCGAGGTTGATCACGCAGGGAAGTAGCAAGGTGGCGTAGCTCTTCCTTCTCCCCTTGTGGGAGAAGGTGGCGCAAAGCGCCGGATGAGCGACTGTGTTCGCTGTCAAGCGGGTTGCCATGGTGTTTTCGTCCTGATCATGACATTGAGGATGGTCAGCAGCTTGCGGGCGACGGCGATCAGGGCAACGAGCTTCGGCTTTCCATTGGCCACGAGGCGCTCAAAGAAGGCCTTGAGGACGGGGTTGTGACGTCTGGCGG
>NZ_JBFUGY010000119.1:0-3153 GCF_056402655.1 Bradyrhizobium sp. P3_C3 | reverse complement strand
TGCCGGTGTCCTGCGGCTGGTCCGACGTCGGCTCCTGGCACGCGGTGTGGGAGTTGTCGGAGAAGGACGCGCAAGGCAATGCTTCGCATGGCAGTGCCGTGTTCGAAGACTCGCGCAACTGCAACGTCACCACGGATGCGGCGCTGGTCGCGCTCGAAGGCGTCGACGATCTCGTCGTGGTCGCCACCGCGGATGCGGTGCTGGTCTCGCGCCAGAAGGATGCCAACGGCCTGAAGCGCCTCGTGACCAAGCTCAAGGCGGTCGCGCCGAAGGTGACCGAGGAGCATCTCAAGGTGCATCGTCCCTGGGGCAGCTATCAGTCGGTCGACAATGGCGAGCGCCATCAGGTCAAGCGCATCGTGGTCAAGCCGGGCGGGCGGCTGTCGTTGCAGAAGCACCATCATCGTGCCGAGCACTGGATCGTGGTCCGGGGCGCGGCCCGCGTCACCGTGAACGAGGTCGTGAAGACGGTGCACGAAAATGAGTCGATCTACATTCCGATGGGCGCCGTCCACCGGATGGAAAACCCCGGTAAAATCGTGCTGGAACTGATCGAGGTCCAGACCGGCTCCTATCTCGGGGAAGACGACATCATCCGGATTGAAGACGACTATCAGCGCTCCTGACGGAGGCGTTTGAACCGGGCTCTCGACAGGCGCTGGGGCGTATCGCTCATCCGGGTGCGCTTCATCCGGGTTGACCTGGAGGGCCGATAAGTCCAAGAAGGGCCCGGTTGCGCACCGGCTGCGCAGGCGTGGTTGCGCCGCCCGTGACGTGTGCGACCGACTATCTTGACAGGACTTCAAGGCTTCAGGCCATGCGTGAGCGGATCGCTCTCATCACCGGCGTGACCGGTCAGGACGGCGCCTATCTCGCCGAATATCTGCTGTCGCTCGGCTATGTCGTGCACGGCATCAAGCGCCGCTCGTCCTCGTTCAACACCGCGCGCGTCGATCATCTCTACCAGGACCCGCATGTCGGCAACGTGCCGTTCCTGATGCACTATGGCGACATGACGGATTCGACCAATCTGATCCGCCTGGTGCAGCAGATCCGGCCGACCGAGATCTACAATCTCGCAGCTCAGAGCCACGTCGCCGTCAGCTTCGAGAGCCCGGAATACACCGCCAACGCCGACGCGATCGGCGTGCTGCGCCTGCTGGAAGCGATCCGCATCCTCGGCATGGAGAAGGAGACGCGGTTCTACCAGGCCTCGACCTCCGAGCTCTACGGCCTGGTCCAGGAGATCCCGCAGAAGGAGACCACGCCGTTCTATCCGCGCTCGCCCTACGGCGTCGCCAAGCTCTACGGCTACTGGATCACGGTGAACTACCGCGAAGCCTACGGCATGTTCGCGTCGAACGGCATCCTGTTCAACCACGAGAGCCCGATCCGCGGCGAGACCTTTGTGACCCGCAAGATCACCCGCGGCGTCGCGCGCATCGAGGTCGGGCTGGAACAGACGCTCTATCTCGGCAATCTCGAAGCCAAGCGCGACTGGGGCCATGCCAGGGACTATGTCGAGGGCATGCACAAGATCCTGCAAGCCGACAAGCCCGACGACTTCGTGCTCGCCACCGGCGAGACGCGCTCGGTGCGCGAGATGGTCGAGCTGTCCTTTGCGCATGTCGGCCGCCGCATCGCATGGCGCGGCAAGGGCGTCGAGGAGACCGGCGTCGATGAGACGAGCGGCAAGACCGTGGTGAAGATCGATCCGACCTATTTCCGTCCGACCGAGGTCGATCTCCTCGTCGGCGACGCCAGCAAGGCGCGCGAGGTGCTCGGCTGGACGCCGAAGCGCAGCTTCGCCCAGCTCGTCGAGGAGATGATGGTAAGCGACCTGGCGGAGGCAAAACGGGATGCGGCCAGTGGCAAACGCACCGTTTGAGCTGAGGGGCAAGAGCGTCTATGTCGCCGGCCATCGCGGCATGGTCGGAACCGCGCTGGTGCGCCGGCTGGCGCGGGAGGACGTCAACCTCGTCACGGTCGACCGGCGCGAGGTCGATCTCTGCAACCAGGCCGCCGTGTTCGACTGGTTCGCGAAAGCGCGGCCGCAAGTGGTCTTCCTCGCCGCCGCAAAAGTCGGTGGCATCGTCGCCAACGATACGCTGCGCGCCGAGTTCATCTACGACAACATCGCGATCGCGGCCAATGTGATCCACGCCGCGCACCAAAACGGCGCCGAGAAGCTGATGTTTTTGGGCTCGTCCTGCATCTATCCGAAGCTGGCGCCGCAGCCGCTGCGCGAGGATTCCGTACTCACCGGCCCGCTGGAGCCGACCAACGAGCCCTACGCGATCGCAAAGATCGCCGGCATCAAGATGGTGGAGGCCTATCGCAGCCAGTATGGCCGCGACTTCATCAGCGTGATGCCGACCAATCTCTACGGCCCCGGCGACAATTATCATCCCGAACTGAGCCACGTGGTCGCCGCCCTGATCCGCCGCTTCCATGAGGCGAAGCTTGCGGGCGCCAGGAGCGTCGTCGTCTGGGGCACCGGCACGCCGCGGCGCGAGTTCCTCTATGTCGACGACATGGCCGATGCCTGTGTGCACCTGATGAAGACCTATTCCGGCGCGGAGCTGATCAACATCGGCACCGGCGAGGACATCACCATCGCCGAGTTCGCCCGCGTGGTCGCCGAAATCGTCGGTTACGGCGGCGAGATCGGCTTTGACACCTCGCGTCCCGACGGCACGCCGCGCAAGCTGCTCGATGTCAGCCGCCTCGCAAAGCTCGGCTGGCGCGCGACGACGTCGCTTCACGATGGCCTGAAGCAGGCATACGCGGCGTATCTGTCGCATATGTAGAATGCAGCAACTGCATGTCGCCTGTTGCACCAAATGCCCGCGGTTCTTGTCACGCGTAGCGGCTAAGGTTTATTCGGTTCGCGAAGCATCCTGCCCTAATGTTGGGCGTGCGGCCGGATAGGGAAATGGTCTAGGATTGTTCAGTGGAACATCCGTGTTCAACGGAAAGAGTTTTTCATGCGAATCGCGATGATCGGAACGGGCTATGTGGGACTGGTGTCCGGAGCCTGCTTTGCGGATTTCGGTCACGACGTCACCTGCGTCGACAAGGACGAGAAGAAGATCGCAGCACTTCATCGCGGCGAGATTCCCATCTACGAGCCCGGCCTCGACGAGCTGGTCG
>NZ_JBFUGY010000118.1:0-3359 GCF_056402655.1 Bradyrhizobium sp. P3_C3 | reverse complement strand
GCTCAGCAGCGCACCGCCAAGAGGCGCTGCTGAGCCGGGGCACGACCGTTTGGCGCGCAGCTTAATCAACACCGTCATTGCGAGCGTAGCGAAGCAATCCAGAATCGTTCCGCGGAGACAGACTGGATTGCTTCGCTGCGCTCGCAATGACGGAGGACGCGGACCTACCCTACCAACTCGACAAGATGCGCGCGCGACGGTGACGGATCGAACCTCTCACCGAAATACTGCGTCTCGTGCGCCACCAGTCCTTCGCGAAACTCCATGATACTGACGACATAGGACGGCACGCCGTCATAGGTCAGCACGAACTCGCTCACCCAGAGATCGCCGCCGCCGACGATCCGGCGGACCGTGAAGCGCTTCTTGTTGGGCTGCACGAACCGGCTTTCCTGAATCGTTCTGCGGCCGCGGATGCGCTCGCCGGACTGCGGATAGTCGAGCACGGCGTCCTCGCGGTAGATGTCATGCTCGGCCTCGAAATCATTCGCATCCGACGCAGCCCAATGGCGCTGAAGGGCCGCCAGTATCGCCTGATCATCCATCGCGCTCTCCCGTCTTGCGGTGTCTGCTCCCCAGATCGGGGCGCAGACAGCCGGCGACAAGACTGTCTAGCAACGTCTAACAACGACTAACGGGCCAAAATTCCGACATGGATGCAGATTGGCATTGCAGCGACCTGGAATCCGCCAGAGCCGCGCCCGTCACACCGGGGAACCCGATGGCCCGTTTGCTCTCCGTCAACGTCGGCCTGCCGCGCGACATCGCGTGGCAAGGCAAGACCGTCTATACCGGCGTCTGGAAGACGCCCGTCAGTGGTCCGCGCAGGGTGCGCCGGCTCAACATCGACGGCGATGGACAGGGCGATACCGCCGGTCATGGCGGCGAGCAGCGCGCCGTCTACGTCTACCAGCGGGAGTCCTATCAATACTGGCAGGAGCACCTCGGTCGATCGAACCTCGTCCAAGGTCAATTCGGCGAGAATTTTACCGTCGAGGGCCTGGCCGACACAGACGTCTGCATCGGAGACCGTTACAGGATCGGCTCTGCCCTGCTCGAGGTGACGCAGCCACGCGTCACCTGCTACCGGCTGGGGATTCGCATGGAGGAGCCGGACATGGCCGCGCTGCTTGTCAGGCACGGCCGGCCCGGCTTCTATTTTCGTGTGATCGAGGAAGGCGACGTCGAGGCCGGCGACGAGATCACGCAGATCGCTGATGGCCCCGAACGCATGAGCGTGTCCGAGATCAATGCGCTGCTCTACCTGCCGCCCCACCCGCGCGACGGCCTGGAGCGCGCGCTGAAAATTCCGGCGTTGAGCGGCGGCTGGCGTCATTCCTTCGAGGCGCTGCTCGAGCAGCAGCGCAAGGATACGACGGCGGGAAACGCCGGGCTCGGCCCGGCGTCGAGCCCGCCTCCGGCCTGGCGCGGCTTCCGGCCGTTTCGCGTCGCGCGCAAGATCGCCGAAAGCGGCAACGTGACGTCGCTGATCCTCGAACCTGCGGAGGGACATCCCGTCGCCGCCGCCCTGCCCGGGCAGTTCGTCGTCGTGCGGCTCGGCGCCTCCACTGCACCGGCGATGACGCGCAGCTATTCGCTGTCGAGCCGCTCCGATGCCGTGTCCTGGCGCATCAGCATCAAGCGAGAGGCGCATGGTGCGGCCAGCCAATATATCGCCGACGAAGTGCGAATTGGCGACGCTGTGCAGATCGGCGCGCCGCGCGGAAGTTTCACGCTACGGCAAGATGCGCGGCCCGTCGTCTTGCTGAGTGCCGGCATCGGCGTAACGCCGGTGCTTGCGATGCTGCACGCGCTCGCCGCGGAAACATCGACGCGAGAGGTCTGGTGGCTGCACGGCGCCCGCAACGGTCGCGAACATGCGTTCGCCGCCGAGGTGCGCGGGCTGCTGGCTGGGCTGGCCCACCATCACAGCCATGTCTGCTACAGCGCGCCCGATCCGGGCGATCGTCTCGATGTGGATTTCGACTCGATCGGACATCTGGACCTCCGGGTGCTTCAAACCGTCGGCGTCCCACGCGACGGCGATTTCTATCTGTGCGGGCCGGCACCGTTCATGACCGATCTCTCGCGCGGGCTTGCCGCATTCGGTGTCGCACCGGATCGCGTTCACACCGAGATGTTTGGCGCCGGACCATCCCTGACACCCGGCATAGCGGCCTCCCCGCAGAAGCGGGCGCACTTGCCGGCCGGCGCAACCGGCCCGGGTCCGATGGTCTCGTTCGCCCGCAGCGGCCTCAATGTCTGCTGGGGACCATCATATGCCAGCCTGCTCGAACTGGCCGAAGCCTGCGACGTTCCCGTGCGCTGGTCGTGCCGGACCGGCGTGTGCCACAACTGCGAGAGCGGGCTGGTGGCCGGCGCGGTCAGCTATGCGCCGGATCCGCTCGACGCACCAGCGGACGGCAATGTCCTGATCTGCTGTTCACGGCCCCAGGGCGACGTCGTCATCGATCTGTGAGTGTCGGCACCCACGCCAGACATGCGAGAAGATATGGGAGAGCTCAATGCGACCTGACATGATGCCGGGAGTAACCTTCCCCGATTACGAGCTCAGCGACCACACCGGCAAGCACCGAAAGCTCTCCGAGCTGCAGGGTGGCGATCCGATGGTGCTCGTTCTCGGCCGCGGCGGCTTCTGTCCGAAGGACCGCCGCCAGGCCGAAGGCCTGCTGCAACTCCATCGCGAGATGGAGGTCGGCTACTGCCGGCTGGTCACGATCACCACCGACAACATCACCCAGACCAACGAATATCGCAGCGGCGTCGGGGCGCACTGGCCTTTCCTGTCGGATTCGCGGCGGATCGTTCAGAAGGATCTCGACATCGCCGAATACACCGATCCCGTCCACAATCCGATGATCCCGCATGTCATCGTGCTGGAGCCCGGCCTGCGCGTTCACAAGATCTATAACGGCTACTGGTTCTTCGGACGCCCGACCGTCGAAGAGCTGCGCCAGGATCTCCGAGCCGTCAGCATGAATTGCCGTCCGGACTGGGACATCACCGCGCCCGGGCTGAAGGCCCTCTGGGATCAGGGCCACAAAGAGCATTTTTATCCCTACGGCAAGGCTTACGTCGAAACTCTCGGCGAACGGGACTAGAAACACATTCCGGCATCGTCCGTTCGGACGAATGCCGAGCCAGGAATGTGGATGGTCCAGATGAAGACGACTCCCGGCGATCGCGCCGGCCGCATGGGCGCGCGCCAGATCTACGAAGCCCTGAGGGATCAGATTCTGACGCGGGTCTACGGGATCGACGGCCTGCTGCCGTCGTCGCGGGCGCTTGCCGGCGAGATGGGCGTGGCGCGCTCGACCGTGACCGTCGCCTATGAACAC
>NZ_JBFUGY010000117.1:0-3449 GCF_056402655.1 Bradyrhizobium sp. P3_C3 | reverse complement strand
CCTTCATTCTGTGGCTACGAGAACCATCCTCGTTTTGGGTCCGTGTCGTTGTCGCCGGGTTGCTCATCCTAGGAGGCGTCTTCAGCTTTCTGCCTATCTTCGGCCTCTGGATGCTGCCTCTAGGCCTTCTTCTGATCGCACAGGACATCCCTATTCTACAGAAGCCTCTTCTCATGGCTTTGAGGTGGATCGAGGCCAAGTGGGAGCAGCTGAGAGCGCTCTTTAAGAAGAAACCATCACGCTGATAGACTTGATCCGGCACGCTTACTCGATCGCAGCGTCACCCGATATCCGGACGCCAAACACCCGCGCGACCTGCGTATCGGTGCCGCGTAAGTCACCTTGCCGCGCGGTGAAAAACCGCGCGACGATGAGTAGCATTGCTTTTTTGATCGCACAGTTCGTTCTTTTTCGAGAGCAGATCTTATCGATCGTGGGTGCGCTCTCGCGAGAGGCCAGCACATGATTGAGCTTTGGAACAAGTGGTACGGGACCTTGGCCTCTGTCGAGGCGCTGGCAGCCGTCATCGTTATTGCCGTGGTGACCGCTGGCATTCTTACGCTGATTGAGAGTCAGCGGCATAGGACAAAACATTGATGGGGGAGACGTCGGAAAACGATCAGCTAGACCAGAGTAGTTCAGCAGGTCAGTGGCGCTAAAAAATGCACCTATGCAGGAGGATCAAATGATCCTTTCTCGTGCAAGTTGGACAAACAGGAATGCTTCTTGGCGGCAAGCATTTTGCACATGCGCGGTGTTGAGCATACTGGTCGCAGCTCCTGCATTCTTGATGATACTCCTGCTGGATTCCCAGCTCGTCTTACCAGCGCTCAGTATTCTATTTTTCTCAGACGCGATGATCACTGCGCTCTTGGCTTGGGCAAAGTCGGGAAATGCGACATTAGAAAATGTAACGCTATGGGATGTTGCCGGAGCATTGACCATGATGGGTTGTGCCGCAGCGATCCTTGGCGAACCAGATCAAGTGGCACTGCTTTTCGAGCAACCGGTCGGACAACATTCGGACGCGGCTCTAAGCGATTGCACTAGCCCCTGATAAACCGGCGACGTTAGGGCCCCGTTTCCTGGTGGCAGTATCGGTCGAACCGATCCAATAGACGTATACGATCTCGCTTGCAGCTGCCCATTCCCCTGACGCGGGGACATGACCCGTGCCTGATTATTTCGATACGGATGTCCTTAGCGTATTCTTGCAGATCGTTCTGATCGACCTTCGCTGATGGGCCAGGACAGGAAGAGGCTCGTGCACTGCAACAAACTGCATCGCTGTTCGATCACGTCGGCGCGGCCGAGCAGCGACAGCGGCAGGCGCGGCAGGTACACCGCTCCCTTGCCATTATGCCGCGGGCCGCGATGGAACCGGCGCGGCGATCATACGGTTGATTTGACATGGAAAACCTCCAATGGAGGGTGTCATGCAGAATTGGCTAGAGAATTGGACGAACGCAAAATTTTGTGACGTCGCGAACCTGATCCTCGGCGCGTTTCTCTTCGTTTCGCCCTGGATATTCGGTTTCGATGCCGGGACGGTCTCTCAAAACGCCTATATCACCGGTATCGCCATCGCGATCCTTGCGATCGCGGCACTGGCGGCATTCGCGGTGTGGGAGGAGTGGCTGAACCTCATCGTCGGCTTGTGGGCGTTCGTATCGCCCTGGGTATTGGGTTTCCAGGGAACCACCGCGATGACGGTGCATGTGATCATCGGCGCGGCGGTCGCGATCCTGGCAGCGATCGAGCTCTGGATGATGTCCCAGATCCCGCCGCGGCTGACCAGCGGCAGGTGAGAGCTGAGGTCGTTTGGCTCGTGGCATAGCTTCGCCGTTACCGGCAAAACCATGTCCTGGCAACACGGTCGGAGTCGTTGCTTCAGGGCATAGACGGACGAAACCTCGGTGTGTCGAGGGAGGCCGCGGATATGTGGCAGGCGCTCGGCTTATCGCCGGTGGCACCTGACAACTATTGCCTGCAGCGGCTCGCGTCGTGCAAGCGGTCGGATGTCCGGGGTGGGTCAAAATGCGAAGAATAAGCGGACCTCGTGGAGCGATGCCGCCACTTCGCCGAAGGGCCAAACGCAGTCATTCCATGACTTCATCAGCGCGAGACACGACGATGGGAGGAATTTCGAGATCAATCGCCTTTGCAGCCTTCAAATTGATGACGAAGCGGAATTGGGTCGGCTGCTGCACCGGAAGTTCAGCCGGATTTGCTCCCTTGAGAATTTTATCGACGTAGCGCGCCGCATTCCGGAACATGGCGCTCCAGACTGGCCCATATGACATGACTGCGCCGGCATCCAAAAACAGATCAGCGGGGGCCATGGTCGCGATGCGGTAGGCACGCCCGAGTTGCGCGAGCCGCTTTCGCTCGTTGTAGAACATCGCGTTCTGGGTGATGATGATCGCATCGAATTTTTCCGCCGCAATCTGCTCTATTACGGGCTGAAGCTGTTCGGGGTGTTTGGCTTCGAATGCTTTGATGACGAGTCCTAGCTTCTGAGCGCTGGGTAGAAGTTCGGAGGCCTGCCGCTCGCCGTCGTAGGGATTATAGGGATTGACCAGGAGCGCAATGCGCGAGGCCGCAGGAATGACCTCCCTCACCACTTCGAGCCGCTTAACCGCAAGATCGAAGCCCATCGAGGAGAGACCGGTGATATTGCCGCCGGGGCGTGACAGGCTGGCAACCAGCTTCAGACCTATGGGATCGGGGTTGGCCACTAGCACAATGGGGATGAGCGACGTCGCCCGTTGAGCTGCCAGCGCCGCTGGGATGGAGCCGGCCACGATCACATTGACCTTTGCGTCGACCAATTCGGTCGCCATGCGATCGAAAAGCTCTTTCTGCTCCGCCGGAAACCGCTCCTCGAATTTGATTGTCTTGCCTTCGATGTAGCCTAGGTCAGCAAAACCTGCCCGCAACGGGGTCGCAAAATCCTTCTCTTCTTCCGCACTCCCGGCGTGCCAGAGGACGCCCACGACTGGGACAGAGCCTGCTGGCTGCGCAATGCCGAATGACGGGTGCAAAAGGAGCCCGGCAATCCCGACAAGAAATTCCCGCCGTCTCATCTCATCCCCAAAAGCCTCAGAGGGGCCACATCGTAAGGATTCCAATCGGGATTTTGGAAGGGCGAAAGTTGACTTTGCGCCGCAACATTCGATGTGCACTAGGTCGCAGTTGGGTCACAAGCCGCCGATCACGCTCAAGATGGCGACTTCCGCTTTGCGTTGGTAATCCGACCTTTTATGATGGGGTGGACGCCCCGCCGACGGCATCGATGTGCCAAAGTGGAGGTGTTTAGCACCACTTAAGGGAGGCGTCCGTGTCGGAGGTTAGCATAATCGGTCTGGATATCGCCAAGCATGTTTTCCACGCTCATGGAGCGGACAGGAAAGGGCGAGCTATATTCAGCAAACGGATCAGCCGAGGAA
>NZ_JBFUGY010000116.1:0-3452 GCF_056402655.1 Bradyrhizobium sp. P3_C3 | reverse complement strand
GGATTTGCCTACCGAAGCGGAATGGGAGTTCGCGGCGCGCGGCGGGCTGGACGGCGCCGAGTTCGCATGGGGAGATGAATTTGCGCCGGGGGGCCGTCACATGGCCAACACCTGGCAGGGCGAATTTCCACGCCAGAACACCAGGGACGACGGATACGAACGGACATCGCCGGTTACCGCATTCCCGCCGAACGGTTACGGGCTGCACGATCTGATCGGCAACGTCTGGGAATGGACGTCCGACTGGTACTCGCCTCGGCATGAGGCTGACGCTGCAAAAGCCTGCTGCATTCCAGAGAACCCGCGCGGCGGCCGCGAGGCCGATAGCTACGACCCCAGAACGACCAACGTCAAGATTCCACGCAAGGTCATCAAAGGCGGCTCGCATTTGTGCGCGCCGAATTACTGCAGACGCTACCGGCCGGCTGCGCGGCATGCGGAGCCGATCGACACATCCACGAGCCACCTTGGATTTCGGTGCATCAGGAGAGGTGTCTCTATCGCACCATAATGGGAGAGCGAGGCCATGTTGAATTGCATATTCAATGACAAGCCACCGTTTGCCGCAATTCCACCGTTCAAGACGTCCAGTTGCCACAAGAGGTCCTGCGCCTCGCTGCTTGGCGCGACGATATTGATGTCGCTGTCCGGGGTAGCCAGCACGCCGGCGACCGCACAGCCGGCACAAAAACCCAATATCCTGTTCATCATGGGTGACGACATCGGCCTGTACCAACCGAGCATCTACCATCGCGGCCTGATGGTCGGCGAGACGCCCAACATCGATCGCATCGGCAACGAAGGCGCGATCTTCACGCATTACTATGCCGAGCAGAGCTGCACGGCAGGGCGGAACGCCTTCTTCACCGGCATGCACCCGTTGCGCACCGGCATGATTCCTCCGCAACTGCCCGGCAGTCCGTCCTATTTGCGGCCCGGCACCCCGGCGCTCGCCAAGTTCCTGCTCGATCTCGGCTACAACACCGGCGAATTCGGCAAGAACCATCTCGGCGACCACACCGACGCGCTGCCGACCGCGCATGGCTTCCAGGAATACTGGGGCTACCTGTATCACCTCGATGCGATGCAGGGCGTGAGCTTCCCGGACATCAACAAGTCCCCCACCCAGCAGTCGGTTGCCCCGCCCTGCAAGAATACGCCGATCCCCGGCATCCCGGAGGTACCGGGCGCGGTCGATCCGAAGACGACGGTCTGCCTGACGCCTCCGCGCAACGTCCTGTCGTGCAAGTCCGATGGTTCGTCCAGGACCCAGCAGTGCATCGACCAGGGCCCGCTGACCCTCGAGCGATCGAAGGGTGTCGACGAGGAAATCTCGGCCAAGGTCATCGACTTCATCGATCGCAACGATCCGAAGACGACCGGCAAGCCGTTCTTCGTCTGGTACAACCCTGCGCGTATGCACATCACGACCGTGCTGAATGACAAGTACGCGGCCATGGTCGGCGAGCCCGGCGGCAAGGACTGGGGCCTCAACGAGGCCGGCATGAAGCAGATGGATGACAACATCGGCTATGTGCTGAAAAAGCTCCAGGACATGGGGCAGCTCGACAACACGATCGTCGTGTTCACCACCGACAACGGCGCCGAGACCATCACCTTTCCAGACGGCGGCACCACTCCGTTCAAGGGCGGCAAGCTGAGCACCTGGGAAGGCGGCATGCGCGCTCCGGCGCTCGTTCGCTGGCCGGGGGTCATCAAGCCCGGCACCATCAAGAACGACATCTTCGCGTCACTCGACTGGCTGCCCACATTTGTCAACATCGCCGGTGGCGCAAAGGGAGACGCGCTGAAGAAGCGTATCGAGGCCGGCCAATATCCCGGCATCGTGAAGACGACGCTCGATGGCGTCGATCAGACCGAATACCTTTCCGGGCGTTCGGAAACGTCGGCGCGCGATACCTTCTTCTACTATTCGGGCAAGGATCCGTCGGCGGTCCGCTACAAGAACTGGAAGATCTACTTCACGATGGTGTCCGACAACCCGGCGGGCTTTATTGCCGGAGCGCTTCCTTATCACTGGGCCCAGGTCGTCAACATCAAGCGAGACCCGTTCGAGACTTCGATCGGTTCACAATACAAGACGCTCATGGGCCAGGGCGGCACAATCGGATCTCCTTCGACAGCCTACATCTACGACTGGAACATGCTGCCCATCGGCCAGGCGCTCTGGTTGAAGGAACTCGAGAGCTATATTGCGTACCCGCCGCTGCAGGACCCGGCGAGCTACAACCTCGACCAGGTGATGCTGCAGATCAAGCAGGCCAAGACTGCCGGTCGCAGCGATTAGTCGCGAACGTCAGAAGTGGCCGATCCGTTCGGATCGGCCACTTGTCCCCGAGCATCCAGAAGTCCCACAAAGGATGATCAGGTCGCATAGAGCATTTGGCCATATTTCACTTAGATCTTTTTACCCGGTCTGATTTGACCATGCGCGGGCCGCGGCGACTTCAATCACTGCGGCCTTCGTTATTTCCTAGCGCTTTAAGCGCCGACGATGCGTCGCCCGGCGGTTCAATTGCCCCTTTCCGTCCATCCCCTTTCTGGGCCCTTCGGTCGGCTGCGGGCAGCGTTCAGTCTCTCGGCCTCTGCTTCAGCAGTGGAGTGCGACAAGCCAGACAGAGGCTTCCCGCCTTTTCCGATCGCAGGCACATCTAGTGAAAGATCCAGTACGGTGAATACCAAACAACGTACCGCGCCTTCATTTCGGTAATTCTAGACCCCCTCGGTAGCGGATCGATCCTCGAATAGATCAACGTATCGCGCATGGAGAATCACGTAGCCCTTGGCACCGTCTAAGAGCACCTTGACCTGAGTGGCCGTCGCTCCCTGACCAAGAACGATGCCTTTCTTACCGCTAAGACGCGGTCCAGCCGAAGCACCAATGACGATCCGTCGACCAGCAAGAAGCTCGTCCTTGGCGGCCAATAGGTCTGCAGATTTCGGCAGGTTACGGTTTGCGCTCCGAGGCATGGCTTTTAAAATATCGCAGCATCGTTGAGTTAGAAAGCCCGTGTGTCGGGGGACCACGGCTTGCGCGACCGCTTTTCGATCGGTCAAGCTGGCGAACCGCTAGCGTGCTGGTGGTCGCAATGCGTACTGCAGAACAATTGGCAAAACCAAAACGTGTACTCCGCCCTGGTACACGTGATCGAACCCGACACGGCCTAAGAAGCCGCTTATTTATGCGCGCTGCTTAACAAATCTGCTAGCTCCGAGGCGCCGAGCGGCGTTGACTTTCAGCGGGTCCTTGGCGTGACACCTAGACGCCCCGGCGCTAGCCTCAGGCCATCCATCCGCGGCAGCCCCTGTCGTAAACCGGCAGGGGTTGCTTATTGGTGGTAGGCCCGCCAGTGAACCAGCGGGCCTTTGAGTTGGCATCCCAACAGATTGAACCTTACCGCCGCCGGGCCAATTTAAGCCCGGCGCCGTAC
>NZ_JBFUGY010000115.1:0-3470 GCF_056402655.1 Bradyrhizobium sp. P3_C3 | reverse complement strand
GGAGCGACGCCGCTCCGCAGGACGAAACCCTCCATGCGGAGCAACTAGAAAATAGATCGACGATGACTGCTTACCAAAAGCTCGCCCGATCGCCTTCAGTGACTCCCCGCGCTTCCACCGGTCCCATAACTCCGTCTTTTCTGCCGCAGTGAAACCTCTATGAAATCTCCGTTCCATCCAACACTCCATCTTTTCCTCTAAGATAAAGTGTTGCGTCGATCAGTTGAGATCGCCATCCAACACCGGACATATCGTTGCACTAGGTCGCGGTCACTTGCCCTGCTGCTTGATCGCCCACAGCCGATAGGCTTCGGCCTCGTAGGCGTCCCGCTCTGTCGGCGGCGGGATCAGCTTCGCGCCTTCGCTGCGGAAGTGATCGAGGCCGCGCCCGAGCGCCTTGCGAAGATCTCGGCGCGCGCGCCAAGCTTACAGCCCATCGTGTGCCTCATCGCCGCTCCGCCGTCGCCGCTCTTTGCGCCTGCCACGTTCGGATTGAACGGAGTTGCGCGAGGTCGTCCGGGTCCTGTGAGGCGTGTAGAAAACGCGGGGACCGCGCGACGCCGGGAGGTCTGGATATTTGCTGCGAGAAAAACCGTTGTTGCAGTTGCAGGCGAAGGCGAACGTCCGCCTTGGCCTGACAGCGACGAACTTTCGCTCCGTATGAAAATGACGCTGGGCCCAAGAGGAGACATTTCGAGGCGACCGATTGGTTGCTATATTCGGGCTTTGTACTTCACCGTGACTACGATTAGTCCCGTAGGAGTGCTAACCCTTTTAGGGGAGACAACAATGGGCGATTTGAATTCGGTGATTATCCGCAAGGCCTACGAAGACTTTGCGATAGGAAGCATCCCCTCGGTTTTCGCGGTTTTCGACGCCGGCATCACATGGCACGTTCCCGGTCATAGTCCCCTATCAGGCGACTATACCGGTCACGATCAGGTCGGAGGCTTCTTTCAACGCACGATGGAGCTTTCGGGAGGCGCGTTCAGCATGGATGTGCACAATGTGCTGGCTGAAGACGATCTCGTTGTCGCCTTGGTTACCGTGAACGCAGAACGAAACGGGCTGTCCGCGTCGTTTCCGGAGATCCACGTCTGGCAGATGAAGAACGGAAAGGCGACCGACTTCCGCGAGTATCAAGGCGATGAGCAGCGGGAGGACCAATTCTGGTCTTGAGACGCCGTCATTTCCTCAAGCGATAGACGGCACAATGAGGGCGACGCTAAGATCGACGATCCTTCAAAAGCGGCGCGGCGCAACAGGAATGGCTGATGTCCGAGACCGTCACCGTTGATTGCCCTCATCGCCAAAGGGCTACGACCGTCAGCGCGTCGGGCCAATGACGCTGCACCTCGATTGCAGCCGGGCCTACATCGGCAAGGCGGCAAGGTGACGGCTTCCCGCTAGATCAGAGCCGCGTGGCTTACTTGCGATACCTGCGGCGGGAGCGGCGGCAATCGTCGCGCAGTGAAGCCGATGCTGCGCACGTCGCGGCAATGAAAGCGTGTTTTCGAGAACGCTGCAATCTCCTCATGCTGTTGCCGAAAGGCAACTGATTTATTGTTCTTCGTTGAACTGTTCCATTTTGCGTTTACGCCGCAACAAACAGTTCTAGATTTGCGGTCTCCGGGCTGGGGCGTGTTTTACAACAGCGAATTTTCGAACCCGGAGGCTTTTCGAAATGATTTTGGAATTTCTCGCAATTCTTTCTCTCGTTCAGTTCGCCAACATGATTTCGCGACTGATCGGTCGGCGGCATGACGTACTCTCCTACGTTTCAAGATCAGGTCCTCACCGGTAAGCGTGGCTAAAGCGTCACAAAAGCGAAAGCGGGATGGCCGCTCCGCCCGTGGCACAGTCTGGCTCTGATCGTCTGCTACTTGAAGAGTTTGAGCTGCCTTGTGTCGAGGGGCCTCCTTGAGGGGCGCGGTGGTGGCGTGAGTGTTCTGGTCGTCTCTCGAATGAGCTACTCGCTCGTTCTGGTAGAACCCAAGGGGACATATCCCCAGCTTCCGGACTGAGGCTCAAGCCACCAATGCTGACCTGCATTTGAATACCGACGCAATTCGAGATCGGTCAGTTGCAGAAGCCGCCATGGTAAGATCGCTCGTCACTTCCCGCTCACTGGGACCAATCCATATAGAGCGTGATGCCGATCATGATCAGCGAGCCGATCGCGACCGCCACCGGGCAGATAAACGGCAACTCCTCCAGAACGCCGACAACGACCGCCCGAACGCGGAGACTTCTCTTCATGTGCGCAAAGCGCGAGCCTGCCGCACCCATCGGACATCCCCGTTTGGCCCCCAGCAGCAGCGGTCTCACTCTTCAGCATCAAGTGATCTTCGGCTATCGCCCATTCGGATGTATCCGTGAGTGAAGGTGAAGGAACTCTTGCTAGTCCGTTGGTGACGTGTGTTGCCGAGGCGGGCTCAGGAGGGAATGAGCGAGCAGATTGCGCCCGTTGACCAGCCACGCAGGTTTGATTGAACATCGCGCACACCGTGGCCGTTGATGGCATCCCTGATGGTACGCCGTTCGAACGACTGGGAATATCGCACCATGTGGAACTGGATGATGCTAGGGCTAGAAAGCAATCGCGTGATCGGACTTCGGATCGCGAAGCTGATGCGCGGCGGCAAAGCGGCTCAACGAGAAGCCCAGCGCATGGTGAGTGAAAAGGTCTTGGCGGCGGCGAAGGCCGGTACAAGCCTGATGGCTGGCGCATCTGGAAACAAGATTGTTGAGCAGTATCGAAGAAAGGTGGCGGCAAACGCCAAACGGCTCAGCAGCAAACGGATACGGCGCAGACGAAAATGACGCGGGCCTCTCGGACACTTGCTCTGCTGCTTGATCGCCCACAGCCGGTAGACTTCGTCCTCGTAAGGATCGTCGCGGTCGGTGGCGGGATCAACCTCGCGCCTTCCTTGCGGAAGTGTTCGAGACCGCGGCCCAGCTTCTCCCGGCGAGTGTGTGTTGATCGTTGGCCCGGTCGGGATCGTCGGCGCGTAGTCCTCAAGCAAGGATCGAAGCCGATGGCGGCAGTGAAGTGGTAGCCCGCGCGGGACTTCGGCGCGCACGCCATCATGCGGATCGCGATGCCCCACCATCAGGCGGGCTTCGCCGATCGATAGCGCTCCCTCGACTTGCGCCAATGCCGTCGCGACGAAGGGGGCGACGTGCGGCGCGGGCAATGGTTGTCAATCGGCCTGTAAATATGGCTCTGACTCATATGTGGAACGGCCCGGGCTGCAAGATCTTTCTCTGGTTGAACAAGGGATGACGGTGCGGTCATATGTCCGGCCTTTGAACGCGGCACCCGGCCGCTGGCCACGATGATATCCGCGGAAGCAATCGCCCAATCAATTTCTCGCGCTCGAAGCGCAGTGAGTCAGGCGGTCTGATTGCTACCGAGAATGTCGTCATTCAGGGTTCATCCAGATTTGCACCTTGCCTCTTCGGCAGCT
>NZ_JBFUGY010000114.1:0-4065 GCF_056402655.1 Bradyrhizobium sp. P3_C3 | reverse complement strand
ATCTGGCAGAGAGTGACTTTCGTCTCCTGCATGTTCGTCGCGGGATCATACCCGTAGGTGGTGATCGTGTTCGCGCTTTCGCCGAGCACGATCGGATCGGTGCCCTTGGGGTAGTTGCTGCGAAGATCCTTGCCTGCGAGCCAACCGCCGAAGTGGAAAGGCATCCAGGCAACGCCCTTGCCGACACGCTCGGTGACGAGCGCCTTCATCCTGGCCCTCGAATTGTTCTCTGCGCCCGTGACCCAGACCCAGCCACCGTCCGTGACGCCGCGCTCGGCGGCATCGGCTGGATTGATCTCGATGAACATGTCCTGCTGCAATTCGGCGAGCCAGGGGTTGGTGCGCGTCTCCTCGCCGCCGCCCTCATATTCGACCAGACGGCCGGACGACAGGATGAGCGGAAATTGCTTCGCGATCCCCTTCTCGACCGCCGCCTTTTGCACCGAGAAGCCGATATTGGGCACCCGGAACTGCTCGGCGTCGGGCAACGTCGGATATTTCGCGACCAGGTCGACGCGCGGCGTGTAGATCGGCTCCCGGTGTACCGGAATGGGGTCGGGCAAGCCGAACGCATTCATCCGCGCCTTGCCGTTGCCATAGGGCACGCAACCATGCATGAGCGCGACACGCTGGATTCCGCCCGACAGGTCGAGCGACCACGACACCACGTCTGGATTGGCCGGGTTGATCTTGTTGATAACAGCCCTTTCGGCTTCCGTGAGCTCCGTGTCCCAGCCGAGCTTCTTCAGGCTCGCCAGCGTGAATTCCGGATAGCCGTCCTCGATCGCCGAACCCTTCGAGTACGAGCCGTCCGCGAGCAGGCTGACCTTGCGCGTGGTGCCGTCGGGCAGCTTCTCTTCGCGCTCGACGCCAAAGCGCGGACGGAACGTGCCGCCACCGTCCATCACGTGCAAATTGGTGTTGTAGAGCAGCGGCGTGCCCGGATGCTTGACTTCAGGTGATCCCCAGCACGGCCAAGGCAGACCGTAATAGTCGCCGCCGACCTCGGGATCGTCCTTGGGCGCCCGCATCGTCAGCATGTCGAACTTCGCCTGGTTCTTCATATGCGCCTTGAGGCGCTCGGGCGATTGCCCGCAATAGCCGGTCGACCAGCTGCCGCGGTTCATCTCACGCAGCACATCCTCCGCCTCGGGCAGATTGTTCTCGACCTTGATGTTCTTGAACATCTTGTCGGCGAAGCCGAACTTCTTCGCCAGGAGATAGATGATCTCGAGGTCGTCCTTCGATTCGAAGATCGGCTTCACGACCTGCTCGCCCCATTGCAACGAGCGGTTCGAGGCAACGCGCGAACCCTTGCACTCGAATTGCGTGGCAACCGGGAGAATGTAGACTCCATCCTTGCGTCCCGCCTCGACCGAGAGCGAGGCCCAGGTCGTCGGATGCGGGTCGGCGATGACGAGCAGCTCGAGCGCCTTCAGGCCATTAAGGGATTCAGGAATGCGGGTGATGCTGTTGCTGGCGTGCCCCTGCACGAACACGGCCCGCACATTGTCCCTCTGCGCGATCCGATCTTTCGGCAGCGTCACCGCTTCGAACCAGCGGGTCAGCGGGATGCCGGGCGTTTCCATGATCTGCTTGGAGTCGAAGCGCGACTTCAGGAACTCATGGTCGACTTCCCAAACCCGCGACCAGTGCTTCCACGCGCCTTCGGCGAGCCCGTAGTAGAACGGCAGCGTGACGATATCGAGCCCGACATCGGTCGCGCCTTGCACGTTGTCATGGCCACGGAAGATGTTGGCGCCCATGCCCGCTCCACCGACATTGCCGGTCATCAGCAGTGCGATGCAACTGGCCCGCACGTTGGCGGTGCCAACGGTCTTCTGGGTCTGGCCCATGGCCCAGATCAGCGTTGCCGGCTTCTCGGTAGCAAACATCTTGGCGACGCGCTTGAGCTGCTCGCCGGGAATGCCGGTGACACGCTCGACTTCTGCCGGATTCCACTTCTCCACTTCTTTCCGGAGATCATCGAATCCATAGACCCGCTGTCGGATGAACTCCTTGTCTTCCCACCCGTTCTGGAGGATGTGCCACATCATGCCGTACAGCACCGGGATGTCGGTGCCCGGCCGCATCCGAACATATTCGGTCGCGTGTGCCGCGGTTCGCGTCAGGCGCGGGTCGATGACGACAAAGTTGGCCTTTTGAAGCTCCTTGCCCTCGAGCAGATGCTGCAACGATACAGGGTGCGCCTCGGCTGGATTGCCGCCCATGATGACCTGGGTCTTGGCATTGCGGATATCGTTGAAGCTGTTGGTCATCGCGCCGTAGCCCCAGGTGTTGGCCACGCCGGTAACGGTCGTTGAATGGCAGATGCGCGCCTGATGATCCGTGTTGTTGGTTCCCCAGAACGCGCCGAGCTTGCGGAACAGATAGGCGCCTTCGTTCGTCATTTTGGCCGAGCCGAGCCAATAGATGGAATCGGGCCCAGATTTCTCGCGGACTTCCAGGAGCTTGTCGCCGATCTCGTTGATCGCCGTATCCCAGGAGACACGCGTCCACTGCCCGCCCACAAGCTTCATCGGATAGCGCAGCCGCCGCTCGCTGTGCACGAGCTCGCGCACAGAAGCGCCCTTGGCACAATGTGATCCGCGATTGATCGGGGACTCCCAGCTCGGCTCCTGGCCGATCCACACCCCATTCAGCACCTCCGCCGTCACGGTGCATCCAACCGAACAATGCGTGCAGACGCTCTTGCGAACGGTTGCTCCCGATGTGAGGGGACCTGCCACTGCTGCTTTCGCCTTGCGGACGCCGCCGACCGGCAGCGTGCTCACTGCAGCGAGAGCGCCGCCACCAAGGCCAGACCGGAGCAGGAAGGTGCGGCGGTCGAGACCATTGGTTTGCCCGGACAAACCTCCCGCGATTGATCCGCGTGAAGCGGATTCGGAACGCTGTTGTGTTCTCCTGATCAGCACGGCCGCCTCCTCTCAACCCGGATAGCGATTGACACGGTAGTACGCCTTCACATGATCGGTCTCCTTGTAGCGCGCCTTGCGTTTCTCATCGTCGGTCTCGCTGTCCGCCTGAGCAGGCGTGATCAAGGGCGTTGCCAGCGTCGCGCCCGCACCGACCGTGCCGATGCCGACCTTGCGAAGGAAATCGCGGCGTCCGACTGTCGTTCTCTGCTCGTCCCTCATCGCATCTCTCCTGGACCAGCGGCGCTGGTCAGTTGACGAACGTGAAAGCCTCGGATTCGATTTCCAGAAAATTTCGTCCAAGTGTTCCGACCGACCGGTAGAATTTGGCGTTTTCCGCCTTCTCCATGTCGGCAAACAAACGTCCCATCCAGCGGGACACATGCTTCTCGAAGAATGTGCGCTGTGCTTCCGTTGGCACCGGGAAGCGTGCCACCGCAAGGCCCGCCATGATCTCGCACAGCGTCGCCGCGTGATCCTCGGGCTCAAAATTGCTCTCGACCCGCTCAATGCCGAGCGCGGCGAGATCGTCGCGCAGGCGCGACAGCGGACGTTCGTGGAGAAACCCCGTCAAGTAATAGGAAGCGTAAGGCAGCAACTCGCCGCGACCCAGACCGACGAAGAGGTCAAAATATTCGCGCTCGACCTCGGATACGGCCGCTACCGATGCAGCTTCTGCAAGGGTTGCATGGGCGCGTCCAAGCGGCGTCGCATCGCCATGCAGTTGCGCGATCTGCTCGAGCAATGCGGCCGACGGCGCGGACGAGAGCAAGGTTGCAAGCAGCGCGTATTCCTGCGCGCGCGCGGCATCGGTCGGATCAACCGCGTCTTCCGGCGCGGCCGGCTCGCTATAGAGATCGGGACGAAGCACTTTGCGCGACACACCCGTTGCGCCTTCGACCGCAATCACACGTTGCGCGGGCACCCTGTTCCAGTTCGACACCGAGGGCTGGGCAATACCGATCTTTCGGGCAAGCTCGGCAACGCCGCCCGCCGCATCGATGGCTCGTTCAAGGCCCGCATCGCGCATGCCGACCTCCCATCCAGGGGGCCAAGCGCTTGATTGCGTTTGCGTAACAAAGACTAGCCGCGTGTCCGGGAGCGGTCAATTGATAGCCATAGCCTGAGG
>NZ_JBFUGY010000113.1:0-4633 GCF_056402655.1 Bradyrhizobium sp. P3_C3 | reverse complement strand
GCGCATGATTATGCGGAGTTAGGTGTCCGGAGTGGCGGTTGTCCGCCGGTTTTGGCGTGTTCGCGCTCCAGATAATATCAGGGGTGGTGCCGCGGCGCCTCGCCGGGTGGCGGGGCGCCGCGGGGGCTGCGGTCACCGCGACCGGAGCAGCGCATGTTCGCCATCTTCGCCTTCGAAGAGGTGGGCGTAGAGGGGGGCGGGGAACGACGGATCGTCGAGCTAGACCGAGTGATAGACCCGGTCGTCCTTCGAGGTGCGGCGCCATGCGGCACCGATCTCGACGCCCGAGACGACGACCCTGAGGTCCGGCGCCTTCTCGCTGGCGGTGGCCGGATCGCTGGGGGTCAGGCGGGCCTGGACGTTGAACGCCAGGGTCTTGATGGTGCCCGTGTAGCTGCCGTCGCTGTTGCGGGCGAACGTGCCGATCTGTGTCATGATAGTCTCCTTGGTCCTCGAAGCCGCCCGATGCGGCCTCGATGGCGGTCGATCAGGCGGCGTGATCGCCGGGCTGCACCTGTGGCCGAAGCGCAGCGAAGGACGGCGCAGCCCGGGCTTCTTGCCTCGCGAGGAAGGCGCTTCAGCGCCGGGGAAGAAGGTCGGGCGGAGCCGTTGCACGCCCGGCGGGATCGCCGCCAGACAAGCCATCCAAAGAGGCCATGGCGCGGCTGAGCGACCAAGGTGACCAGCACCTTCGGCTCGTTCGTGCCGCTGCGCGGAAGCCTATAGGCACCTCAAGTCGGCACGGCATGCGGGTCCGCCATCAGCGATGCGATCAGCGCATCAGGTGCCTTGAACCGACCGCGTCGGAGCGCCGGCGGGAGCACCGCCTCGACCGCCTCGAGCTTCTCGGACGGGTCCATCCGCAGATACACTTCGGTGGTCCGGATGTCGGCATGACCGAGCCACAATGCGACCTTGCGGATGTCGCGCGTGGCCTGGAGCATGATGACCGCGCAGCTGTGCCGCAACAGGTGTGGCGTCAGCGTGCGCCCCGCCAGGGTCGGGCAGACGCGGGCGGCTGTCGTGGCATGTTTTTCCAGGATGTACTCGAACCCGGCCCGAGTCATCGCGTCGCCCTGGGCATTGACGAACAGCTCCGGGGCCGGCGCTCGCCCACGGACCGCCAGCCAAGCGCGAACGTCGCGCGCGGTTTCCTTCCAGAGCGGAAGGCTCCGTTCGCGCCGGCCCTTGCCCATGACCATGATGCTGGGCGCGGGTTGCAAGGTGACGTTTTCCAGGCGCAGACCGACCAGCTCGGATACGCGCAAGCCCGCTGCGAAGCAGACGTGCAACATGGCTCGATCGCGGATTCCCGAGCGGCTGCGAAGGTCGGGAGCGTCGAGCACGGCCTGCACTTCCGCCATCGTCAGGTGGCGGATCAACTTCTGATCGTACCGCTTTCCCGGGATCGCATTGATCTGCGCGATCTGTTCGAGCGTGCGGGGATGCTTGAACTCGACGTAACGCATGAACGCCTTGATCGCGGCGAGCCGGACATTGCGGGTGGCGGGGCTGTTGCCACGCTCGCGCTCGATGTGAGCGAGGAACGCGAGCACCATTTCGGCATCGATCTGTTCAAGCGTCAGCTGCGATGGCCGCGTTCGCAGCCGCCCCGCCGCGAACGCGAACAGCAGCCTGAAGCTATACGCATAGGTGTCGCAGCTGTGTGGGCTGAGGCCGCGCTGGCACGGCATATGCTCGCGCAGGAAGTCGGTGATGAGCGGGGCGATCGGCGTCATGCGTACCTCCCCAGGGCGAGCATTTCGGCGGCAGCCGCGATGTCGCCCATCAACTCGGGCGTCGCCTCCAGATACCAGTAGGTGTGCTTGATATGACCGTGCCCAAGGTAGGTGGAGAGCGCGACAAAGTCGCGGGCCACCTCTTCCCGTCCGGCAGCGCACTGCTCCAGCACGCGCGTCGCGAACGTATGGCGAAGGTCATGCAGGCGCGGACGGCGCGACCGATCCGTGGCGATTCCGGCCCGCCGCAACACGCCGTGGAACACATGGCGAGCCGTGCTATTGGGCAAGGGCTGGCCGCATTCTGTCAGGAACAGGCGGCTTTCAAGGCCGCCATAGCGTTGGCGGACGTCCAGATAGGCGTCGAGCTTTGCTACAACGCTCGGATGCAGCGGGACGAGCCGGTTCTTGTTGAACTTGGTCGCACGGATATGCAGCACGCCGTCCGCGAGCACGTCGTCGAGCCGCAGCTTGAGCGCCTCGGCTATGCGCAGCCCAGTTGCGGCGATCAGGCCGAACAGCATCTCGTAGGTATGTGGCTTGAGCGGATTGAGCCGGGTTGCACGCAGTTCGCGTGCGGCCGACAGCATCCGCGCCACATCTTCGGTCGAGAAGATATAAGGCGCCGGCCTCGATCGCGGCCGATAGTACAGATGGTGCTGCGGCACCTCGTGTCCAGCATCTTCGGCACGCAGGAAGCGGGCGAACAGGGCCAGTTCCTGGAGCCTTCGATAATAGCTGTCCTGGGTCGAGGACGTTGCCGCCGCCCATGCCAGCGCGGTGTCGCTGCGCACATGGACGTCACCGACGCTCGCCGCATATTCCGCGAACGAAGCCAGATGAGCGGATGTTTTGCGGAGCTTGAAGCCGAGCGAACGGCGCAGCTCGATGTAGCGGTACGCGCCGTCGATCAGCATGATGACCTCCCGGGCCAGGGCTGCGCGATGGTCGATAGAAGTCCCAAGTCGACCTTGGCGTAATGCGCGGTCATTGCCGCCGCGCGGTGACGCAGCACGCTGCCCACATCGGCCAGGCTGACTCCGTGGCGCAGCATCGCGGTCGCAGCCGTATGGCGCAGGATATGGGCACCCTTATGCGGACAGTCGATGCCGGCGCGCCGGTACGCCGCCGACGCGAGGCATTTGACGGCGATGCGGTTGATGGGTCTGAGCGGCGCGGTCTGCGTCAGGAACAACGCGCGCGCCGGCATCGCCGGCCGCGCACGCTCTATATAAGCGATGATCGCATCGCCGACCTCCTGACTGAGCGGGAGCAGTTCCTCCCGCCGTCCTTTCCCGAGCAGGCGGATGCTGCCCCGCCGCCAGTCGATGTCATCGAACGTCAGCCGAGCGACCTCGCTCGCGCGCATGCCGAGCCGTACGAGCAACAGGATGATCAYGCGATCGCGCAGGCGGCGTTCCCCCTCGCACGCGGCGAGGATCCGCACGATATCGGCGTCGGGCAGGAACCGCGGGATCGATGTCAGCCGCCAGGTCGCTGCCTTGGGCATCGCATGATCGAGCCCTGGCTGGCAGCGCCCGGTCGCGATCAGGAAGCGCAGGAACGCGCGGACCCCGACCCCGATGCCCTTCAGACGGGCACCGGATACCGTGCCCGCGCGCGCCAGCATGAAGCTTCGGATCGCGGCAGCATCATAGGTAGCAGGGTCATCGCCGAGCTGGGCGATGAACGGCAGGATCGCGATGCGATAGGTGCCGAGCGTTGTCTCCGCGAGGCCATGTTGCTCGCGCGCCCAGCCCATAAACTCGGTCATCAGAGCTGGTTCCGGCTTCGCCGGCAGGCGCGGCAACACGCCGCGATGCTCCAGATAGCTGATGAACAGCTTGCCGGTTTCCGCGGCATCCTTGTTGATGTCGCCGCGGAACCGGCGGCGATATCCCGCCTCGATCAAGGCGAACGATGCCGCGTGCGCTCCGCGGATCGTGCCGAGCGCATAGCCGTTTTCGCGCGACCATTGCGTCCAGCTTGCAAGCAACCGCATCCGTTCGATGATGGTGAGTGGCGTATATCGTCGCTCGCGGAGCCACTGCTCGAAGCCGTCCGCATGATCCGCGGCCATGCCAGCTTCCAAGCGGCCAATGACTGAGTTCTTACGAACATAAACACCTGTCGGCATGCGCTTCCTCCTGGATATTGGAGGCGGGACTATGGCCCGACGTGCCTGATGTTCGGAACGCCGGCAGTTATGCTGGCATCTGTCATCGATACGCGGGCAAGCCGATCCGGTTGCGGCTCCCGCGCTGTGGCGCCCACGTCCTCGCAGGCCTTGGCTGTGGCGGACCGGCCCCATGATGCGGTCTTCGACCCGGCCTTTTCCCCGCAACAGCGGTCGTTCGATCTTCTTCCCCGCCGGCCATGCCGGCTCCTCGCGGAGCAACAAGATCTTCGCCCGCCGTCCTCCGCGTTGCTGCGGCCCGATGGGTGCGGGTCGGCCGTCACGGGGCTCCTGATCGCCACAAGGCCGCGATGGTCGCGGGCTTGAGCACAGCGAAGGAGACTATCATGACACAGATCGGCACGTTCGCCCGCAACAGCGACGGCAGCTACACGGGCACCATCAAGACCCTGGCGTTCAACGTCCAGGCCCGCCTGACCCCCAGCGATCCGGCCACCGCCAGCGAGAAGGCGCCGGACCTCAGGGTCGTCGTCTCGGGCGTCGAGATCGGTGCCGCATGGCGCCGCACCTCGAAGGACGACCGGGTCTATCACTCGGTCAAGCTCGACGATCCGTCGTTCACCGCCCCCATCTACGCCAACCTCTTCGAAGGCGAAGATGGCGAACATGCGCTGATCTGGTCGCGGTGACCGCAGCGCCCGCGGCGCCCCGCCACCCGGCGAGGCGCCGCGGCACCACCGCTGATATTATGTGGAGC
>NZ_JBFUGY010000112.1:0-4672 GCF_056402655.1 Bradyrhizobium sp. P3_C3 | reverse complement strand
CTCCAGGGGAGGGTAAGAAAGAGCGGGCACTAAATCTTCGCCGCGATCTTCGGCCAATACCGGTCGMGCAGATGTCGCTTTACCAGCTTGCCCGTCGGCGTGCGCGGCAGCTCGGCTTCGAAATCGATCGAGCGCGGGCATTTGATCGCCGAGAGACGCGTCTTGCAGTAGGCGATCAGGTCCGCCTCGAGCGCCTTGCCGGCGCGGCTCATGTCGTGCGGCTGCACCACCGCCTTCACCTCTTCGCCCATCTCCTCGTTCGGGACGCCGAACACGGCGACGTCGGCGATCTCAGGGTGGGTGATGAGCACATCCTCGGTCTCCTGCGGGTAGATGTTCACCCCGCCGGAGATGATCATGTAGGACTTGCGGTCGGTGAGGAACAGGAAGCCGTCCTTGTCGAGGTAGCCGACGTCGCCGAGCGTCGACCAACCCTTGGCGTTGTAGGCCTTCTTCGTTTTCTCTGGATCGTTGTGATAGGTGAAAACCGGCGCATCGGCGAAATAGACCGTGCCGATCTCGCCCACCGGCTGCTCCTCGTCGTTCTCGTCCAGGATCTTGATCTTGCCGACCACGGCGCGGCCGACGCTGCCGCGATGCTCCAGCCATTCTTTCGAATTGCAGACGGTGACGCCGTTGCCTTCCGAGCCCGCGTAATACTCGATCAGGATCGGTCCCCACCATTCGATCATTTTTGCTTTGACGTCGACCGGGCAGGGAGCTGCGGCGTGGATCGCGCCTTTCAGCGTCGAGACGTTGTACTGGGCGCGGACCTCGTCGGGCAGCTTCAGCATGCGCACGAACATGGTCGGCACGAGTTGCGACTGCGTGACCTTGTACTTTTCGACGAGCTTGAGAAAATCCTCGGCGTCAAAATGCTCCATGATGATGGAGGTGCCTCCGAGAACGATCGCCATCATGTTGAAGCGCAAAGGGGCCGCGTGATAGAGCGGCGCCGGCGAGAGGTAGGTGCTCTCCGCATTCATGCCGCACATGTCGGCGCAGAGTACGCGCAGGAAGGCGTTCGGCACGTCGATCTTGTTGCCCTCGAATGCCTTCTTGATGCCCTTCGGACGACCGGTCGTGCCGGACGAATACAGCATGTCGTAGCCGGCGACTTCGTCCGCGATCGGCGTTGTCGGCTGTGCGGACGCTTCCTTGTCGTAGGAGCGGAAGCCGGGCTGGGGCTCGTCGACCATGTAGAAGATCGGCTCGCCCGCGGTCCCCTTGATCAGGGCCTTGATCTGGTCGGCGCATTTCGGCGTGGTAATCACGACCTTGGCGCCGCAATCGCCGATGATGTAGTCGATCTCGTCCTGCTTCAGATAGCGGCTGATCGCGGTGTAATAGAGCCCGCTGCGTTGCGCGGCCCAGCAGATCTCCATGAAGGCGAGACGGTTCTCCATCAAGAGCGCGATGTGGTCGCCGGCCTTCAGGCCGAGCGAGCGGAACAGGTTTGCGCCCTGGTTCGAGAGCTCGTCGAGCTCGCGATAGGTGATCGCCTTGCCGGTCCCGGCCATCTGGTAGGCGATCTTGTCGGGCGTGGTTTTGGCGTAGACGGACGGATGGGTCATAAGCGTAGGTCCCAAGGCACACGAGATGTCGTCCCGGCGAAAGCCGGGACCCATAACCACAGGGCGTCGTTTGGCAGAGGATTGTCGTTCGGTACTGCGACCAACCACAATCGATAGATTTCGCGGTATGGGTCCCGGCTTTCGCCGGGACGACACCGTTAGTGTGGCAGCAGCAGTTTACAGCCGCTCCACGATCGTCACGTTGGCCATGCCACCGCCTTCGCACATGGTCTGAAGACCATAGCGCTTGCCGCGCTGGTGTAGGGCGTGGACCAGCGTCGTCATCAGCTTGGTACCGGAGCCGCCAAGGGGATGGCCGAGCGCGATGGCGCCGCCATTGACGTTGAGTCTGTCAGGATCGGCCCCGGTGGTCTTCAGCCAGCCGGTCGGCACCGAGGCGAAGGCCTCGTTGACTTCGAACAGATCGATGTCGTCGATCTTCATGCCGGCCTTCTCCAGCGCACGCTTGGTCGCGTGCAGCGGGGCGTCGAGCATGATGACGGGATCGCCGCCGGTCATGGTCATGTGGTGGATGCGCGCCAGCGGTGTGAGGCCGAGCTGCTTGAGGCCGCGCTCGTTCACGACCATGATGCCGGATGCGCCGTCGCAGATCTGGCTGGCGCTGGCCGCGGTGAGCTTGCCGTTCTCGGCAATCAGCTTGACGCCCTTGATGCCGTCGAGCGTGGCGTCGAAGCGGATGCCCTCGTCGATGTGGTGGGTGTCCTTGCTGCCATCGGCGCGGGTGATCTCGAGCGGCACGATCTCCTTCTTGAAGTGGCCGGCTTGCGTTGCCGCGATCGCGCGCTGATGGCTGTTGTAGGAGTATTCGTCGAGGTCATCCTTCGAGAGGCCGTACTTCTCGGCCATCATCTCGGCACCGGTGAACTGGCTGAACACGATGTTCGGATATTTCGCCTCGATGCCCGGGCTCTTGTAATTGCCAAAGCCGTTTTTGGCCGGAAGCTGCGAGGACAGGCCCATCGGTACGCGCGTCATCGATTCCACGCCGGCGGCGATCACCACGTCCATCGTGCCGGACATCACGGCTTGCGCCGCGAAGTGCAGCGCCTGCTGCGAGGAGCCGCACTGCCGGTCGATCGAGGTGCCCGGAACGCTCTCCGGCAGCTTCGAGGCCATGATCGCGTTGCGCGCGACGTTGTTGGACTGCTCACCGACCTGCATCACGCAGCCCATGATCACGTCCTCGACCAGGGCAGGATCGACCTTGGTGCGATCGACCAGTTCGTCCAGCACCTTCGCGGCGAGATCGGCCGGATGCCAGCCGGCGAGGCGGCCCCCCTTGCGCCCGCCCGCGGTACGCGCAGCGGCGACGATGTAAGCCTCGGCCATGTCGGTCTCTCCCTGGATTGTTCTCTATCGAGTTTGGATTGTCGGCGCGGATTTAATGGGCGCGATATCGTTTAGTCAATCGATCAATTAACTCTTGTGATGAGGCGCTGCTTCGGCTTATCTGCGGCCGCTTCAAGCGGCGAGAACAGGGAACTCCGTGACTACCAGCGTACCGAACAGGCTCCCCAGCGGAAAGAATTCCACGGCAGAGAAATTGCTCGTGGCCGCGAGCGACCTGATGATCGAACGCTCGTCGATCGAGATCTCGCTCTCTGACATCGCCCAGAAGTCGGGCGCCAATGCCGCGCTGGTCAAATATCATTTCGGCAACAAGGACGGCCTGTTGCTGGCGCTGCTCGCGCGCGATGCCGCGACCGAGATGTCCAACCTGGAATATCTGCTGGCGCAACCGATCACATCGACGGCGAAGCTGAAGCTGCATATCGCCGGCATCATCCGCGCCTATTACCGGTTCCCCTACATGAACCGGCTGATTCACTATCTGCTGCATGAGACCAATGCAGGCTCTGCCGACGAAGTCTCAAAATTCTTCGTCGCGCCGCTGCTGGACTTCCACCGGCGCCTGCTCACTGAGGGCGTCAGCCGCGGCGAGTTCCGTGCCACCGATCCGGTGCTGTTCTACACCAGCCTGATCGGCGCCTGCGATCACCTGTTCTTTGGCCGGCACGCGATGTCTCGCGCGACCGGCGTCGGTCCGGTCACCGATGACGTCTGCCGGCAATACATCAAGCACATGGAAACGCTGATCTGCGGTGGCATCCTCACGCAAGCCGAGGAAGCTGCCGCGGCCGGATAATCCGGCCGAGACGTACAAGTCTAGAGAAGCAACGCCCAAGGAAAGGTAGCCTGTCATGGAATTGAAAGACGTAGCCGTTCTCATCACCGGTGGTGGTTCGGGTCTTGGTGAAGCGACCGCGCGCGCCATGGCCGCCAAGGGCGCCAAGATTGGTGTGATCGATCAGAACAAGGACAATGCAGAGAAGGTCGCTGCCGAAGTGAAGGGCGTCGCGCTTCATGCCGACGTCACCAGCGAGGAGCAGATCAAGGCTGCAATCGCGAAGGCGGAAGCCGCGCACGGCGTCGCGCGCGTGCTGATGAACTGCGCCGGCATCGGCGGCTCGCAGCGCATCGTCGGCCGCGACGGCATCTATCCGCTCGAAAAGTTTGCGCGCATCATCAACGTCAATCTGATCGGCACCTTCAACTGCTTGCGTCTGTTCGCCGAGCGCCTCGTCACGATCGAGCCCGTCGGAGAAGAGCGCGGCGTCATCATCAACACTGCCTCGGTGGCCGCCTATGAAGGCCAGATCGGCCAGATCGCCTACTCGGCCTCGAAGGGCGGCGTCGTCGGCCTGACGCTGCCGGCCGCGCGCGATCTCGCCAGCCAGAAGATCCGCGTCAACACCATCGCGCCCGGCCTGTTCTTCACGCCGTTGTTGATGGGTCTGAATGAAGAAGCCCGCAAGAGCCTCGGCGCCCAGGTGCCGCATCCCTCGCGCCTCGGCGATGCCAAGGAATACGGCTCGCTCGCGGTGCATATCGTCGAGAACGCGATGCTCAACGGCGAGACCATCCGTCTCGACGGCGCCATCCGCATGGCGCCGCGGTAGTAGATGCGCTCTTCCTTCTCCCCTTGTGGGAGAAGGTGGCATAGGCGGCCTGTGGCCGCCGTCCTTAAAAGGACGCCGATGCTTCGCATCGGCTATGGCGCCGGATGAGGGGTTCTC
>NZ_JBFUGY010000111.1:0-4732 GCF_056402655.1 Bradyrhizobium sp. P3_C3 | reverse complement strand
GAAGATGGTATATAGTGTGCATTTCAAACAAAGATCTTTCTGTGCTTTTAGCGTCCGCTTCGTTTGGTGGAACGATCGCTGCTGTCCGCCATCTCGTGAGAAACAATATCGACGTCGGCGTCCTGTCAAGCCAACGCCTTGACGCTGCAGCCTGGTCACGTCACACGGCACGCGTCTATTCCGCGCCGCCGGAAAGCAAAGGCCAACCGTTTCTTGAACGGCTTGTGGCGATTGGTGCGGCCGATCACGGCAAGATCTTGTTGCCGACGTCGGACCAGACTGCCTGGATATACGCAAAAAACGCCGCACTTCTGGCTCGGTATTTTTGTATGTATCAACCGTCGACTGCGACCTTGCAGCGCATTCTTGACAAGAAGCTTCTCGCGGATGCTGCAATCAACGCCGGCCTCACCGTGTTGCCGAGTTGGAATCCACGAAACATCGATGATGTCGCGGAGTTGGCGCCAAACTTACCCTATCCTATCCTTATAAAGCCGCGCACTCATGTTCATCGCCTAAGGCACGATAAGGGGATAGTGGCCTACTCGAGCAGTGAACTGTTGAGAAAATATCAACTGTTTCTTGATCGCGAGCGGGTCCGGACGGCTGATACCCAATTTTGGGCTGATGCCCACTTGCCCATTCTGCAACAGTTTGTCCGTGTAGGAAGCGAGGGTGTGCATTCGGTGACAGGGTTCATCGATAGGACAGGAGAGCTGTTCGTTACCCGTAGCGCAACCAAGGTGTTGCAGCGATCCCAGCCCATGGGGGTTGGGCTCTGCTTTGAATCGCTGCCACCAGCCCCGGCGCTTTCAGATGCAGTTCGCCGCCTTTGTCGAGAGTTGGAATATTTTGGAATCTTCGAGGTTGAGTTTGTTTTGTTCGATGGCCGTTGGGCGGTTATCGACTTTAACCCGCGCCTGTTTAATCAAATCGGGATGGACATACGCCGAGGTATGCCACTTCCTTTCCTTGCGTGCCTTGGCGCTGCTGGTGACACTACTTCCTTGCGCGAAGCAGTCAGGAAGGCGCAAGTGCAGGAGAGTGAGCGAATTGTCTTTTGCGATAGATTTTCCGTGCGCGCGTTCCTTTTTGCTCAGACTATCACAAGGCGAATATCGCATGAGGATCGCGTGTATTGGCGTGCCTGGCTTCGAAAGAACGCAGCCGATGCGGTCGATTACGTCGCCGACCGCAGCGATCCAGTTCCTTCGTTAATCCATTCCCTCTCGCAAATCTATCTGGGCGTCAAAGCTTTACCGCGGTTCATGCGTTTGACAGCGCTAGACGCCGCTTGGATGCCACAGCAAGTCCAGGAACCGTCATGAGCCGGGTCGCCGTCGCGATCATCGGAGCCGGTCCCTATGGACTTTCGCTCGCCGCACATCTTTCGGCGCGTAAGGTAGGAAATCGCATTTTTGGACACCCGATGCGATTCTGGTCTGATATCTCCGAGGCCGGCGGCGAGCGCTATCTCAAATCCTTCTGTTTTGGGACCAATCTTTCTACACCGGCGCCGGGCTATTCCTTCGCTGATTATAATGGGCCCCGCGGACTTGAGACTTTCGAGCCATGCTCGATCGCGAATTTCACGGAGTACGGGCGTTGGTTTCAGCAACACAACGTGCCTTGGGTCGAGCCCGTCGAGGTCGAGAATGTCGATCGGCAGGGTGACGATTTTGTTATCTCTCTCTCTGATGGAGAACGATTCATCGCAGGTCGGGTAGTAGTTGCAACCGGGTTGTCAGGCTTTGCGTATGTTCCGCCCGTGCTCGCATCCCTGCCACCGGATCTTGCAGTCCATACGTCCGGGGTTACCAGCTTCGCTGCGTTCACAGGGCGCGACGTCGCGGTGATAGGGGCTGGTCAATCAGCTCTCGAAGCGGCTGCCTTATTGTGCGAAGCTGGCGCTCGGCCCCAACTCCTCGTACGGGAGAGCTCGGTTCGCTGGCATGATCGCTCCTCGCTCGAACCTAGTTTCTGGGAACGCCTGCGCTGGCCTATCTCAGGGCTGGGCCGCGGGCTAAAAGCCAAGGCGCTTACCCAATTTCCGGGCGCGATGCATCGAGTGCCCGCCAGATGGCGAACTCGGTTCGTTGAAGGCCACCTGCCAGCAGAGGGGGCATGGTGGCTCCGCCCCCGAGTTGAAACTCGGTTGCCGATCCATCTCGGAGCAACTGTCGTTAATGCGCGCGAAGTGTCCGGGCGTGTGGCGCTGCGCCTTGCAAGTGATGCAGGTGAACGTCGGCTGATGGTTGACCATGTCATCGCCGGTAGCGGATACGAGATCGATGTTGGACGTCTGACGTTCATCTCTGAGCATCTGCGGTGTGCCATCCAACGTCTCGGGCGGGCGCCAAAACTGAACGCCAGCTTCGAAACGTCGGTATCGGGACTTCACTTTGTCGGTCCCGCGTCCGCGATGAGCTTCGGGCCGCTCTTTCGCTTCGTGATAGGTGCCGAATACAGCGCGCGAGTTGTCTCGACCCGTCTGTCAGCGCGAGCCGGCCTTCTGGGCGGCCAACAGTGGGTGCACCGGCGCAGGGCGCGCGCGTCTCGCTCGGTGTGATCGTCATCGGCCACACCGGGTAGGGGGCTGCTTTGTCGGTGGCTAGGTCTGCCCAGCTGCTACCCATGCGGCAGCGCCACCACCCCGCAAACTTTCGGTTCGTCGCGGCTCGGCACGGCGGCGGACTACGCGCGTCGTAGATATCGATGTATCAGAGAACTCGAAATCACCGAGGCGTGGGGCTTCGATCCCGATAAGATCGCAACCCGCATATTCCATTCGAAGGCCACGTAAGATCTGTTACCCCGATAGACGGGATAAGGCCGCTAGAATACGTTCCATCCGGAAAATTTGCAACTTGCGGTAAATGCCACAAGTCCGTGACGCCTGGCAATCTGATCCGCTTGGTGGCGTTCAGCGTTACGCCGCCGAATTGGTCAAAGCAATGGACCGCTTGCTCGCGAGCGGCGCGAGGCTCCGCAAGGTTGTAGATATCGAGCGACTGTGACGGGAATCTGCCGTTGATGGAGAGTTTCAAAGCCGATCTTTTTTCTAAGCGGGTATTTCGCGCGAACGATGCCTCAAGAGTGGGCAATCGCGCCGAATATACGATCTATGAGGTGTAGCACATGTGACGCTATGATCCGAGCGTACTGGCAGGCGGATAGCATGCGACAATGCATGACGGATCATGTTTCCTACACATTTCGATGCGCTTACAGAGACCCGCTTGGTTTGATGATTGTCTTGGTCGTCATGTCCTTGCCTCTCATGTCTTGGTCTGGCATTGCTTCGCGGAATGAATGAGATGACAAGTTTTCGGCCAGTGATCGTGACCGGCGCCGCCGGCTTCATCGGAATGCATGTTTGTGAACGGCTGTTGGCACGTGGCGAACAGGTCGTTAGTATCGACTCGTTCACGCCATATTACGACCCGGCATTGAAACGTGCGCGACTCGAAACGCTCAAGCACCGTCCTGGCTTCGCTGCAGCTTCTACAAGATCGACCTCGCGGATTTTGCCGCGGTGACGCGCGTGTTCGACGAGGTCTCGCCCAATCGCGTCGTTCACCTCGCGGACCAGCCGGGAGTGCGGGCGTCGATCGACGACCCCATCATCAGCATCCGCGCCAATTGTGACGGCTTTGTCACCGTGCTCGAAGCCAGTCGGCGCCATAGTGTGGCATCTTGTCTACGCCTCGTCGAGCTCCGTATATGGCGCCAACCGTACCTTGCCGTACTCGACCGAGCATTCGGTGAATCATCCGGTCAGCCTTTAATGCCGCGAGTAAGAAGGCCAACGAGCTGATGGCGCATACGTTCGCGCATGTTCACGGACTGCCGGTGACCGGTCTCCGATTCTTCACGGTCTACGGTCCGTGGGGACGGCCCGACATGGCCGCCTATCTGTTCACGCGTGCGATCTTCGCCAATGAGCCGATCAAGATTTTCAATAATGGCAATATGTGGCGTGACTTCACCTATGTCGACGACATCGTCGAGGGGGTGATCCGCACGCTCGACCGGCCCGCGGTCCCGAATCCTGCGTGGAACGCCGAGCAGCCGGAATGCTCGACAAGTTACGCGCCGTATCGCGTCTACAACATCGGCAACAACAGGTCGGTCAATCTGATCGAATTCGTCGAGACGCTGGAAAAGATCATCGGTCAGCCCGCGATCCGCCAGCTTCTGCCGATGCAAGTCGGCGACGTCCTGGAGACACGCGCCGACATTTCGGCCTTGCAACGCGACGTCGGCTTCGCGCCTTCGACGCTGCTGGCCGACGGCTTGGGCCGCTTTGTCGAATGGTATCGACAGTATCACCTTGTATAACCCCTCACATGAGTAGCTCGCACGTGTCTCAAAAAATTATTCCCCTGATCATGTGCGGCGGTGCCGGCACGCGCCTGTGGCCCGCTTCGCGCGAGGTGCGTCMCAAGCAATTCCTGCCGCTGTTCGGCACGCGCTCGACCTTCCAGGACACGCTGCTGCGCGTGTCGGATCCCTCGCTGTTCGATCGTCCGATCGTCATCACCAATGCGTCCTATCGCTTCATGGTGCTGGAGCAGCTCGCCGAGATCGGCATCGAGGCCGACGTGATCCTCGAGCCGATGCGGCGCGATTCCGGCCCCGCGATCGCCGCGGGCGCGGTATTCGCGCAGAACCGCGCCAGTGACGCGATCGTGCTCGCGCTCGCCGCCGACCACGTGGTGCAGGACAACGC
>NZ_JBFUGY010000110.1:0-4772 GCF_056402655.1 Bradyrhizobium sp. P3_C3 | reverse complement strand
CGTAATCGGCCTCGAGCCAGAAGGCCGGAAACACGCCCTTCGCGTTCGGCAGAAACACCCGAGCCTCATAGTAACCATAATAGAAGGTTCGATGGCTTCGGATCATCGCGGACTCGAAAAGGTTCGTTCCCTCCGTCTTTTTGGCCACCAGGCTGAGCACACCGCCGGAGACGACGTGATTGTCGCGATAGCGCTGGTTCTCGTCCTTAAAATGGTCCATCGTTTCGTTGTTATAGATATAGCGGGTGGCCCATTTCGTCCGGTCAAGCTTGTCGCCGTTGAAGTCGTCCGAAAACACGAGCTCCCAACCGGCAGACCATGCCGGCTTTGTGGGCAACACCGCACTAACAAACAGCAGCGCCAGCAGCGCTGACTTATGAATTCCGGGAGTCATCATCCCTAAGATACCTTTCTCAAATCCAGCGTCATTTACGGACAGGGCGCCATCGATGTCCAGATCATGCTCCGCATTGACGGCTTCCGGGCGGGCGTTCAGGTTGCCCGGGATGTCGACGTCAGTGAGGCGAATATCCTACATTTTGCGGGTCCTTCCATGATTGCGGTCGTCAACCATCCCAAAGCGATAGCGGCTGCCCTACCGATGCTTCCCGTCCGTGTTGACGAAGCGAGGCCAAAAGGCGGAACACAGTTGCTATCGCTCGTTCCATCAGCTAACCGCTAGGCTTGCTGCAGATTGGCGAGGAAACCCGTGACGGCCGGATTTGCCCCACCCGCGCTCATTATCAATCTTGATCGCGACATTGTTCGATGGCGAAGCCTCTCGGGCGCCCTCGGCGGGCTCGGTATCGCCTATCAGAAGGTCCGCGCCGTCGACGCTCGCAAAAAGATCAACCTCATTCGCCGAATCGTTCATCGCGAGTTCGTCTATCCGTCTGAAAATCGTAATCTCACCGATGCCGAGATCGGTTGTTACCTCTCTCACATCTCCGCATTGAAGCGCATCGTGCGGCAGAATCTGCCCGCCGCGATGATCTTCGAGGATGATGTCGTTTTCGACAGCCAGTTTCGACAGTTCTACCAGAATGACCTGCCGAGATTCCTGGCGGTAAGCGATATCGTGAAATTCGAAGGCATTCACTACCCCCACACATCGAAATCCGGATTCCTGATTGCGCAAGGCGTTACAAGCGAGCTCGTTATTCGCGTGAAACCAACCCTCGGTGCTGCCGCCTATGCTGTAACCAAAGAGGGCGCCATCGCCTTGCTCAAGGCAGTCTCTGTCGCTGACCGCCCCTTTGATCATAAGCTCGCATATTATGATCGCCATTGGGTCGATTACGCGGAGACGGAACCCTTTCTTGCGCGGCAAGCCGACTACACCAGCAATCTTGAGCACGAACGCAAGGTATTCGATCTGGACGTTGATGCCTCCCGGCGGCTTCGGCGACTGCAGAATAAACTCCGGGCACCGAGCCGTGCCGCGCTGCGGTTTGCCTACATTGCGAAATTCCTGATCAAGCGCCGGCTGCGCACGCCGAGGCGAGAGTCTCTCGCCTGACGATCAAAGAGCTCGGGCGGGCGTACGGCGAAAGCCTCGACCAAGTTTGGCAAGCAGGACATTGCGCACCATGACGATTGGCCTGTGCAACGCACGCCCCAGCCAGCCTGCCCGCCGACGAAACCTGTTCATCGTTGACGTGTCAGTCTTGGATTGGTTCCACTCTTTTCGCCGATCGATCTCGATGTTGCTGACGACGGCCGCTTGCTGAATCAACAAGGGCCGGATCTCCCCAAAGGTAGCGTTGTATCCTTCATAGCCGACCAAAAGGTGATCGGTCGGCCAATCGAGGATGGAAAGGCGGCTCAACAATGCTTTCGCGCCACGCAGGTTGACCGCGTATCCGGCCGACCCAAGCGTAGGATTCAAAGGCACAATGAGTTTCGTAAACTTCCCACCGGATATGACCGGACCTGTGCGGGAGGTGTGATCATAGAAGATGCCTTCCAGCTTAACTACGTCGCAACGCGCCAGATAATGCGGCAGCTCAGTGCGATAGAACTCCAGAAAGCTGTCCGAAAACTCGGCATCATCTTCCAGGATGACCGCCCAATCGATGTTTTGTCGCACCATTCGACGCAAAATGCCCATATGGGACAGCGTGCAACAGATCTCGCCAGTAGTAAGCGGACGACCGATCTTCGTGTTAATGAAATCCCTTCTGATCACGGAGCGGATCAAGGACAATTTGCGTTTTCCGTCGATTGCCGAAAATCGGCAATAGGGCAGCTCCGCCCGAACCATAAAGTTCCGGATGCTCTCCCAACGTTCCTTGTCACGCGTCAGGTTAATGATGAAGATCGGAATATTGGTCTCGTTTGCCATGGTGCTTCCGAAAAGGCAGGGTCTTAATCGTGCAACGGGCGAACTGTAGACCAAGCATGCGGCGAGTGCTAGTTAGAGGTCAGGCAGCCAATTGCTAACTTGAGCGGGTTCACCAAATCTCGAAATCTTGCTGCTGACATCACCGTGCCCTAATCTACATTGGACAACTGAGCCTCGACGGCAAATCCCCTTACGGTTGAGCAATGAAGAACATTCTTTGGATCTGCGGACGACTGCCTACGCCGCTATTCACCGGCGACGCGCTCTACTCTGCGGGCCTGTTGAAAGCGCTGGCGCAGACCAATGAAACAGCAATCACTCTGGTTGGGACCCGCAGGTCCGACGAGCCGGTGGGCGACCATATCCTGAGCCTGCCAAACACCATTTGTGTCGACGTTCCTCCCACCCGCTCATCAGGCCTCCGGAGTCTGCTTTCGCCCCTTCCGCGAGATGCTTTCAATCTGAGTACGCCCGAACTAAGTTGGTCTTTGGCAAAACTGCTGCAGCAGAATTGGGATTGGATCGTGATCGATCACGCCTATTCCGCAGGGCCGCTCTCCGCAATTCTGCAAAACCGCAAACGCGCCTCGATCTGCTATATCTCGCATAACGCCGAAGGCGCCATCCGGCCGCGGATTGCTAGCAGCTTCAACAACCCGCTGCGCCGGACGCCCATGCGGCTGGATGCCGAAAAGTATCGCAGATTGGAGAACAGGATTCTCCAAAATGCAGATGCTGTCACGTGTATCTCTGCCGAGGATGCATCCTACTTCGAGCGGTTTTCGAAGCACGTCCACGTTGTTCCACCGGTCTATCTTGGCTCTGTCCGCCCTACCCGTCAGATCCAACCCGACTGCCCTCGCTCATTGCTGCTCCTAGGCTCTTTCGAGTGGGGCGCTAAGCAAAGGAATCTTGAACTAATCGTGGAAAGCCTGCTGCCGGCTCTCCAGCAGAATGGCGTCACTCTCAACGTCGTCGGCACAGTCCCGCCGCATTTTCGAGATCGTTTCACCCGCTTCAGCCCGCATTTGTCGTTCCATGGACGTGTCGACGATGTTTCGCCATTTGTCGCGTCCTCCCGCGGGGGGCTAGTGCCGGATTTGCTTGGCGGCGGGTTCAAACTCAAAGTTCTGGACTATGCGTTCCAGCGGCTGCCGATATTCGGTTTGCGCAATGCGCTGGCCGGCACCACGGTCACGGAACAATCGGCAATGTTCCCTTCCGACGGCTTGGACAGCCTCGCCGAGACCATCATCCGTAACATCGATGATCTTGCCACGCTCAATCGAAACCAGGATTCACTGTTCGAGTTGCTTTCCGCCCGGTTCGGCCTGGAAGCCGGAACTCGTTATCTTTCAAAGGTCTTTCTGTGAGGGGAACGACATTGTATCTTGGCCCGCAAGTGGCAGCGGGGCGACTCCAAATGGATCGGCTTCGAGGCCTGCAGACCGTCGACGCACGCTAGATGAGCTCGAACACCGCCAGCACCATGGACCCGGCGTCAGGCCCAATCTCGGGACTTCAGTCGGATTTCGAACTGAACTCGACCGGAAAGCGCTTGGTCTCGATCTCGATTTTCTCCGTCCTCTTCCTTGGCCAAATTGCTTACAACATCGGAGAATTTCCGCTCGCGGGCGATCTGGTCTGCTACGCTCTGACGACGGCCTACCTGTTAGCCTCCGGATACGCCGCGCCGAGCGTTCCTTCCCTATTTGTGTTCATAGGCGTGATCGCGCTCGCCGCGTTTCGCATTCCCTTCGCGACTTCCAACACGTCCTGGAGTTCGCTTCTGCTTCTGACCGTACTCTACCTACCATTGTGCTTCCGTTTCAAATGGCGCCCCGGACTTGAGCCTGTTCAGGATTACACGCTGAACGCCTATGTTTTGGCCGCGTCCGCGATCGCAGCAACGGCCGTTGTGCAAATCGTGGTGGTCAATGGCCTTCACCTCAAGGCACTCGCGAACATTTACTTTGTATTACCCCAATCATTGCGCGGCGCCGGTTTCTACACTTTCTTCCGTGAAGAAGGAGGCATCGTAAAAGCCAACGGGTTCTTTCTTCGTGAAGCGGCCGATCTGTCCCTTGTAACGGGGCTCGCCCTCCTCATCGAATATCGTACCAGAAAGAGATTGATCGTATTGGGTCTGCTTGCAGCGGGCTTGCTGTGCTCGTTCTCTGGCTCAGGATTGATCGCAGTGTTCGCCGGTTTGCTACTACCCAAGACGGCAAATCGCATTCCTGCCTTCATCGCCACTGCAGCCGGCGCGGTGCTATTGCTCGTCATTCTCTACAATCTGGAGCTCCCGTTTCTCGCCCCGTGGTTTGACCGCCTGTCTGAGTTTGGAAAGTCCGGAACGAGCGCTTATGCCCGATTTGTGGCCCCGATGGAGATGGTGCAAAACAGCCTCGATGGCGGGATATTAAAC
>NZ_JBFUGY010000109.1:0-5870 GCF_056402655.1 Bradyrhizobium sp. P3_C3 | reverse complement strand
CAGAGGTCGTCAGAGATGTAGTCGGTCGAAGGAGGGTATGGCGCAACAGTCGGCGAGACGGGGCCGGAAGAACCAGATGTACTCATCGTGCCTGGAGCACGCTTTTATGATTTGGTTCCGGTCTGCGAACTCCCATACGGGCCCGCAGCTTCATCGCTGCACCATCAGAGGCCGGACAGATGGCAGCATCCGACTACGTGCCGATCTTCTTCAAAAACCGCTTGCATCTCGCGGGGCGTCCACAGATGAGTACACGCCAGTTTCGACCAAGTGAGGCCCGCCGGTTCACGCTGGCGGGCCTAGCACTCCCGGCGCTCTAATCCGCAATTGGATCGGCAGCCGGGAGCATTGGGGCTGGAATGCATGCCCGTGCCATGTTCGCCCTCACACGGCAATGCTCGAACTTCGCGCACCGGTATTCTTACGGAATCCATTTTCGGAACGGGGTGTTCTATTAAAAGAACACCGGCGAGATTTGAGCACCAAGGTTTTTCGTAGTTCCGGGAATGCCGCAGTGGGGGCTGGAACCACGCTGCGGCTTTTCCCATTGGACCCGCGTCTCAGATCACGCGGTTCCGGCTGGCAAGCCCAAAACATCGTATTMGAAGGCGACGCCCTCCGGATCGTTTTCATCGAACCATCGTTCCGCGGCGTCCACCGTTGCGAAAACCTTGATGTGATCGATGTCGCCGACCTGCTTGGCCGTATTGACGTACACGAAGACGGTCATTGATCCCTCTTCAGCTTGCGCCGGCCCCAATGCGGTTCTTTTCCCTTCGGGTTAAACTCCAGGACGTGGTGGCGGTTCAACGCCCGTATGACCCCGATGCGGGCAAACATCGTCGGTGCGTCATGGACTGTCTCAGCCTTGTCATACCTGCTGCTATTGGCGTGCTAGCCGGTCTGTTCTTCCCCGGCCACAACAACATTGATCGGCGGAGAAGGTGACGCATTTGCCCCAGTCCGCATGAGCATAGAGAGCCCGCCGAATTCCACGCTGGCGGGCTACCCCATTCGCTCAGTGCGGAGATCTCCGACGAGTGCTAAGTTGGCACTGTGATGATCTTCAGGAATCCTCGGGCCGTCTTTGCTTTAATGGGCATTTGGGCGTGTTTCGCCCTGATGCTCTGGCTCCTTGCAAAGCTGTGGCCGGTTTTACTTGCTCTCGGTGGTTGACCCACGGCTCACGCTATCGGGAGCCTATGGGGCAATGTCAGAACGACGTAGGCTAATCCGAACCTTGGGCCGCGGAACGCGCGCGAACTACTGCGCGTCGCGGGTGTGGAAAAGCAAAGGCCCGCCGGTTCACGATGGCGGGCTGGGCGTCTCTCGCAACTGCCCTAGTAGGCGCGGCGGCCGTGCCGCCGATAAGCTGCGGGGTTTTCCACGCCCGCGAAGTATGGATTTATGGCGCACTCTGCTGCGCGGCCCGATGCCGAAGCATTGCACTGAGGCAGCGATGTGTAGCTGCAATCGTAATAGTTGGCCCCCGCGCGGCAAACGTGCAGGCAAACCGGATAGGCCGGATTATACGTCTGAGCTGCCGCCGGCTCTGTTGATGCCATCCCGATTGCCAAAATCGCCAAGGCCGGAGTACGCATTGGAACCTCCTTTCGGACATTGACAAAGCGCGCGAAGCTCCACGAGCCAGTACTTCGATCGTACCCCGCGGAGGTCGCGACTGCGCCTGACGATCGCTACCAGCCCGCTGGTCACGCTGGCGGGCCTAGCTCTCCCGGGACGCCTTAGACGACCCTAAACGCGCGGCGTAGATCGCGTGCTCTGACCTCTCGAGCGTACGGGAGTATCTCCGCAACTATGGCGTAGGCGCGCTCTCTGGGCACGCCTAGCGCGACCTTGCCCTTGATGAACTCATCGAGGCCGACCAAAAGTTTACGTTCAGCCTCTGTCATCTGCTGCTGATGAGCGTCGATTTCCTTCTTGAGTGCGCCGTCGTCAGACATCAGTGCTTCACTCTAGTGGGAGCTGTAAATACTCCGCCGGGCAAAGGCCCGCTGGTTCACTGGCGGGCCTACCACCAATAAGCAACCCCTGCCGGTTTACGACAGGGGCTGCCGCGGATGGATGGCCTGAGGCTAGCGCCGGGGGCATCTAGGTGTCACGCCAAGGACCCGCTGAAAGTCAACGCCGCTTGGCGCCTCGCAGTTAGCAGATTTGTTGAGCAGCGCGCACAAATAAGCGGCTTGTTAGACCGTGCGGGTTTGATCACGTGCACCAAGATTGAATACATGTGGTAGTTGCATCAATTGTTCTGCAGTACGCATTGCGATCACCATTCACGCTTAGCGGTTCGCCAGCTTGACCGATCGAAAAGGTCGCGCAAGCCGTGGTCCCCCGACACACGGGCTTTTTAACTCAATGGTGCTGCGCTATTTTAAAGCCATGCCGCGTAGCACAAACCGTAACCTGCCGAGATCTGCGGACCTAATGGCCGCCAAGGACGAGCTTCTTGCTGGTCGACGGATCGTCATTGCTGCTTTGGCTGGACCGCGTCTTAGCGGTAAGAAAGGCATCGTTCTTGGTCAGGGAGCAACGGCCACTCAGGTCAAGGTGCTCTTAGACGGTGCCAAGGGCTACGTGATTCTCCATGCGCGATACGTTGATCTATTCGAGGATCGATCCGCTACCGAGGGGGTCTAGAATGACCGAAATGAAGGCGCGGTACGTTGCTTGGTATGAGCGACCGGTAACCGGCCGGTTCACCGTACTGGATCTTTCACTAGATGTGCCTGCGATCGGAAAAGGCGGGAAGCCTCTGTCTGGCTTGTCGCACTCCACTGCTGAAGCAGAGGCCGATAGGGATCGTCTTTCCCGTAAGAAGGGGCCGCGTTGCCGGTTTTGACCCGAAGCCGACCATCTTGTCCCCAGGGGCCCAAAACGGAAGTCCATTCGTTTGCGTCGATCTGACACCAAGTCCGCGGGCGCGACAGAGGAACATCAATTCAGCGCGCCCGTTGAAGCCTTTCATCGAGAGGAGGCCAAAATGAAGCTTGCCACAATTCTGGTTCTCGGTTCCCTCGCCATTGGCTCAGCAGCGAGAGCAGACCAACCCGGACCTGACTGGATGCCGATGGAGCAAGTGAAGGCCAAGGTCATGGAGTCGGGCTATTCGCAGGTCACTAAGCTTGAAGCCGACGACGGCCAATGGGAGGGCGAAGGCATCAAGAACGGACAGAAGATGGAATTCCACGCCGACCCTAAGACCGGCGTGATCGTGCGCGAAAAGCCAGACCACTAGCTTTGAGAAGATGCAAGGTGGGTGGCCAGTTGTACTTTGAGCCGCCCCCTGAGGGCATTACAGTCATTGACGCATCAGCATCTGGCCCGAAACGACAATCGGGATCGCACTGCAAATGCGCACCAAGGATGTCACCAAGGCCGCCGCGCTCTACATGCTCAAGAATGGTCTTGCGAGCTATAAGGAAGTCGCCGAGCTTTCCGGTCGATCACGGCAACTCATTCGCATTTGGGGCGGGAAGGTTGGTGCACCGGGAGCCCGAAAACGATATCTGAAGAAGGTCTGGACCCGCGCTAAACGGTTGCGCGGTTGACCGCTGGGTTCGAGGCCGCAGTTGCGAGCGCGTGATCTACTTCGGAAACAACTTGTCCCGGATGTAGCGCGACGTGGGCGTGAGTCTGATGCCGCGCGGCTTGCGCCAAGCCGCTTTGTCGATCTCGTTCTTATCGCCGATCCTCAGGGGACCGGACGCCTTCTTGGCCACAAAGATCGCGTCGCTCATCTGTCGTCCGGATTGACGGTTTTTTCCCTTTACCTCTTTCCAGAGCTTCACTGGCCCAAGTTTTAGCTTCGGCAGTTCCTCGGTGATCTCGCGGCGAAGACACTTCCTCTCACTTTCACCCGCACGCTTACGGCCGCCCGGGAACGCCCAGCGCTTATCGCGCCGTCGTCGGACCAGAAGTACTCGCCCATTCTTCGCGGCGACAAGTTTCGAGGATTTAGCCATCTTCCTGCGAATCGATTTCACAATCCGGCATCAGTTTACAGCGGGGTTCGCGCCGCAGTGAAGAGCATCGTTCCCCTATGATTACGGAGCAATCGGTTTACGTCCAAGTCGCTGGTTCGCGCTGGGCCAGACGACTGGTCGCGCTGTGCGTATCGGGCGGGTGAGCGCCGAAGGCGGCTCTTGTGGACCCGCCGATGAAGTCGCCAGCGACCGTTCGGCGCTACTGCGAACGCGCTTGGGGCCGCTCACAAGGCACCTCAGTGCCGCCAGCCGTCCTTGTCGACCTCGACTCGAAAGCCTTCCGGCATACGCGGCACTTCCCCATCGCCAGCAGCGTTGCAGGCCGGACAGGGCGCCCCCGCGCCCCCACAGTTGCAGGCGCGTGGGCCTTCCCAGGGGCGGTCCGGGTGGTTCTCGCAAACCCAGCCGAGATCGTCACAGTTGGCGCACGTCGTAGCCATTGCACCGGCCGCAAGGGGCTTTTCGTCGCTGGACATCAGGCGATTCCGCGCAAGGGCAGCGCTAGCTGCATGTCGAAGCTCCTTGTGGCGTTGGCGGCGATGAAGGCTTGCAGTGCAGAAGAGACCTCGGTGTCAGTGTCAGATGCGCGCTGGGCCAGTGCGTCGGCGACGTCGGAAGTCGCATCTCGCGACCATCCCTCGACGGGATTGAAGGATACAATTCGGACCGGATAGGCGTACTGGCCGGACAGGAGATTTTGCAGGATCGTCTCGAGGTCGGTGTCAGCCTCATCCGTCTCGCGCCAGGCGCAACCGGCGCGAGCGCCGAAGTCTTCAAGCACCAGATAAATGTCGCGGTCGAGGCGGTCGGCCGGCACGATCGAGGGCGAGGAACGCATACGCTACTCCGATACTACAAGGCCGAGAGACTGCCCCGGCTGCCGGGGAGACAAAGGGATTAGGCCGGGGCCCTGCGCCCACTGTGGCAGCGAGCCAACGACGACTCAAATATTCGACTGCTCTGGTCGTTCCCCTTCAGTCAGTCCCTTTCAAGGAAGAAAAGGGCCCCAGCTCAAATGGGGATGAGCCGGGGCCTAGAGGTTACCCTCGACGAGCCTCGAGGGCGCCGGGAAAACTTGGCAAAAGCCACGATGTTCCTGGCTCGGCAGAACCCCCTCGGCCAACAAACGTCAACGGTGCAGGGGTAGCGCCAGATGCACGCCGATCGTGCGGAACGTCGCAGCAGGGCCGCAGGTGCCGGACGAGACCGGACCCTGCGGCCGAGCGGCGCGCTGTGTGAAGCAGGGGAGATTTAAGACTTGGCTAGGAACGTCTATGTTGCGCCCGGCTTGTGTTCTGCGGTGACGGTCTCGGTCCCACGAGACAGAAGCCTGTCCGGAGGCCCCAGCATCATTGCGCCCCCCCGGCCGATGCTGGGGTCTCCACGGGCAGAGGATTCAAAGATGGATCCCAATGCCAATACGGTTTTGGGCGTTCTGCTGGCGGCAGCCCTCCTTTACCTCATATTTGTGCATTAGCCGCTCGCCTGTTTCCGAGCGCGGTGGCCTAGATGCCGTAATGGGCCCTGCTCCGTGCAAGGGGGCATGATGGTGGCTGTCCCCCGATAGATGATGAAACGGGGTCACGACTTGAGTCGGCCCCAAGCATCTGGAGACGGAGGACAGCCGTGGAGAATTATGCCGGAATTGACGTGTCGTTGGAACTGTCGAGCGTATGCGTTGTGGATTCCCAGGGTAAGATCCTGAAGGAGGCGAAGGTCGCAAGCGAACCCGACGCCTTAGTCGAATTTTTCGAGACGCTTGGCTTTGCAGTGAATCGGATCGGGCTGGAGGCTGGGCCACTGTCGCAATGGCTTCATGCGGGGCTGCAAAGAGCAGGATTCGAGACGGTTCTGCTGGAAACA
>NZ_JBFUGY010000108.1:0-6252 GCF_056402655.1 Bradyrhizobium sp. P3_C3 | reverse complement strand
GTGTTCGGCATCGTCGTCAACAAGCATGCCCAGCGATTCTACGACGAGGGTGAGGACATCTGGCCGAAGCGCTATGCGATCTGGGGCCGGCTGGTCGCGGCGCAGCCCGACCAGATCGCCTACATCATCTTCGATTCCACCGTCGTCACCAGCTTCATGCCGACGCTGTTCCCGCCGATCGCCGGGCAGACCGCCGCCGAGCTGGCCGGCAAGCTCGAGCTCGATCCGGCTGCGCTGGAGAAGACCGTCACCGAGTTCAACGCGGCCGTGCGGCCCGGCACCTTCGATCACACCATCCTGGACGATTGCGTGACTGAAGGTATCACGCCGCCGAAGACGCATTGGGCGCGCAAAATCGAGACGCCGCCTTATCTCGCCTATCCGGTGCGGCCCGGCATCACCTTCACCTATCTCGGCACGCGCGTGAACAAGGAGGCGAGGATGCTGATGGCTGACGGCAAGCCGTCCGCCAACATGTTCGCGGCCGGCGAGATCATGGCGGGCAACGTGCTCGGCAAGGGCTACGCGGCCGGCATGGGCATGACCATCGGCAGCGTGTTCGGGCGGATCGCGGGACGGGAAGCGGCGAAACATGCACGGAACTAGAATTCTGGACGAAGCCGACCGTCTGATGACGGTCTGTAATTCCTGTCGCTACTGCGAGGGCCTGTGCGCGGTATTTCCCGCCATGGAGATGCGGCGAGCCTTCTCCGATGGAGATCTCAATTATCTCGCAAACCTCTGCCATTCCTGCGGCGCCTGCTACGTCGATTGCCAGTTCTCGCCGCCGCACGAGTTCAACGTCAACGTCCCGCAGACGCTTGCGGTCGCGCGTGCCGAGTCCTATGCGGCCTATGCGTGGCCGCAGGCGTTGTCCGGTGCCTTCGCCCGCAACGGGCTCGTCATCAGCGTCATCGCCGCGCTCAGCATGGCCGCCTTCATCCTCGGTTTCGCGGCCTTGAACGACCGCAGTGTGCTGTTCGGTGTGCACACCGGCCCTGGTGCCTTCTACAAGCTGATGCCGCACAACGTGATGGCCGCATTGTTCAGCGCCGCCTTCCTCTACGCGATCCTCGCGCTGGTCATGAGCGTGCGTGCCTTCTGGCGCGACATCGGCGCCCCCATTGGCGGTCGCGCCGACGGCGGCTCGATCTTCCAGGCGATCCGCGATGCCGGCGAACTGCGCTATCTCCACGGCGGTGGCGTCGGCTGCTACAACGAGGACGACAAGCCGACCGACCGGCGCAAGCTTTTCCACCACCTGACGTTCTACGGTTTTCTGCTATGCTTCGCCGCGACGTCGGTGGCGACGCTCTATCACTACCTCTGGAGCCGCGAGGCGCCGTATCCGTGGTGGGATCTGCCCGTGGTGCTGGGGACACTCGGCGGCATCGGTCTCATCGTCGGTCCGATCGGCCTGTTCGTCGCGAAAACGCGGCGTGCACCGGAACTGCTCGACGAGCAGCGCTACGGCATGGACGTCGGCTTCATCGCCATGCTGTTTCTGACCGGCTTCACCGGCATGGCGCTGCTTGTCCTGCGCGAGACCGCTGCCATGGGACCGCTATTGGCCCTGCATCTCGGCGCGGTGTTCGCGCTGTTCATCACCATGCCCTATGGCAAGTTCGTGCACGGCATCTATCGCTTGGTGGCGCTGGTGCGTTATGCGCAGGAGCGGCGCAGCGAAGCCGGCTCTTGAGAGGCATGCGCGGCTGACGTATTTCTGGGCCGTTCGCGCACAGCGCGAATCGCTTAGGGAGCCCGCGCTCATGTACATGTTTCTGCCTTTCCTGCTGGCGCTCGCGGGCTGCGCGAGTGCCTGGCGTTCGCGCGCGGGACTAAGCTATGCGCTCTGGAGCGCAACAGTCGTGGTCACGGTCGCATGGTTCTTCCACCACGCGACCGATCCACTCAAATTCTCGTTCTGACGGTGTCGAGATGGGCACTGCAGAGATGAGCGAGCAACGGCCGGTCGGCGCGATCCTGAACATGCTTGGGCTGCTCGGGATCTCGTTGATCCTGACGGTGGCGTTCACCTATCAGCTTGCGCTCGGCGAGCTGCCCTGTCCGCTTTGCCTGTTGCAAAGGGCCGGGTTCATCGCGGTCGGCATGGGGTTCCTGTTCAACATGCGCCTCGGTGAACGCGGGTCTCACTACGCGATGATCCTCGTTTCCAGCCTCGTCACCGGCTTCATCTCGATGCGGCAGGTGTCACTGCATCTTGCGCCCGGCGATCCTGGATACGGCTCGGCACTGTTCGGGCTGCACTTCTATACCTGGGCGCTGATCGCGGCGATCGGGATCGTGTGTTATGTCGCGCTCGTCTTCATCCTGAAGGATGTGACCGGCAAGCGAGACGGGGACGCGCCTTTGAACGGTGCGGCATCGAACACGGTCTTCGCGATCTTTGCGTTGCTGGTCGCCGCCAATCTCTTGTCCACCGTGCTGGAGTGCGGCGCGGGGCAGTGCGACGACAACCCGGTTCGCTATCTCCTGCTCAAGTGATCGGATTGAAGCGGCCGTCGTGCAGGAACGCGATCGTCTGCTCGATCGCGACGGCATTTCGTGGAAGTCCGGTGTGCGATGCCTTGACGACGATGTGGTCGGTCATGTCGGCCAATTTCGCGCTTTCGACTGAAACCCGTCCGTCATTGGGCCGCGGTAGGACAAAGGCCGAGGCGATTGGTGCGATGGTGCGGCATCCCGCGATGACGCCGATCGCATAATCGGGAGGCGGCAGGGTCGCGAGCACAGGGGGCAGGGCTGTCGAAAGTTGCGAGCCGGCCGGACCGAAAACAGCGCGGTAGAGCGAGAGGTCCTTCAGGAGATCGGCGACTTCGCTGCCGCCGTTGGGCGTGCCCAGCATCACGACGCGGCCGAGCCGCACCGGTCGATATCGCGCGATGTAAACCCTCGTGAGCAACCCGCCCATGGAATGGGCGACGAAGTGGATAGCGCCGTCGCATTGCGCTGCAAACGCGGCGACCGGCGCGTGGATGTCTTCCGCAAGCTCCTCGAGCGGCTTCTTGCGGCTGGGGTAGCCGAGATTGAGCGTGGCGAAGCCCTGACGCTGCAACGCGCGATCCAGCCTCTTCAGCGTCCAGGCACCGACGCCGATGCCGTGAAGCAATACCACGCCGTCGCACCGCGCCTTAGCCGGTGCGACGGACGTGGGCTGGATCTCACGCAACCTCGCGCTCCGGCGAGGAGGCCTGCTCGCGGGCCATCGTCGTTGCCGTGACATAGTCGGTCTTGCCGGTGCCGAGTAACGGTACCTTGTCGACCACCATGATCGCCGCGGGCACGGTCAGCTCGGACGCGCCGATTGCCTTGGCCTGGCCCTGCATCGCACTGCGCTCGGCGGTCTTCTCCGTCGTCAGCAGCACGATGCGCTCGCCCTTGCGCTGGTCGGGGATCGACACGGCAACCGAGGTGGCCTGCGGCCACAGCGCCGTCGCGATGCTCTCGACGGCCGACAGCGAGACCATTTCGCCCGCGATCTTGGCGAAGCGCTTGGCGCGGCCCTTGATGGTGATGAAGCCGGCCGGGTCGATCGCCACGATGTCGCCGGTGTCGTGCCAGCCCTCGGCGAGCGGTTCGAGCACGCCGGGGTTTTCGGCCCTGAGGTAACCGAGCATCACGTTCGGTCCGCGCACCGAGAGGCGTCCGCCTTCCTCGATGCCGGGGACCGGATCGAGGCGGCTTTCCATCAGCGGTGACAGGCGGCCGACGGTGCCGGGACGGTTGGCCATCGGCGTGTTCATCGCCAGCACCGGCGCGGTCTCGGTGACGCCGTAGCCTTCCAGGATCCGGATGCCGTAGCGCTCCATGAACACCTGACGGGTGCGATCCTTCACCGCCTCCGCGCCGGCGATCACCAGGCGCAGCGTGCGGAAGTCGTAGGCATGCGCCGAGCGGGCGTAGCCGGTGAGGAACGTGTCGGTGCCGAACAGGATGGTGGCGCCGGTCTGGTAGATCAGCTCCGGCACGATGCGGTAGTGCAGCGGCGAGGGGTACATGTAGATCGGAATGCCCGCGAGCAGCGGCATCATCATTCCGCCGGTCAGCCCGAAGGAGTGGAACACCGGCAGCACGTTGAACACCTTGTCATTGGCATTGGCATCGACCCGGGCCAGCGCCTGCGCCGCGTTGGCGAGGATATTGCGGTGGGACAGCACCACGCCCTTGGGCGTGCCTTCCGAGCCCGAGGTGAACAGCACGACAGCCGGATCGTTGRCCTGGCGGGCGACGCGCGGTGCGGTGCCTGCGAGCAACCCCTTGATCTTGTCGGCAGTGCCAATCGAGCCGCGGACATCCTCGAGGTAGACGACGCGGGCTTCCGCGGAGATCGCGGCCATCAGCTTGTCGAGCTTGCCCTTCTCGATAAAGGCCTTCGAGGTCAGCACCGTCTTGACCTGTGCGGCCTTCATGGCGGCGAGGACGTTGACCGGGCCGGCGGAGAAGTTGAGCATCGCCGGGACGCGGCCGATGTTTTGCAGCGCCATGAAGACGACGGCGACGCCCGCGGAATTCGGCAGCAGTACGCCGACATTCTCGCCGGCTACCGTGCCGGCTTCGAGCTTGCGGCTCAAGACCTGCGCGCCGAGGATCAGCTTGCGATAGGTCAGCTTGGTGCCGAGCGCGTCCTCGATGATGACCTTGCCGGTATCGCGGTCGCGATAAGCATGTCCGAGCGCTTCGAACAGCGTGTGATCGAGCATGGCGTTCTTGACCATGGCGTCGATCATCACGTCCTGGAGCGCGGCGCCCGCGGCATTGCGGCGTGCCTTGCCCTTCAGCGACGGATCGACCGGAAGCTTGACCGGCGGCAGGATCGTAACCGTCACCCGCGGAAACCACGAGCGCTTGATCTGGCTGCCGTTGAGATAGCTGAGATGCGAGCGCTGCGCGCCCTCGATGCGAATGGGCACGACCACCGCGTCGGCCTTGTCCGCGATCATCGCGGTGCCGTCATAGACCTTCATCAGCGAGCCGGAGACGGTGATGCGTCCCTCCGGGAAGATCACCACCGGCTCGCCGGCGGCGACGAGCTTGATCAGGTCGCGTGCGGCCAGCGGCTTGGTCGGGTCCATGGTGTAGTGCTTGACCACCCGCAGGAACGGCTTGGCCCACCAGGCCTTGGAGATGCCGGTATCGACCGCGAAGCTGGCGTCGATCGGGAGCACGGCGTGCAGCAGCGGGCCATCGATCAGGCTGACATGGTTCGGTGCGATCAGCATGCGCGTGCCCGGAGGCGGCAGGTTCTCGAGGCCACGAACCTCGGTACGGAACAGCGCGCGGAACAGCAGCCCGCCGAAATCRCGTACGCCTTCCTTGCCCCACTTGGTCAGCACGAACCATACCGCGCCGAAGCTAGCGACGCCGAGGCCGAAGAAGATCCAGCCGACGTGCAATCCGCCCGCCTGGAGCAGCGCGACGAACAGCGAGCCGACCACCATGAAGGCCGCCTGCAGCACGTTGCCGGCGGCGATGATGCGGGCACGCTCGGATGGTTGCGACCAGGCCTGGACGGCAGCAAACGACGGAACGACGAACAAGCCACCGCCGAATGCGAAGGCGACGAAGTCGATCAGCATGCGCAGGCCGGCGAACGAGGTTGCGAAGTCCGCCGCGGCGATGTCCTGCCCCTTGGCGGTCACACCGATGGCCCATGCGAGATCGAGGCCGGCAAACCCCATGATGATTGCGCCGATCGGCACCAGCGCGAGGTTCGGGCGGACGTGGCTCAGGCTGGCCGCGAACAGCGAGCCGATGGCGATGCCGATCGCGAAGGTCGCAAGACACAGCGTCACCACGCCTTCGGTGCCACCGACGACCTCTTTGACGAGCGCCGGCAGCAGCGACAGCACGATGGCGCCGACCAGCCAGAACCACGAGACGATCACGGTGCCGTCCCACAGCCGCTTGTCCGCGTAGAGCGTCTTCAACAGGCCGACCGTCGAGGTCCAGGGATTGGCGTTGACGGGCAGGTCGGGGGCGGATGGCGTCGTTTGCGGAATGCGGGAGGCGAAGGCCCAGGACAGCAAGGCCAGCACGACCACGGCCGATGCAACCCAGCCCATATGCGCGGAGCCGGCCACGAACTGGCCGCCGGCGACAGTGCCGAGCAGGATGGCCATGAAGGTGGCGCCTTCGACCAGCGCGTTGCCGGTCGCGAGCTCTCCGAGCTCGAGCTGGTCTGGCAGCATCGAATATTTMACGGGTACGAACAGGGCGGCGATGATGCCGAAC
>NZ_JBFUGY010000107.1:0-6534 GCF_056402655.1 Bradyrhizobium sp. P3_C3 | reverse complement strand
CAATCCGTGCCGCCGCGCGACCTCCGATACCACGGCTCCCGGGGCCAGCGTCTCCTCGACGAACCGCGCCTTGTCGTCGGCCGAGAACTGCCGGCGTCGGCCGCTCTCCGTGATGACCTCGACCAGACGAACCGAGGTCCTGGGCTCAAGCATATGTTCAAGCTTAGACACAAGCCGATCTCCAATCAGAGATCGATCATTCCTCGCTCGACGCCTTCAATGGAAGGTGGGACCGAAACAGCGCTTACTGATGATCTCGTGAAGTAAATGAACGTTTCGTCCAAATGATCTGCGAGATTGTTGTTGTCGCGCTCGCCGTCTTGGCTGTCAGGCTGCTGATCGCAAACTACCTGGTACGACGACGAGACGTTTTGCTTCGCGTCTGGCGGCGCTAAGTTTCCACCATGCCTCCGCCAAACAGACGCAGCCTGCCGAACCTGCTGGACCTCACACTCGTCAAAAACGAGCTGGTGAAAGGGCAACGGATCATCGTGAACGCAGCGGCGGGTCCCAGAATGGTCGGCCGACATGGCGTTGTTCTCGGATCTGGCGGAACGCGCCACCGCCTTCGTGTTCTGCTTGACGGATCAAAGCATGAGATAACGCTACACGCGCGGTTTGTGGATGTGCTGAACGAGAACGAGCCATCCGCTTGACCGCTACAGTCTCGCGTCCGCCGCGCGCGGTTAAATCCGACRCATCAGAGGCTCGTTCGTGATTGGTCGGCACACCGCATTTACTTACAAGGGCAAAGCAGTCGATCTCAAGCAGATTGGCCGCGAGCTGAATGTTCGTTACGTGCTCGAAGGTTCCGTGCAGCGGAGCGGGGATCGTTTTCGGGTGTGCGTGCAACTAGTCGATACCGAAACAGGCAGCCATCTGTGGGCCGACCGATTCGACAAACCACTCGCCGACCTTTTCGAAATGCAAGACGAACGTAGCCGCCGTGCTGTCGGCTACTTCCCTGTTGCCCGACTCAAAATGGCTGTCATCAGTTGAGCCGGCGTTTGATTTGAGACAAAGGCCTGCCTCCTGAGTTCTCGAAAGACCTCCGGCGGAAGAGGAACGCTGGCAATGATCAGCGTTCCCGCCGGCATCGTGTTCGCTGCGATCTGCTGCTCCAGGACATTGTCGAACTGGCGCATGCGGCCCCATTTCTCGGAGGCAGTAAGTCCCCCCGTGCGGGCCACGACACGACAATAGGCAGCAACCAGGACGTTCTGCACCTCGGTCCACGAGATGTTGGGACTGGTGATTTGCAGCCTGTTGATCGCCTCATTGATTTCGTTGGCGAGATCAATGCGGTTTTCGGAAACAAATAGCCCCCCACCAGAAGTGTCGCCGATGAGATCGGGAACGGAAGCGGCTCCGATCTCAGGACGTTCCAGATTCTCGGCGCCAAAGCTTTCTTGCGTTGGCCAACAGAGCAATACCAAGAGCACAAACAAGGATGTCACGCGTCGAAAGCCGYGCCCCGAGACCGCGACCAGCGAAGGAGTAACGTCCTCGATGCGAAGTCGATCCGATCTGGCTGACATGGGCATGGCCTCTCATATCTGTCGATGCCGTAACAGTGACACTCGTTTTTAGTCTCGCCGTCCAGTTCGCAAACGCTTGATTCCAGGAAGACGGAGCGGGCACGGTCGCCTTGACGCCGGCTAGCATTTCGTACGCCCTGTTGCGCGCAGTAGGTTCACCACACCCTTTTGCTCTCAGTTGCTGGACGGTGGCAGCTGGTTCGGTTCTTCATGGTCGCGAGCAATTTTCCTTACTTCGCCACCCAAACGCATGGGTTAGACCGCCTCTGGAAGCGACTGCACCGGAAGCGCATTCATCGTTCACTTGTCGTGAGCGGGCGCCCCCGTAGAGGCGCCCGCGTGGTCGTGTTGCGCGCGGTCAGCTACTGGCTCGGGTGGTTCGGCAACTTCCTGAGCTGCTCCATGACCTGGTCGAGGTTGTAGCTGGCCGGATCCTGCATCGGCGGGAACGTCTTGTAGGTCTCGAGCTCTGCGAGCCACAGCGCCTGGCCGATGGGCAGCAGGTTCCAGTCGTATATGTAACCCGTGACTGGTCCGGCGAGCGCACCGCTGAACCAGAAAGCCGCCTTTTTCTCATCGCCCCATCCCATCTCGAATGGATCGCGCTTGAGATTTACCATGCCGGCCGCGAACATCGTCTGGACTCCCGGGTTCACGAAGCCAGTCGCGGTTTCGGGCGCGATCGCGAAATACATCTTCCAATTCTTGTAGCGCACCGCCGACGGGTGCGCGCTGGAATAGTAGAAGAAGACGTCGCGCGCGGACTTCTCGGTCTTTCCCTCCAGATACGCTCCCTCTTTATGATGCATCAGAGGCTCATCGCCTGATGCATCGAAAGACAAGATGGCTGGTGGACGCGTCGGCCGACTCCGCACGGCGCGCAGCCAGGCCGCTAGCGTCTGCAGTAGTTCGGCACACACAAATGCGTGCCGCCTTTGATGCCTTCTGTGAAATCTTTGCGTTGGTCGTTCGGGGGTCGTGACTTGCGAGGTACGTTCGAAGCCGTCGGCATTGGTTTTTTGGTGCAGAAAACCACCCTGCCGTTTGCTGACGGCGCAGCGCGGTCCAGGCTTTCCCAAAGCGTAATCGGAAGTAATGGCCGTTCGGTAGAGACGACCTTGATCTAAATCAATGCAACGAGGCGGACATGACAATGTGTCAGTCCTCGCGTCCACCCCTAAGGGATACGACCTAGGGGGAAAAGCGGACACGCCGACGTCGGTGAGGTCGCAATGTAGCACTAGAACGGATTCGATTTTTGCTCACCCAGGAAGCACAGAGCCGATCCTGCGGATGTAGATGCGCAACGCGACAAGATGGGGATAGCGCGAAAAACCCGAAGTTGCGGAGGTCTGCTCAGGGCCACAGGCGGACATGCCCAAACATCGCAATAAGGAGCCACAAACATTCTCAACCGATAATGAAATAGAGAACGTAGAGCGAGTAGCCGATCACAAGGAGGCCCACTACTACTGAAAGCCAGAATAGAAGTTTATCATCTTTCATTGACGATTTACCGGCGGATCAAACCTTTGGCGAGATGGCGAAGCGCAATAGAGCTGATTCCGACGAACAACGGGAGCAGACCGTCAGATCTCCCCGCTTTGGGTCGAAACAAGCCGAATAGCGGCAGGACCTTCTATGTTGACGCTAACATATTCCTGCGCGGCCGAAATGAGACCTTCCACGGCGGATTTATTGTACGAGGAATGCTTCGGATTTAGGTGCAAGCCAGTTTCTACGATCATCACTTGGGTAACCCCGGAGGGCAGAATCTCGACGGCAAGCGATACAAACGATACGTGGGGAGCTTTGAAAGACATTTGAGCTGCTTTCACTGACGTCGAACGTAGGTCGCTCCCCAGCCAAGGCCGAGTGTGGCGGCGACAAGCGAACCGAAGAGGACGCCCAGTTTCGCCGCCCTCAATAATCCTTGATCGGAGAAGGCGAGCATCGAGATGAAGATCGACATTGTAAAACCGATACCAGCCAGCAGGCCGACCAGACAGACGCCACCCCACGTAACTCCAGGAGCAAGGCGGCACCAGCCCAGTCGTACCGCGACCCAAGTCGCACCGACGACGCCAAGCGGTTTCCCAGCGACCAAGGCAAGCGCAGTGCCCATCATCACCAGGTGGCCCCCTGCGGAGAGATCAGTGCCCGTTAAGCTGACGCCGGCATTTGCCAGCGCGAAGATCGGCATGACGCCGTAAGCCACCCACGGATGCATTGCCATCTGCACCCGCGACACCGGCGGCAATATCTCGCGGTGAGCTATGCGAAGGTCTCGCAGCGGTTGCTCTAACAGGTGCGGATCCCTTGCCTTCACCGCATCGCTGCTTCGCAACTGCTTGAGCACTCGCGACACGACTTCCAGTGGCGGCTCCCGCATCGGTATGGCGCGTGCCGGAGTTATCAGCCCGAGCACGACACCTGCAAGAGTTGGATGGATGCCGGCTACCATGAACCCAATCCAAACCAAAGAACCGGGCAGTACGTAAAAGGGCGCAGAACCGATCCCGAACCGCTGACATCCCAAAGCCGCGAGAACGCCAATTGACGCGATGATGAAACCGCCAGGCTGAAGACTTGCGGTGTAGAACAGGGCAATGATCAGTACCGCAATGATGTCGTCGATGATCGCCAGAGCAAGCAAGAACACACGCACATTGACCGGGATCGTTCGTCCAAGCAGCGCGAGCACTCCGACTGCAAAGGCGATGTCTGTCGCGGTTGGCACGGCCCAGCCCTGCCCTCTAGCCGGATCGCTGTTGAGGCTCAGATAGATGAGCGCCGGCACGATGACGCCACCTGTCGCGGCAACCAGCGGCAGAATGGCTTGGTCGAGTCTGCTCAGTGCGCCTTCATGGACCTCGCGCCGAATCTCCATGCCCACGACGAGGAAGAAGACGGTCATAAGTGCGTCGTTGACCCAGAAATGCAACGACCGGGAAAACACGTATTCGCCGACACCGATTGTGAGCGGAAGGTTCCAAAAGGCGTGATAGCTATGAGCGAACGGAGAGTTGGCCCAGATAAGTGCAGCGGCCGCGGCCGCGAGGAGCACGGCACCGCTGACAGCCTCAACATGCAGGAACCTATGTAGGGTGCTGAGGGCCTGTTCCGCCAGCCGCTGGGCTTTCGGCAGATCGTCGAATGAAGAGCTATCGTTCACGGGCGCACGCTTTCCGCGTGGCGGCCCGACCATCGCTTGACCTGTCGCTGTTCAATGCAGCGAGCACCCGAACGCCGTTATACATCGCGATGGCGACAATTCAACCTCGGAGGAGTGATCGGTCACCAATGTCTGTTCTGGGTCAATCGCGTCGATTTGGTTCTCCCGAGACGACTTCCGGTCAGCCCCAGTGAGCGGACATCTTTAGTACCCCTCGCCAGGTCTCAAACGGGCCATCCGGGGAAGTGGCTATATGGCGAGAAACGCGGTGGCGTTCTAAAATGGGCAACGCGCAACAACCCAACGGGTCGCTGACATATTGGCGGAACTTCACAAGATCATCGAAGAGCTTGCATTCCCATACAGGGCGCCAGACGCCTATTGGGCGTTGCTCAATATTGGGACGCAAGCGGCTCCTGCAGTGCGCGCTGGGCTGCGGCATGACAATGCTGATGTTCGCTTGCATTGCTGCAGGTTTCTCGACCGATATCTATCGCCCGACACTCTCGCCGATCTGATGGGTAATCCACCTGACCTCTTCGCCGACCATGATACGGAAATCAATTTCGTAGGCGCCGATGATCGCGCGGGTAGCAGCAAAAGCAGCTTTTACGCGATCACGGTCGGCCGGATGTACATGTGACGAGAGGTCATCGAACGACACGTATTCGCTCAGGGGCACCCCCCAGAGATCGAAAGCCCTCTCGTCCATTGTGAATCGATTGTTGTCTACGTTCCACGACCAGAGCGCGACGCCCGCCGCCAAGATTGCCAAACGAAGCTGGTCGGCATTCCAAACCGGCAGGCCCGCCTTCTCGGCCGGGTCTTCGGAAACCTTCGGGACTGGGACAACCTCAGCCGAGCCAACACCTTGCGCTTCCACGTTTATTCCTCAGCTCGATGAACTTTGCCTGCTGCAGTGGATTAGATCGGCGACAACGCCGGCCGCAAATGCCTTAGGGGATTTTGGATGACGCTTTGGGAACCAACTCCGCGGCCCCCCAATAGGTTCGAGCAACAGATTGGTTCCTGACACATAAAACGAGGCTGAGAGGCCGTTCCATTAGATGAAAGATTGACCGATGATTTCAGCGGCGAAACGAGCGGTCATTCTTATTGTGGAAGATGACGTGTTGATACGGATGGACGCGGCGCAAATGATTGCAGGAGATGAGTTCGATGTGATCGAAGCGGCCAATGCGGATGAAGCCATTGCTATTCTCGAAACCCGATTAGACATCGCCGTCGTCTTTACCGACATTCAAATGCCCGGCAGTATGGATGGTCTCAAACTGGCTGCCGCGGTCAGAGATCGTTGGCCTCCGATCAAGATCATTACCACTTCCGGCCAAGCCAGAATCGGTTGTGATGATCTGCCAGACGGCGGGTTATTTTTGCCGAAGCCCTACAATGCTGCTCAAATCTTGAAAACGCTTCGTGAATTGACAGTCTAATTGAAGTACCTTTCAGCGGARCCAACGCAGTCGTTACGACTTCCGGGTTTGGCCCATCGCGGACCTAGGGTGAGGTGCACCAAAGCGCCGCTATCAGAGGCAGAGCGGACCTCATAAGAAGTGCAGCGCAGGTTTATGATGGGGTGGACGCCCCGCCGACGGCATCGATGTGCCAAAGTGGAGGTGTTTAGCACCACTTAAGGGAGGCGTCCGTGTCGGAGGTTAGCATAATCGGTCTGGATATCGCCAAGCATGTTTTCCACGCTCATGGAGCGGACAGGAAAGGGCGAGCTATATTCAGCAAACGGATCAGCCGAGGAAAGCTGCTGGATTTCTTCGCGGCCCAGCCGAGTTGCACGGTAGCTCC
>NZ_JBFUGY010000106.1:0-6569 GCF_056402655.1 Bradyrhizobium sp. P3_C3 | reverse complement strand
GCCACAGAATGAAGGTCGACACCTTCGTAGGCACCCGTCGCCGGAACAATTCAAAGTATCTATCCAATTCCGCTTTGACAGAAGCCATTAACTCGACCTTCTCTGATACCAGGACGCGGCAACTCGCTCGAAATCCGCGACTAAATCAAAAGATCTGTACGGGAAGCGTTCCAAACCCTTCGGCTTCTCAATGGAGATGACGGACGATCCGTCTGCGGACAGTCAGGGCCGAGACGTTGCCGGCACTGGACCGGTTCTCCATGGTGGCTTCGAAAGACCGCCGCCAAATTTCCTCAGGGTTGCGCAGGGCAGATGATAGCCGGCAAGCGCGGGTATGCCGGGTAGCCCTCGCCTAAAGCGTATCCGGTGTGCGTCGAGGTGAGCTTTGATCCTCGTTGAGCAATTCCTGCTCGGCCAAGCGCCAAAAGTCTTCGTCTCGGCCCTCTGGCTTACCTGCCTGCTCCCACAACTCGTAGGCCCGGGCCGCAACGGCTTCATGAATTCGCCTATTCATGAGCCTTCTCCAGACCCTCAACTAGGGGCAATCGGAGGCGTTCCTAATCCGGTCATCCCCCAAAAACGTGCCTGTGAACTAAGAAGCCTCCTATTCAGACCGTCGCGCTGTTGTGCCGACTCTGATCCAACTGCGTACGCACCGCGACAGGAACGAATCGGACGTCGACAACTTGAATCCGGGTTCCGTTGTGTGAGTTGCTTATGCGTCAGTCCCGACGGCTTATGTCGATTGCCCCGAACGGTGACGAGACCGTCTATTTGGTCGCAGATGACTTCGGCCGCAATCGCCGCGCCTGGCGCGAAGCAGACTTGGAGATGGCGGAAGAAGCAGTCATCCAGGATCTGCTTGCGGGAGAATATCGCAGGCCGATCAAGGTAATCGCCTTCAACAAAGCCGAGCGCTGCTCGGAAGATGTTTCTGAGGACATTGCCCGCGAGCTCCAGCGCCGTTGCAATTGGCAACAGAGCGACGTTCCCTCACACCTCAAGGAATTCGTCGACCGCAATGCCGCGCAGGATCTTCGGCAATTCAACCTGCGCCTCGTGTAACCATGGCGTTCCGACAGAAAACGCCGGAAGCGCTCGGCGTCAAAGTGCCCCTGCCCGGCTTCACCGCGCCGGCCCTAGCGAGCTCGATCGACCGAGTACCGACCGGCGATCGATGGATCCATGAAATCAAGCTCGACGGCTATCGTGTCCAGGTGCATCTCGCCAACAAAGCGGTGAAGGTTTTCACGCGGCGCGGCCACGATTGGACCAATCGCTTCCGGAAGGTCGCCAACGACGCTTGGCACGTCAGGGCCCGTGCCGCGATCATCGACGCTGAAATCGTGGTGCCCGCCGCCGACGGCACAACAGATTTCTCGGTTCTGCAGAACGAGCTCAAGGGCGCATCGACGAAAATCGTCCTGGTCGCTTTCGATCTGCTTTACCTCAATGGCAGGGACATTCGGAAATTGCCGCTATTCCAGCGCAAGGCCGAGCTGAAGAAGATCATTGCCGGTACCGACGTCCAATTCAGCGAGAGTTTTGAGATCGACGGGAGCGAGATGTTTGCCCACGCCTGCAAAGGTGGGGCTCGAAGGCGTCGTCTCCAAGGTGCGCGACAGCGTTTACCCGATCGGCCGCGGCAATGATTGGGTCAAGAAAACCTGCGCCCAGCGGGAGACGCTCACCATCGCCGGGTTCGCCCTCGATGAAGGCAAATGGGACGGCACGTATCTCGGTCGGCGCAAGGGCGAGGACCTGCTTTATGCGGGCAAAGTCGACCATGGCTTCGACAAGTCATCGGCCGCAGAGCTGCGCAAGAGGCTTCAGCGGCTCGTCCGCAAGGCACAGCCTTACACCAAGCGGATCGCGCACAAGGGCATATGGGTCGAGCCGAAGCTGCTGGCCGAGATCGAGTACCGCGCCAAGTCCGCCGAGGGAAAGGTGCGGCATCCGTTCTTCAAGGGGTTGCGCGAGGACCTGTAACGGTGCGGCGATCGGTGGCAAAATTTTTTCAGCCCCCCTCTTGAAACCAAAACCGGCTTTGCTAATTTTTTTGTCGCCATCTGACGATGGCGTCCGGGCGCCTCATGGGCCCGGGCCAAGAGACGGGCACCGGTTGTGTCCGGTGCCGCTCGTAGACATCTTGCTCTCAGGAGGATTTGGCTATGCGCACCTACGATTTTGCACCCCTCTGGCGCTCGACCATTGGCTTCGACCGCCTTTTCGACCTCGCAGAAACCGCTCAGCGGGCCAGCGAGGACAACTATCCACCCTACAACATCGAACGGCTGGCGGAGGATCGCTATCAGATCTCGCTGGCTGTGGCGGGTTTCTCGCCCGAAGATATAGTCATCACCGCCGAGCAGAACGTGGTGACGGTTGAAGGCAGCAAATCCGACAAGACCGAACGTGATTTCCTCTATCGCGGTATCTCGCACCGCGCCTTCAAGCGCCAATTCAGCCTCGCCGAATATGTCCAGGTGAAAAGCGCCGCATTCGACAACGGCTTGCTGACCATCGAACTCGTCCGCGAGATTCCGGATGCGATGAAGCCGCGCCGGATTGCGATCGGCGATGCCTCGACCGGCAGCGTGCGGAAGCTGGAAGCCAAAGCCGCCGCCTAGTAGAGGCGCCATGGAGCCGCGCTGCAAGTCGTGCGGCTCCCATCCATTCGTCAATGAAAAGGAGAGGACCATGCGGCCGACGACCGCTGACGACAACGTTTTCGATTTCGACGCTCTTCTTCATCCCGGCACGGTGTTTGAAGCACCGAGAGACGTGCTGGATCATCCGGCGCTGACGTTGAGCGAGAAACGCGCAATCCTGGCATCATGGGCGTCCGACGCGTCCGCGATCGCCTCTCGCCCGTCGATGCGCGCACCTGCCGGCCTCAAGAAACCGGTATCGATCGACGAGATCTTGGACGCGTTGCGCGCCCTGGACGGTGGCCCCCGGACGCCGCCCGGCGGAAAGCCTTACCGTCTCCGTTCGACCGAACGTGCGGCCGCCGCGGCGTAGTTTCGGAGGCCCAGATGACGACGGACGAAAACCTGGCACGCCTTCGTGCCCATCATAACAACATCAGCCGCTACCGTCGGCTCCTGCGTACCAGGCTTTTGCCTTTGGAACGCCAGTTCATCGAACGGCGGCTTTCTGACGAGGTGGCCGCTCTGCAGAGCCTTTCCGCTTCGACCTTCCCGATCGCCTTCAGTGAGCCAAGGCCTGGACGACCGCTGCCGGTTGCAGAAGTGATGGCATGAGCACGACCATCAATCTGGGCCGACCGGGCTCAGGCTCTTTCCCTTTGGCGCTCCTCGGAAGGTTCTTCCGTGCACGAAAATTGAAGACTCCGGCTGCGGACGGCGTATCATCGGCCGTGGAGATCTCAGGGATGGCTCTCTCGACCAACGAGCGTCCGATGTGTCCTGTGTGCAAACACCGGATGGGGTTGGCGCGCATCTCTCCCGGCCCGCGCGGATTCGACGAGCGCACCTTCGAGTGCTCGACTTGCGAGCGTACCGAAGTGGTTCGCTTGGCCGTGGATCCGATGCAAACGGACGCGGTTGGCTGGCTCGCCGGCGAGCTGAAGCCGCCGAACTGAAGTTCGGTGTGAGAGGCGCGATGGATGAGGACTTCTGCAAGAACACAAGAACAGAAGCAACGCATTCGCCCTTTGGCTGAGCGGGCTGATGCTCTTCACCAGGGGGCTGCCTGTTGGCGCTGGTCGGCCATACACCCCCGGAGGTGGCCAGTCCCTTGAAGGTCGCGGAGCGGCCGCTGCCGCTGCGCGCCACGCCGCGGGCGTCGATCCTCTCCGGGGTCGGGCGAGGCGTGACAAGGGCGCGACCGAAGTCCGGTGCGACGCTTGCGGCGGCCGGGTCGCTGCCCGCGTGGGATTCCGAGCCCGGCCGCACAATACGGGCCGCTGCCTGTTGCTGCAGGACAGCGTCTCGTTCAGGCTCCTGTTGGATGGCTAGGGTTGCAGCAGTGCGAGAAGGCGAAGTCGGTCTTCCTGGCGAAGGCGCTGGTTGGCACGCATCGTTTTCAGCTCGCCCTCGACTTAATTATGTCCTGGCCCTGCCGCTTCAAGGCAATCACCAGTACCTCCTGCTCTGCAAGCTGTCGCTCAGCTTCAACTGCCTCGCGCTCTGGTCGCCTCAACTCATCAAAAAGTGGTCTGCATAACCAGATACGCTGCCGGGGCGCGCTCCGTAATTTGTGCCGCACGATCTCAACCGCCCGCATCAAGCTGCGTTCCTTAACCGGCCCCGGAGCGGGGTCGCGTTCCTATCGTTCGGAGCACGGCGGTCTTTGAGCAGAGCGTTCGCTGCCCGCCTCCACCCGCGTCCAGACTAGATCAGCGCGAAGCGCTCGCTACATCGCGCTTTAGGGCAGCAAATCGCTGGCCGCCACACGGTTGATCGTGGCGAGGCGCTGCTCGGCGCTTGCAGTGAAATCTATGCCAGCCACCAGATCGAGCAGACGATGATAGGCATGGTCGGCGACCGCGACCGGTAATGGCGCTTCGTCGAACGTATCGACATAGTTGTCGACGACCGAATTCAGCAGCCGACACAGGCCCTTGTGGTCAGGCTCGTCCTTGCAGGCTTCGTAGAGTTTTTGCTGGAATTCGCGGAAGGTGTGCAACCCGTGGTGCTGCTGCGAAAGCCACGTATGCAATGCGTTCATGATAGCCTCTTCGAATAGGGAGAAGAAGCTACCGACTTATACAGGCCGGAAAAAGCATCGACAAATGTGGTTTTCGCAAATCCATAATGCGCAATATGCAGCCGCTCGCAGGAGCGACGGTGCCAGGAAAGAACGGCAACTCAGCGCAATTGCTGCATTCGACTCTCGTCTAAGGAGGTGAATTGACGGCGTGATGTAACAACGCCAGTCCCGAACCGGTGACTTGATACCTCAATGACTGCTGCCCCTGATCCTTCCAAGACCGCCATGCAATATCTGATATGGACCATAGAGCACATCGAGAAAGCCGGAAACCAGGTGGCTGTGCGCCACGCTCGCAATGCTCTACGCGCTGAGCCGGGCCAGCGGATCTCCCCACATCAAAGACGAGCCCTAACCAACGAATTGAAACGCAAGCGCATTGCGTCAGCGCACCCAGAGCATCGGGCACGCCTCTGCACCCTACCGTGCAAATATGACGGCCGGGAACCTCAACGCCTCAGGAAGAAAATATCAGCTTGATCGCCAAGACGGTCGTAAACGCGCCAAGGGCGATGACAGCGATTTTAAAATGAAGATTACTATCCAAACCCATTTGCCCTCACCCACACAGCGCCCTCGGCTACTCGCCCTCGCAGACCGGAAAAACCCGGTGGCTCTGGAGGAGGCCACCGGGCCGACCCGCCGTCCATTCCAATGGCTGTAGGCTGAATACATGGCGCTGACGCGTCTGTTCGAATCTCGACAGATCGCCTCGGTTTGGTCGGACATGTGGCTCGCAGGCCACGCCGCGAAGCGGCGAGCGGCTCGTCTAGGAACGTTGGGTTTGTTGCCCCATTGAACCAGCGAAAGGGAGGGGCATCATGGTCCGTGACCTTTTGATCCTCGCCGCCGTTTCGATGGTGTTGAGCGTATTTGTCTGGAGCGTCTTTGGAAATTCACCACCGAGGCCCGCGCACCCGCGTGTTAGCGCAATACTCTCCTTGAATGCCGCTCCGGAGCCGGCGCCTGAGTTCAGTCCGTATATGAGGACAGAGCGCTGATAGGTCTGCCCTGTGCCCACTTCAGCACCGGCCGGCCGGTCTTAAATCGCCGTCGCGCGCTCTCATGGGCCCAGCACGTTGTGCACAGGGTCAGCGGAGGATGGCTGTCAGGGTAGGTCCTGACCTCGCCTGCAAAGTAGCGGCACTTGTCACTGTCGCACTTGGGATTGTTGTTCGGATTGTTCACCTTGGCCTCGGTCAGTGGCGATCTGCCCAGTGTGAGCGAAGTTTGTGACGCGTGCATGCGCGGGTGACCAGCAACGGCCTCACAGTGCGCTGTTGCCGGACAGTGCACTGTGAGGCCAGCCGCGACGAGCCACCCCTTGTGGGGGGCTCGGGAAAACCCGGCAACCGGCCGGTCGTTCCTAAGAGAGGGGCCACTCTCCGACGAGGCGCTCGGCCGGCTGCGTCAGCTTCGCGCAGGTGCCGCGCGCTCGAAAAAGCTCTGCGCTCACGTCATGGCTTCGACGGCCACCGCCGCCGGCCTTGCCGAAGGCAACCCTGCGGCTCTAGGGGCGGGTCCCGTAGTGGCACGTCCGCCCCGCCCCATTTGAAACCAGAACCCGGCGCAATCCGTTAGGGTCGCGCCTCCACGGCCGCCTTGCCCCAAGCTTCCGGCGCCGTTGGAGGGGACGGGTGCGCTCAAGGGCGTGCCCGTCTTATCAATCTGGTTTCGCTCGGTGCGCCCGGTCCCGAAGACCACTTCATGAAACGGAGGCGACCATATGGAGAGTCCCGATCTCAAAGCGTGGGTCGATGGCTGGATGGAGAAAGTGAAGCAAGGCGCTGAAGTCCATCGCCAGCAAGGTCTGTCACCGGAGGATGCCGAAG
>NZ_JBFUGY010000105.1:0-6897 GCF_056402655.1 Bradyrhizobium sp. P3_C3 | reverse complement strand
AACACAGTACGCGAGTAATGAAAGAGGTTATCGGAATGGAAAGCGGAAAAGTTCTGGCCGTCAACTCGATGGCTCGCATTGAGCATGTGGAGATCGCTTCGACGAATCTCAGTCACGGTTTTGAGAAATTTGCGCAGCATCTCAAGCAAAACGGCCTATCTTGGCCGCAAGTCCTCGCCTCGGCTTTCACCGCCGGAAAAACGCGCATCATGATGACTTGCGAGTCGGAATCGCTCGACACTCTGCTGCGCACGCTGGAAAGGAGCAAGGACTTGCGCAAAGAGCGTGAGACTTTAAGTTCGGTGAGCCTTACTTGCTTCGGCGGCGTTTCTTCAGACTTGCCATTTCAGGCGATACAAATTCTGCAATCCCGCGGGATTGTTGTTGAAAAATACGTTCTATCACCACATTCGATAAATTTGTTCGTTCCTGTGGAGACCCGCGAGGCCGCGGTCACGGCCTTACATTCGCTGATCTAACAACCTCTTCGAGAAGATGTCACGAAATCGCGTAAGGGGAGGGATGGTCAAGAGGGGCGGGTCGCTAGCTCGATGCGGCGACAACGAGAATTCTTAATCTTGGCGATACGCGCCCGTCCGCCATCATTGGTGTCAATTCATTAAAGTCGCGAGGCGATGATTATGCCGGGCACCATTGGTTGGCTACTTCGCGAGGGCGAACGAATCATTGCTTGCAACACAGGCTTATTAGGTCACAAGCACCTTTTAATCGGCATCACCCGCGTTCGTAACGAAGCGCTTATTCTCAGAGACACACTGGACTACGTCGGCAAGCACGTCGATGCGATAGTCGCTTATGATGACGCGAGCACGGATCGTACGCTGGAGATTCTATGCGAACACCCAAAAGTCGCTCTGATCGTGACAAATCGGTCGTGGGAAGCGGAGGTCGAGGCACGCCGGATTGCCGAGGGGCGGCATCGCGGCCTCTTGTTGCAGACGGCGCGCGAACATTTGCAGTTCGACTGGGTGTTTTGCTTCGATGCGGATGAGCGCGTTACCGGAGATTTACGCGGATTCATAGAAGGAACGCATTCCAGCGAGTGCGACGGCGTGCGGGTTCAACTGTTCGACGCCTATATGACTCCTGGGGATCATGCACCCTATCAGGCCGATTGCGAACTGTTGGACTTTCGTCGTTTCTTCGGTCCGGAACGGCGAGACATTCTGATGTTGTGGCGAAACCGGTTGGAGGTCACCTTCGCAGAGCACCATGCGCGCGAGCCGGGTGGCGTTGAACGCGTGGCGACTGGCCTCTATTGCCAACACTACGGCAAATCGTTGTCGGTCGACCATTGGGAAGAGACCTGCGACTACTACATGCGACACTTTCCGTTCGATACCTACGGACGAAAATGGCGCGAGCGCAAAGGTCGAGCAATCCACACCCAATCGGACTTCATGCGGCCGTTGTACGAGTGGGGTGACAGGCTCTTCGCGAATGCGATCAAGATGTGATTGTCCGAAAACTGAGCCGCCCCCGTGCCAATGCGGCCGCTTCGAAGTCGGCTTCGTTGGTCTGGACGCGTTTTGGTCTGCGTTCGGTCGTGTTCGTTGTGTTCTGGTGAGATCGTTTCTGGTGCGAAACTGGTGCGGTAGATGGTCTGAGATTTTCGTGCCTGACGTGCTGTTTCGCAACGCCTCCCGAAGATAGTTCGTGACCAGCGCGCCAAACAAGTCGCGCCCAACAAGCCGTGCCGCCCCGCGCGGTCGACGAACCTCACTCCGGGGATGAAGCCGGCTCTGACGGTTCCAAATTAGGAACCTGACAGGCGCTGAGCGCAAGAATCCCGGGAAGTGTGAGGCGGCTCACACCCCCACGTCAGGCTTCGCGCTAATCAGATCGCTGCGGGGATTTCTGGCGGACAGGAGATTTCGCATGAAGCCTTTGATCATTTGTTCCATCGCCGCTGTTGGTCTGCTTGCTGCTGTGACCGGCATCCCGCGATCACACTCGATCGCAACGGTCGGGCGCGCCGGAACATCAAGCACGTCGACATTGCAGGGCATGCAAAGCGGTCGAAGCGCAGACAAGCTGCCGGTCGACGATTTTGACGATCGGTCATTGGTCTTTCCGCGGGATTCCAAGCGCTAAAGCATGATCCGGAGAAGTGCGCAGCGGTTTTCCGAAAAGATCATGCTCAAACAACAACCTAAAGCGCGATGACGATTCATCCCAATCTCATCGCGCTTTAGGCAGAAGGCCGCGCAGCCGACCGTTCAGCCAGGGCTCGCAAATAGATGCGCTTGAGCCTGCGAGGTCGAACGAAAGCGTGGTCGAGAGGCGGGGCTACGGGCCCAGGAAAGCGGGCGGAATCGGGTAGTCGTTCCCCAAAAGGCCGAGCAATTCCAGTTCGCCTCGATGAGCGTCCAGTTCCAGAATGGCCAAGAGAAGCATCAGCACGGCCGCGGTATAGATGAGGAACGGTGACGTTTCAGCGGGCTCATCGTCATGGTGTGGCGGTATCGCATCGCGAAGTGATCGCCACAACGAAATGAAATGCAGATACGTTTTAGGTCGTATTTGCATGACGTCGTCCTCGACGTGTCAGATCAAGCATAGGTTCAGGCTATGCCCGGTTCAAGCCGACAACAGCCGTTGCGGCATTGAGTAGCGGAGCCATGCCCGTCCTGCGGTGCAGCATGGAAACCGGATAACGGCTTCAATCATTGACGAGACCGAGCGAGTGCACGTACGCCGTGTCAACACCGACGACATGCCCGAACGACCTGTAAGCCGCAGATGAATTGGGTCCCACGTCTCAGCACCAGTCTCTGCATCGTTGCCGCTCTGTTGGCGATGCATTCAGCGCCGGCGCCAGCGCAATTGACAGGTCACGGTGGGCCCGTGCGGGCGATTGCGATTTCCAGTGATGGCAACAATGTTCTGTCGGGCAGCTTCGACACCGCCGCCATCCGATGGTCGTTCAAGACCGAATCCGCCGAGCAGGTCCTTCGCTTTCACTCCGATGCGGTGAACGCGGTGGCCTTCCTGAAGGATGGGCGGATGGTGACTGCCGGAGCGGATGCGAAGGTAGCGATCTGGACGCCTGGCCGGCAGCAGCCGGATCAGGTTTTCGAGGGCCATGGCGCGCCGATCGCTTCACTTGCAGTCTCGCCGGATGGCGCAAGAGTGGCTTCTGCCTCCTGGGACCATACAGTTCGTATCTGGTCGCTCGGCGATGGCGCGCAGCAGGTGCTGGAAGGGCATGCGCAGAACGTCAACGGCGTCGCATTCACGCCGGATGGACGATCGCTGGTGAGCGTGGGTTACGATCGTGAACTGAGGATCTGGCCATTGGCGGGTGGCACCCCTAATGTCATCACGCTGGGCTCACCCCTTAATGCCGTGGCAGTCGCGCCTGACGGCGAGATCGTAACGGGTGGTGCTGATGGCAAGCTACGCTTTCTGATGTCGGAGGGCCGGGAAAGCGGCGAGGTGCAAGCTGGCCAGACGCCGATTGTCGCGTTGTCGATCTCTCCAGACGGCACGTCGGTCGCTGCTGCAGGAATTGGCGGTGTCGTGACGGTCATCGACCGAAAGGCGCGAAGCATCGCGCGAAGCCTGGTCGATACAGATTCGCCCGTGTGGTCGGTCGCTTTCCTGCCGGACAACGCAACATTGCTGACGGGCGGCGTCGACGGCAGGATCCGGCGCTGGAACGCGCTGACCGGCGCCCCCATCGGCTCATCGTTGCAAGCTACGCCGCACGATCCGCTTGCAGCCTATACGGGAGATCACGGGGCCGAGGTGTTCAGGGCGTGCGTTGCCTGTCATACCCTGTCCGAGCAGGACGCGCAGCGCGCCGGCCCCACGCTTGCGGGCTTATACGGCCGCAGGATCGCGTCGCTGCCTGGTTATCGCTTCTCCGACGCGCTCAAAGCGATGGACATCGTGTGGACGCCCGAGACCGTGTCAAAATTGTTCGAACTCGGTCCGAACGCCTATACGCCTGGCACAAAAATGCCGGAGCAGCGGATTGGATCCGCGAAGGATCGCAAGGCGCTTACGGATTTCCTGGCGCGCGCCACCGCCAAGTAGCTAACGCTTGGTCTCACGCTCACGGAGATAATCATCGGTCGTGCGAGGCGAAGCGCGTTCGGGCACGCCGGCGAACGGGTCGAACTGTTGTTCACTCATGGCGGTGACGCGGCAGTCCGCGCACATTCTGACCACGTCCAGCCGCTTGTCGCCCGCGGGATACATCCAGTGTCGGCCCTCGAGTTTCGCAGCGATCTTCTCGATCGTGCTCTTTACCCCAAAGGGCTTATTGCAGCGGATGCAAAGCGCCGGCTCCTCCTCCTTGATGATCCGTGCCGGAGCCCTTGCGGCCCGGAAATCGATCTGYGGCTTCAGAGTGATCACCTTTTCCGGGCAGGTGCTCTGGCATAATCCGCACTGCACGCAGGCATCTTCGACGAATTTAAGCACGGGACGTTCGGGATCGTCGCGGAGAGCCCCGGTGGGACAGGCCGACACGCAGGCCAGGCACAAAGTGCATCCGTCCGTATTGACGGTAACCGTACCAAGCGGCGCGCCCTGGGACAGCGCAATGACGTCGGTCGGCACAGGCGCAACGCGGTGCAGTTCGTGAAGAGCGAAGCGAAGCAGGTCGCGCCGCTTGCCTACCGTCTTGAAGGTTGCGGGACGCTCCACGGCCGGCGCGGGTTCAATCGACCGCAGCACTTCGCCCAGCACGTCCGGGTCGTCCGTTTCGATAGTCGCAACCCGGCGCCCCGAAAAACCTAATCCGGAAACAATGGCATCAGCCATCGTTATGGTTTGAGAAAGCCCGGAGATGTCGTGCAGAGGTCTTGCGCGGAGGAGAAAGCGTATCCCCGCTGCGCCATAGGCGARGGATGCCACGACCGCTTCCAATCCAACCTGTGTCACCTCGTTGACGGGGAACGGCAGCACATTGGCGGGAAGCCCGTCGCCGTGGCGGGCGAGCGCATCGATCAGCGTGCTGCCATGTTGGGTGTCGTGCAGCAGCACGACCGCACCGGAGCCGCCGGCTTCGCGGTAGGTCAAAAGCATTGCGCGCAATTTGTGCAGCAGCGCATCGGGCGGCGGAAGGGCATAGGTTGCTGCACCCGTCGGACAGGCCGCGGCGCACTGGCCGCATCCGGCGCAGACCTCGGCGTTGATCTTGACGTGATCGCCATGTGGCGTGATCGCTCCGGTCGGGCAGAGATCGAGACAGCGATGGCAACCCGTCAGCCTCGAGCGCGAATGGACGCAGATCTCTGCGGTGAAATTGACGTATTTCGGCTTGTCGAAGTTGCCGACGAGGTCGCGTGCCCTGAGCACGGCACGCAGCATCGCGGCCGGGTCCCGCGGATCCGCGCGGAGATAGCCGTCGCGCAAGTCATGCGCGGGAAAAAGCGGTTTCCCGCCGGAGAGATCAAGGACGATGTCGCAGCGCGAAGTCAGGCCGTCGCACGGATCCTCGAAGACGAGCGTATCGCGCGAGGAGGGGCGGGGGGCCGCATAGTCGTCGACCGTCAACTCGAAGGCCCCCAAATGGCCCTTGGCGTTACGGATCGTTCCTTGGACGATCGGAAAGGATGTCGTCGCCGGCGGCATAATCTGTGACGGCTTTGTGATCATGATCGTCACGTCGAGATGATCGGCAAGCAATCGACCAGCTTCGACCGCAAGTTCGTCGCGGCCATAGATCAAGATCACCCCTTCGCTCGATAGGGTGACAAACGGAAAAGCAGGCGCAGCCTCGGACACAGCGGCGAGCAGTGCTGCCATTTTTGGGCCTGCCTTGGTTCCCTCCACCGACCAGCCGGCCGTCTCGCGAAGGTTGATGAAATCCAGTTTCCCCGAACGCCCCTTCGCCTCGTCGCTAAACAGTGGGGCCTCCTGGGTGCAGCCGACGATGAGCGGTCCTTCCGCCTTCGCCGCGTTGCGAAAATGATCGAGCTCGGCCCTGCAGAGCTGGCGGAACTCGGCGATTTCGCTCTTGCGGCATCCTCGCTTCACGGCGGCCGTATCGAGGCGCATCGTGTCTTCGCACGAGCAGATCAGGATCGTGTTCGGCGGATCAGGCATGCGCAGCCCTTCACCTCCTGAAGAGGTCCGGGAACGATGGCGAGCGGACTCGCGTCGCCCCTCCTGGTCGATTAAGTTATTCTCACAAGAGAAGAAAAGAAAGCTGGAGGTCCGCCTGACACCGACAGCCCCTGGGCACTCATCGGTCACGGAGCCAATCAATCTGCCTCCGCCATTCACGCTGGTGAGGCTGCGCGAAAGTCGTGACTCTTTCGCCCATGCCATGCATATCGCCGAAGAGAGTGGGGCAGGTACGCTGACCTACGTGGGGCGGTTCGATCTTGCCGAGTTCGCAGTCGTGCTTGAACCTGGCGAGCCCTTGCGTACCGCGCGCCGCGCTTTCTATGCGGGGATGGTGGCGCTGACCGACGCCTTGCGCGCGTATGCGCCGCCGAACAAGGAGATCGCATCGACTGGCCGGACGCGATCCGTGTTGACGGCGGCCTCGTTGGTGGCGGGCGGCTCGGCTGGCCTTCGTCCGCAAAGGAGGACGAGCCGCCGCGCTGGCTGGTGTTCGGTGCCATGATCCGGACGGTTGCGATGAGCGACAGGGAAGCTGGCGTTTATCCGCTCGCTTCCGCCCTGGATCAGGAGGGTTTTGGTGAGGCCGGCGCGATTCAGGTCACGGAGAGCTTTGTGCGGCATCTGATGCGCGCTCTCGACGCCTGGCAAGCCGATGGATTCGACGGCATCGCACGCGAGTTTCTAAGTCGGTTGCCGCGTGCGCGGCAAACCACATATGTGATCGCTGACAACGGTGATCTTATTGCCCGCCGGATTGGGACAAACAGGACCGATCGGCACGACCTGAAGAAG
>NZ_JBFUGY010000104.1:0-7063 GCF_056402655.1 Bradyrhizobium sp. P3_C3 | reverse complement strand
GAGGTAGGGCAGCGGATCTATCTCGGCCAGCGCCTGCACTTCGCCCTTGTCGACGGCAAGCGCGAGCAGATTGGCCGGGTACTGGCGCCACTCTACCTCTTGGGCCGGATCGATGCCCTTTTTGGCGAGGTAGATCGAAAAGAAGTTCTTCGCTGGGCTCGCTTGATCGCTAATCCCGATAGCCTTGCCGCGCAGGGATTCCAGGCTGTCAATATTCGCAGCCTTGGAGCCGAGGAGCCGGATGCAGCCGCCGTGCACACCGGCGGTGATCCGAACGTCGAAACCTTGCTCCAGCGGTTTGAGCCAGCGCAGGGCCAATCCCAAACCGGCATCCGCCTTGCCAGTTGCAATCGCCTCCAACAACTGGTCGGTCGAACCGCCGAAATTGACGAATTCGACATCGAGGTTGTGCTTGGCGAAGATACCCCGCTCCTTTGCGACTGCCGCAGCGACGGTGCACGCCGCGTTCGCATTCCAGGCGAGTTTGAGTTGGCGGGGTGGGCCCTGCAGCTCTTCACTGCTCGCTGCGGCGCGACAAATAAGAGGCTCGCCGGGAATATAAGACAGCGATCCAGTCCCGGATGCCGTCAGCGCGCGAGCCGCTCCAAACATTCCAAGCGGCGCCGTGGCGCCGAGGGTGCAAACCAACGTCAACACCGAGCGGCGGGAGAAGGCGCCCCGCTTCGCTTCGGACAGACCTTTCGTCAAGCTGTTGCCAATTTCGCGCTTTTCCATGTGTCACTCCCAAACTCGCGTGTGAATGGAATAGAACTGGGCGGCGCTTTGCGGGGCCTTAGCTCACCTCTCTTTGGGCATCATCCGAGCCCGTCTGCTACACAGGTGTGAAGAGCTTCACATTAACGCAAAAAATTGGAAAGAGATAGCCGCGCGGCGATTAAGGCTCTTGTCAATCGTGTTGACCTACTCACGGCGGCGTCTGTCGCATTTGATCGCGATCGGCGCGAGTAGATGGTCAATATCATGGAGCCTGCGTTGCGCGAATTGAGCAACGCCTGGACCGAGATCATGCAGGATAGGCTGAACTTCGACGCTAAGTTCAGCATGCTTTGGAATGGTCGGCTTCCCGCTTCGCTAGCTTGATCCCGGGAATGGCATCAATGTTGCGCCGGGGCATACTTACAAGGAGGTCGCATGATTACCGCCATTGTACGATACACACTGCCGCCGCAGATCGACCACGCCGCGTGTCGCGAGCACTTTCACAAGATCGCCCCCAACTTCCGCGGGGTGACGGGGCTGATCAGCAAGCACTTCATCTGGTCCGAAAGCGGCTGGGCGGGCGGCGTGTACCAGTGGGAGCGTATCGAGGACGCTACGGCGTTCTACACCGGGCCGTGGCTCGAGGGCATCATCCAGCGCTACGGCATGAAGCCGCAGATCGATTTTTACGAGGTTTTTGCGGTAGCAGACAACACGCGCGGTAAGGTTGAGCTGTTCGAGGAGGCCGTTGCTCCAAATGACCCCAGCAGATAGCTCTTCTGCCGCACTAGCGCGTAGAGGTGGCGTTGTATGAGAGGATAGCTGCGGAATCCTCACGTCATCGTAGGTAGCAAGTCCACGCCGCGACCGAATGCGACGATCACTCTGATCTTGGCTCTTCGGAGACGTGCCGATCAGGCCAAATGTCCGCGTTTCGCCAAGAACTGCCCTCCCCGTTAAGTCGCAGTTTGACCCAACCCGGACATATCTTGCACCGGAGACAAGTAGCCCTTTTGGGCGTCCGGTAAAGCCGCCGCCTCGCAGGACCGATTAAGCTTCGACCGCTTTAGTTGAATGTTTGCAGCCTCAATTTGAGCGATCCGTCGGCTTGGCGTTCGAAGACGTGCGTCGCTAAACCACTGAAGGGAGACGGCTTGCCCTCCTTGTCCTTACCTGTAGCGCTCCACTTGGCTGTGCCGAAGACTACCTTGTCGTCTCCGCCGGCATCGATCATCTCCAACTTGTGATCCGTCACACCGCTCGCGAAGAGTCCGGCAAAGAACTTCTCGATCTCGGTCGGCCCCGACGCGACCTGATGTGTGGGCGGCATCAATTTTGCCGTCGCGACATAGGAGGCGCCGATGGCTTTCTCGTCGTGCTTATTAAGTGCGGCATCCCAAGCGGCGTAAGCCTTCTCCACGTCCCCCTTGGCGTCCGCGGCCAACGAAATTCCCGGCGCGCCGAGCAGACAAATGAGTAGTGTTGAAGACCGTTACAGGAATCTCTCGCGGCCCTGCGCTTTGATCTCGGTCTCCAGTTGCTGATCGAGCTTGTCGAGGCTTCGCCTCAAAACCTCGACTTCGTGCGGATCGAGCGCGGCCATGAGCTTGCGTTCGACCCGAACCACGAATTTCTCGATATCCTTGTAGACCTTGCGGCCGTCGGTCGTGAGGCTCAGGCTGGCGCGGCGGCGGTCCGCTTTATCCACGTCACGATGAATCAGCCCTCGGCGCACCAGCAATTCGATGGAGCGCGCGACCTTGAACGCGTCGGACGAGGTCAATGTCGCAAGTTGCGTGGCCGTCAGCGGCTGATGCCTGGCAATGACCGCGAGGCTTCGCCAGGCCGGCATCGTCAGCTCGTAACGATCTTCGTACATGGGGGAGATGAAGCTGCCCAGCCGCGAAGCGATGAGACCGAACCGGTATCCGGTCCAGTTCTCGAGCGGGAGGATCGTGCTGACCTTGTTCATCAAGACAATTTGCTCGCGGTGATGGGAGCAGAACCATAACGAGTTGCACTGCACCGCTCAACCGCTCGCTTTCCGGACGATCGCGTCATTGACGCAGGGGCGAATTACTTGCATAATGCAAATAATAAGCATTCAAAAGAGCTAGGGAGGATCACCATGTCGAAATCGACTGACGGCCAGGATCTGACGCTGGTTGGCCCAGGTACGGTCATGGGCGAGATGATGCGGCAATACTGGATACCCGCCGCTCTTTCTTCGGAACTATCAGTCGACGGCGATCCAATGCGCTTGATGCTGCTCGGTGAGCAGCTCATTGCCTTCCGTGACAGCTCGGGCCGGGTTGGCGTGTTGGATCACCAATGTCCGCACCGCTGTGCCTCGCTGTTCCTCGGCCGTAACGAGCAGGACGGCATCCGTTGCGTCTATCACGGCTGGAAGTTCGACGTTGACGGCCGCTGCCTCGAAATGCCGAACGTCCCCCCTCCGCAGGATTTCAAGGAAAAGGTCCGCGCAAAAAGCTACAGGGTTCGCGAGTGCGCGGGCCTCATATGGGTTTACATGGGCGCGCGGGCCGAAGCGCCACCGATGCCGATGCACGAAGCGCTGTTCGTTCCGGAGCAGGATCTGACCGTCACCATCCTCCAGCGCGAAGCCAACTGGCTCCAGGGCCTCGAAGGCGATATCGACACGTCGCATTTCGGCTTCCTGCATGCCGGACACATCAACCCTGATGATTTCGAGGAAGGCCACCCGGCCCGTCACACGGTTTCCAACCGAGCGCCGGAGTACAAGGTCACCGAGACCGACTGGGGCACGATGTACGGCGCGTTTCGGCCGGAAGCGGACGATCGAATGCACTGGCGCATGGCGCATTTCTCACTGCCGTTCTGGACCCAGACCCCGAACGCCGACTTTGCCGACCACGTGGTCGCCAAGGCGTGGGTGCCCATGGACGACACTCACACGATGCTGATCTCGATCTATGGCGGCCGCGCCAAAGGGGCGACTTACTCGAGTTCCAAGCTGAAATCCGGTGGCGGCATCCCCGGGGCCGACGGTCTCGATTATCTACCCAACACCACGGACTGGTATGGGCGCTGGCGTGCGGTCCAGAACATCGGCAACGACTGGCAGATCGATCGCGAAGCTCAGCGCACCAACAAGATCTACACCGGCATCCGCAACATCGTGATGCAGGACCAAGCCGTCACGGAAAGCATGGGGCCGATCGTCGATCACACCAAGGAACATCTCGCACCGAGCGACGTGATGATCGCGCGGACGAGGCGGCGCCTGCTCAACGCTGCACGGGCATTCGCCAACAGCGGCACCGTGCCGCCCGGCGTCGACGATGCCGAGGTGTTCTGGAACGCGCGCGCGGGCTCCTACTACGCTGACGCGAAGATCGACTGGCTCGAGGCCTACCAGGACAAGTTGAAGACCGCCATTCGCTGGCGTGCCCCGAGCCCGCAAGCCGCGGAGTAGCGACAATGGCCACGCCGGACCGGGAAAAGCGCGCGCGCATCACGCGCCGCGCTACGGTGTTTGGACTGACGGCCTCTTCGATCCTGCCGTCGATCATGGCTCCGTCGAGAGCGGAGGGTGAATGGTCCTCGCTGGTCGCCGCCGCAAAGAAGGAAGGCCGCGTGGTGCTCTACAGCGCGTTCGTCGGCCTTGCCGCGCACAAGGAGCTCAAGAAGGAGTTCGAGTCCGCCTACGGAATCACCGTGGACATTCTCGAAGCACGCGCGAGCGAAGTCCGGGAGCGCATCCGCATCGAGCAGGCTGCGGGCCGCAACGCAGCCGACGTCTCCGAGAACGGGCGGACCACGACCACGCTGCAGATCAAGGAGGAGCGTGTCTTCGAACCGCACGGCCCCCTCCCCAGCCTCGGCCGTCTCAAGACGGACTTCCCAAGCGACGGCATGCGGCTCCCTGTCTTTGCCATCGTCTACGGCATCCTGGCGAATACCATGCTGGTCAAGCCGGCGGACGAGCCGAAAAGCTGGCTCGACCTGACGGACCCGCGCTGGAAAGGAAAAATCCTCAGCGACGATCTGCGGGCGCTCGGCGGCGGCGGCGTGCTCTTCTCGGTCCTGCAGGACCTCTACGGGCGCGCCTTCCACGAGAAGCTTGCCCAGCAGGACCTGAAGTTCAGCCGGGAGATCCCCGCAAATGAGCGCCGCGTAGCGCGCGGCGAATACCCGCTCTACATCCCCGACAGCCTGACGTCGCTGCTCGAACTCAAGGGCCTCCCGGTCAAGTTCATCGCGCCGAAGGAGGGGCTGCCCTATGTCGGCTACGATCTCGCGCTGCTGAAGAATGCACCCCACCCCAACGCGGCGCGGCTGCTGATGGAATACTATCTGGGCAAGACGATGCAGCAGAACCTTGCGAGGCTCGGGCTGCTGCCGACCACGGCGGACGCGCTGACCGGTGTCGATCCCGCGGTGGCACAAATCGAAACAACGAAGCTTCTCGGCACCACGGATCCAGAACGCATGAACGAGATGCTGTCTTTGGCTCAGCAGATCTATCGCTGAGAGGCATTCCCGGCTTAAGGGGCTGCGCCGGCCTGCTCCGGCACAGCCCAAGCCGACTGCTGCGGAACGACGACGGTCACATTGTCTCCGACGGAGAAGCCACCGAACGGCGGCGCATCGACATTGAGGCGGCTATCGTCGGTCTGCACCACGACCGACCGGATCGGACCGCGGAAGATCGTATGCGCAATCTGTCCGGACCATCGAAGTTCGTGGTCACTGTGAGCCGCATCTGGGGCCGCGATACGGGCGTCCTCGGGACGAACCATGACGGTCACGGGCCGCCCGGGCCGGATCTCGCTTGCCGACTGGCACGCTCCACGCCAGCCCTTGCCGACGACGTTGAGCCGCACCCGGCGATCGTCGATCCGCGTGCAGGCCTCCACACTGGCCTCCAGCAGGTTCGGTGTTCCGAAGAAGGCCGCCACGATCCGGTTTGCGGGATAGCGATAAATTTCCTCGGGCGCACCGATCTGCTGGATTCGGCCGCGATCCATCACGACCACACGGTCGGACAACGCCATCGCTTCGGCCTGATCATGTGTCACGTACAGGCTCGTCATCCCAAGCCGTCTCTGGATCGAACGGAACTCGTCGCCCATCTGCAGACGGAGCTTCGCGTCGAGATTGCTGAGCGGCTCGTCGAGCAGCAGCACCTTGGGTTCGAAGACGAGGGCCCGCGCGATCGCGACCCGCTGCTGCTGGCCGCCGGACAGCGCCGGTGCCGGCCGTTCGGAAAAATCCTGCATCTCGACCAGACGGAGTGCCCTGGCGACGAGATCGCGTATCTCGGCCGCGGATTTGCGGCGCACCCGCAGCGGATAGGCGACGTTCTCGAAGACGGTCATGTGCGGCCAGATCGCGTATGACTGGAAGACCATGCCGAGCCGCCGGCGCTCCGACGGAACGAAAACGCCGCGAGCCGCATCGCTGACGACCTCGTTGCCGATGCTGATGCGGCCACCGGAATTCTGCTCGAGGCCCGCGACCATCCGCAACGTCGTGGTCTTGCCGCACCCCGACGGCCCCAGCAGGGTCACGAATTCACCCTCGCTGACGCGCAGGTCGACGCCGTCGACCGCGACGAAATTACCGAAGCTCCGGCTCACCTTCTCAAGAACGACATTCGACATGGCACGATCCAAGCCTGGTCACATTCCACCGATACGGCTGCTGATGAACTTGAGTTGAACCCACCGGAAGACGATCACGAGAACCATCATGATGAGCCCGATGACACTGACCTGCTCCGCATTGCCGTTCGCCCACAGCTTCAGCAGCACGACAGACAACACCTCGGAGCCGACAGAATAGAGCAGAACGGATGCGCTCAGCTCGCGCATGATGCCGAAGAACACCAGCACCCATCCGACGGCGAAGGAAGGCCAGGCCAGGGCAAGGACGATGCGCCTCATGGTTTGCAGCCAGCTTGCGCCATGCACCCGGGAGCACTCCTCAAGGTCGAACGAAAGCTGCGCATATGCGCTCGACATGGCGCGCACCGAAAGCGGCGTCCCAAGCGAAATATAGGCCAGCAGCAGCGCCCAGATCGTGCCGTAGATCGGAATCGCGTGAGGCAGCAGAGCAAACCCCCAGAGAAACCCGACACCAAGGACGATGCCGGGCATCATCCACGGCAGCCAGGCCATCGAATCGATCAGCAACCGGCCTCGCCACTTCGTTCGGACCGAGACATAGGCGACAGTTGCGCCGAGCAACATCGTCAGTGTGGCGCCGACGAGGCCCAGGAACATCGTGTTGCTGAACCCGCGCCAGAACTCGCTGCTGCCGAATACCGCCTGATAGTGCTCGAGTGTCAGCATGTCCC
>NZ_JBFUGY010000103.1:0-7121 GCF_056402655.1 Bradyrhizobium sp. P3_C3 | reverse complement strand
GTTTTACGTCGTGTGAACCTCTTCACATGGGTATGACATCAGGACGGTTAATCTCCAGTCGCTGGCGRGAGGTTTCAGTTACAGCGGGAGGCGGCCGTGGCAGCAGACACAAAGGCGGACGACTGGTTTATTGCTGCGCACGTGCTGAGGGTACGCACGTCGTMGGGCACCGCATCGATATCGTTTAAGATTGGCAGYAGAGTAGCTAATATCGCAGCACTTTTAGGTTGCTCCGGACCAATCTCTGGAAGCGGTGTTTCGGACACGGACTTCCAAYTAGATTCGCAACTTATGCGCAACATCAGCGGTCCATGGTCATTGAAGGACGTCAAGGGCCACCGAGGTGACGTCACGCAAAACGTGTCATTYTTTCCTGATGCGTTGTCGGGCGCGGCGTTTAATAAGAGCGGAAGCGTCTTTTTTAATTTCGAGATACCAAACCCGAGCTCCACGACCTTTACGATAAAGGGCCAGTGGATGGTAAAGATGGTCCTCAATCTTGGCACGACGTTTGTAATTTAGTCCGATCCTCGCGTCTTGACATGAAAGTTAGTCGAATAGGTCATCGGCTTCTTCCTCTGGGCACACGCCTTCGCTTGTCGGGCAGTTCCTCCCTCATTTAGCCAACACTAAGGTTTCTTGCCTCGGTTTTCCTTTTCCGGTGTCCTGACGGCGCGGCCCGTCAGTTATGGGAAGCAACCAGCTGCGCACACCGAGGACACACGCCGTCGGCCGCATCCGTGAGTTGGCGCACAATCTCCTCCATGAGATCTTCACGCTCCCAACACGTGCCGTCACTCCGGGTGATGCTTCTGGCGCGGTAATAAGCATGGGTTTCGGCGTCGCTGTCTCCGACGCGGATCATGACTTCTGGATGGAAAGGACAGAGGGCTATTGCACGCGTTGTCAGCAATGCATAGCGCATGGTCGATTCGAGATTGTCGGTGTGGAGCGGCATCGTAGCCTCCTGCTTCGGGCCACAAGCGTATGTGAGCGCGGAAGCAAAGGCGCAGCCCAATTCTGACTCTCCCTTGCGCGCTTGACCTCAGCGTCCTCAGCGTCGCGCGGCACAATGCATTGCGCGACGCCATAGCGATTACTTACGCTCCGCGTCAGCCTCCTGCTCAAGCCGCAAAATATGTGCGCGCAGCGTGTCAAACCGCTCCTCGGCAACGTCGCTGAATAGCGGGTCATTGTGACTCGTTGCGGTTGAAGCGATCTCAGTCCAATCTTGAGGCTTGAGAACCTTAAGTGCCGCGGGAAAAAAATCGCGATCTTCCATCCTCATGTGACGACGCTCGTGCGCGATAAAATCCCGAACGATAAGATCCACATCTTCGCGCAAAATCTCACGTTCCGCGAGAACGCTGTCGACCGCCTGGGCGACGCGGCGTAAAAGTTGGGCCCCTTTCTGGTGCTCGCGAGCTAGATCGCCGACCTTCGCAGCAGCAGCCGGATCTCGTGCCCTCAGCTTGGCAAATACCAAGTCTTCCTGAGGATGATGATAAATTTCTGGGTAGACTTCGAAGTAACTGATAACCGCGTGAATGACCTCGTAGTCGGTACGGTCGCCGCGGTCGAACACCTCGAGTTCCCGCTCGAGGATGGCCAGCAGCTTCTCAATGTTGAGATGCTCTTGGGATAAGCGCTCTATGATCATGGCAGAGCTCCATAAACCGGTCTCAATATAGTCTTTGGTCCGATGTCAGCTTTTGCGACAGATCAATCCGAGACAACTTAATCGGCCGTCGGCTTTCCCGACAGCAGGCTCAGCCGCGCCCTCAACTCCAACACAACCTCGACAGGTTCGCGGGCGCATCCAATCAGCGATCTCGGTTCAGGGTCCAACGGGCACGCGGCGAACTTTGACCGGCCCAGCGCGGTGGCCAATGCGATTTTCAGGTCGTGCAACTCATGCCGATCGTGCTGGCCTCGCAAAAGGTTGAAGCCCTGCCGAAACAGCGCCACCGCCGCGGGAGTTACGTGCACAGAGCGACGCCGCCGATCTCGTTTCCCCCGGGCGGGCATTAGCGTGGTGGCTCGCCGAACTGCTCCAGCGCCCAAACACTATACCTCGATCCATTCGGATGTTCCGCGTGCCACTTGGTCATGATTTCCGCCCCGAACCGCTGCCAAGCGTCGCGTGCCGCCTCTCGGTCAGGATAGCCGTGCTCGTCGAGTTCGCAGATTCCATCCAGGCCCCCTGTGCAGGGCCAGCCCATTTCCAGCGTCCACTCCCAATCGTCGAGCGTGCCAGCCGCTGCATGCTTCCTATTCTTACGTTTGCGAACCGGCATCAGCGGCGGTTTCCGTAATCAGCCGTGCGAGGCGCGCGCGGCGCCTCTGGACCGTCCACGCCATTAAGGGCCAGTTCCCGGAGCAGGCGGGCGAAGCCAATACGGGCGTCGCGCTCAATAGCGACTTCCGGCCGTGGTTTGGGGCAGCCGAACCTGTCGACGTAAGTCATGCCCTCGGTTTGAATCACAGATTGGGCGCTGTCCCATGCCTCTGCGGCCAGTTGCAGCAAACGCAAGTGATGCGGCTCTAGGTCGAAATCGCCTACAACCGAGCGCCACCACCTCTTGGTTGATGGCTCAAGGTGGGCTGGTGGTCTTGATGAGGTCACGCACAGGTCTCCAAATTTTTGTTTGAACCGGGGCAGCAATCGCGAACGTAAGTGGAGGCCGCCGGTAATTGACGGCGAAGATGGAAGGGATCTGCCCCACCCCTCCCCGACTCACGTCAGCGGAATTCCGCGCTTGCGCATCTTCTCTTCGACGCGTCGACGGGCTGCCTGGTTGTTGGTGGCTCGCGAGCTGACCCACGCGCTGGTAGTTTCATAAGCCGGATTCGCTAACAGCGAAATCTCATGCAATTCGATCTCACGAATGGTCCGCGTCGGGATCGGACCGTCATCGGACCAATCGTCCCAAAGGACTCGAAAACCGAAGCTACAGCCCTTCACTGCACGTTGACGCACTGTGCCGAGAGCTTCTTGACCAGATGGGGTGGTGACGTCCGCATCCAGTTCGAAGGCCAATCCAAGCGCTGTGTCCTTCAGGAGGAGCGAGCCCGCGGATTGCCTGCCGAGTACGCGACCCCAATCGTGCGCGAGCAGAGCAACCACATCGCCGTTAGCGATTGTCTTTGTAAAGGCGCCAGGCGCGATCCTCTCGATAAACTCCCCGCCGATCCGTAGATTGCTACCGTAGTTTGGTATGAGCCTTCTTACTCTGGTTCTGAGATTTGGCTCACATTTCATCGACTTGGTACGTCCAAGTTGGAGGAGCCCCGTTCCGTCGACGTTCTGGCTTGGCCCCTTCCCTCTTTCACGACTCACATAATCTTGGCGAGCGGCGGTCAGCCTGCAGCCGATGGCGCGCTTTCTCAAGAAAACCGGACAGATGTGTAGGTCAACGTTATGGTTGGTAAAGGAAAACGGGTTGAAGCTATCGCCTATCTTCGCACGTCATCGGCAGCCAATGTTGGTGCCGACAAGGACAGCGACCGTCGCCAGCGGACCGCTATCGAGAGCTTCGCTAAGGCGAACGGGTATGAGCTCGCGGGCGAGTTCTATGATGCGGCGGTCAGCGGTGCAGACCCGATTGCTGAGAGACCGGGCTTCGCCGCCATGCTCGATCGCATCGCCGGCAATGGTATCAGGACGATACTAGTCGAGAGTCCGGACCGCTTCGCCCGTGACCTGGCGGTCCAACTAGCCGGACACGACCATCTCCGCGGTCTCGGCATCGCGCTGATCCCAGCCAGCTCGCCAGACTTTTTCATAGAGGACACGCCAACGGCAGTGCTAGTCCGCCAAGTGCTTGGTGCCATCGCACAGTTCGAGAAGGCAACCACGGTGGCGAAGCTCCGCGCCGCGCGTCAGCGCAAGCGTGAGGCAATCGGAAAGGTGGAAGGCCGGAAAAGCTGGGCGGAACTCAATCCTGAGCTGGTGGCCACAGCAAAGCGTCTACGCCGACGATCACCAAAGGGACACCGTCGCTCACTACGTGAGGTCGCCGACGAGCTCGCGAAACTGGGCTTTACCAACGAACGCGGAGTGAGGTTTTCAGCATCGTCGATTGCTTCTATGGTTTCTGACTAGCGCGTCTCCTTATGCGCCTGGCCGCGACCGAGTCCGATCAACCCTCAAGAGCAGCGGAAGAGCGGACATTCCTCGCAGAAGGGCACATGACCGCTGCCCAGTGATGATCCAAAGCCGCTCGAATGGTTTGATCTTCATTCATTCTCTTCCCTCGCCTCGCAATGCTGGGCATATTATCTCCAAAATGGAGCACCGGCACGAACGGAATGTCTGCTGGGGAGGCAATCGCGACCGTTTGGCCGGGTTTAAGTCAGGTCCGATCTACCCCTGACAGCCGACATATCCTCGGCCGTGGGATGGGGCTGCGATGGACATATGTGTGGACGTGCCTCGCGCCGTCCGGGCAGCTAGACGCGCCGCATCACGGGCGAGCCGCGCATCCTTTAGCGATACGTCCTCCACCAGCTGCCTGTCTGACCGCCTAGACATAGGCGCGGATGTCGGTGGCGCGCCGCAGCGTCGCGGCTTCGTCCAGAAGGCGATCGATTCGGGCCTGCTCCAGCTTTGCAGGCGCTCCCGTTCTTGCCGTTCCAGCTCGATCTGATGCTGCCTTATCTCCTGTTCGCGTTCGGGCTTACGCTTTACCCGCCATTCGAACCGCCGCACGCAGCCTTCCCGGTACCGGAGCTCGGCTACTGCGACGATCTCGACAGCGATGTCCGCCATCATGTGCTCGAGCGGCGCGTCTTCGGTATCCTGCCAGGCCGTCCGCTCCGCCTCGCGCTGATAACCTTCGACGATGGCAAGTCGAAGCGGATCGGATTTGCCTCCGGTCGGGTGACCGCTCTGGCTGACACCCCGCCGCGCCACCTTCGGCCGATCGAGGGTGAGAAAGACTGCAGTCTGGTGGACGGTGATGGTGATTTCCCGGGCTTCGTGCCCCTCACCTCAGGCTTTCCGCCGCACCGGACCACAGCTAGGAACAGCGCGTTGAGCAGCCGAGGTCGCCGTTGCTCAAACGGGGTATCGAAGACCGGCTTCTCCCAGGAAAAAGTGTAGGTGGCTGTCTTTTGCTTCTCGTGGCGCGCCTCGTCTTTGGCGAGAAGTTTTGAGACGGCCGGATGCCCCAAGGTCAGCACCCTGCCGACCTTGACCGTCCCGATGATCTTGCGGACCCGCTCGCGAACAAACGCCGTGTCTTCGGAAAATTCGGGCCGCTCGGGCAATGGACCCAGCAGTTCCTCCTCGGTCAGCGACCTCTGCCAATAGTAGCGCGCGCCGGGGTGGATTTCATCGCTCATCCCGGGCGCGCGCGGACGCAGCACTGCCCTGGCCGCCGGCTTGCCCGCCTGGAGCTGGGCCCAGTGGCTCTTGGCGGGACCGGGATGTCGAATTTGGTGCAGGTGTTTTTCAGTGTGGGAACTGAAACCGTGGACTGCTTTGCGAGGTGAGTGAGGGGGTTTGACCAAACAAGATCGTACAGTCGCGCGCGCTTATTCTTATCTCCCCAGAGTTGCATATTGGCCACTGGGCGGCACAGTATGACATCCACCCGTAAACAAGAATGCACCGATGGGCCATCGCCGCGTCTCGCATTGTCCTTGCGCAGAGGTGTGGATAAGGTTTTAGCGGCGTGCCATCAAAAGAGTGGCTAGGTCAAAGCTGGCTTGTCGGTACGTTGGCAATTACGTCCTCAGCAATACGAACGACACCGCGCGGGATCTATCTTGATGCCGCCGTAAAATCTTCCACGACTGGTTCATAGCTGTAGACAGGATCTCTCAGTTATCGCGACGTAAACGAAGCGAACACGCAAAAGAATGCTAGCGGCATCGACACCGACGACAGACATACTAAGAAAAAACCCACAATGTCAGAGTCTGGTTTAGTCTATATTTCCCGCTTATTTTTGAGCTACAGCAGCATGATTCCGGAGATCCAGATCGCACGTCAGATTCGAGCGATTTAACTTGCTATGCCTGCATTAAAAAACGTCCGAACGAAAGGTCAGTACGCCAGCCGTTCCAGGAACCTTAGGACAGAGGCACGGTCTCGCGACGGCTGTCATGAGTTATTGCATCATGGTAGTTGGGTTGCGACGATTCGTCTCAGCCTGACGATGGTCGCAGTCTAGTGAAAACCGGGATGAAACCGTCGCAGCGGTCGCTGCCAGCGTGGCGACAATCAAGATACTGGACACGCAACGCGAATCTTGCACCTTCCCCGATTTTTGCGGTCGTCTTCGCTAGACTAATTTATCGCTGAAGTTGAAATCAGCCCATTTGAAGCACAAACGCTTAGGTAGTATCTGCGACGTTTGCGGAGTATGATCTTGTCGTTTCAGCAGACCCCGAAACAGAGCAATTCTAGGAGGGAGCATGCCCGAAAACACAACCCACACACCGTCGCGAACTGAAGGAGACCAATGGACTTGGCCGCAAGTGGTGGCCAAGGCGTGGTCGGATCCCACGTTCCGCGAGAAGCTCCGGCAAAACCCGAATTCCGTTCTCGCTGAATTCGGTATGCGGATCGAAGACGTTGACCTGAAGATCGTGGAGAGGCCAACAGAATTGAACGAAGAGGCTGGGCTTTTAGCTCGGCCGATCGAGATGGCCGTTGCGGCCGGCTGGTCCGCAGCCGGTGGGCAGATGCAACCTCCCTACCAGCCCGCCTCCGGGCCCACCAACGTCGCTGGCGCTTTCACGGTGTCTGTGCCTCCCTGTTGGACTGGTTCCGGCCAACCAGGCGGCAGCCCCCAAGGGGCCTCGATCGCTGGTTTGTGGAGCCAGGCGGGCGGCATACCTCAGGGCCAAGGACCCTCGACCGCCGGATGGTCGGCCTGTCTCAGCCTGCCGGTGACTGTATCGGCSTGCTTCAGCGGYGCCGGTCAGCCGGGCGGCATGCCTCAGGGTCAAGGAACGGGCCAAGGACCCTCGACCGCGGGATGGTCAGCCTGCATCGGCGTGCCGGTGACTGTATCGGCGTGCTTCAGCGGTGCCGGTCAGCCGGGCGGCATGCCTCAGGGCCAAGGACCCTCGACCGCGGGATGGTCAGCCTGCATCGGCGTGCCGGTGAC
>NZ_JBFUGY010000102.1:0-7707 GCF_056402655.1 Bradyrhizobium sp. P3_C3 | reverse complement strand
TCACAACCCCGTCCTCAAGGCCTTCTTTGAGCGCCTCGTGGCCAATGGAAAGCCGAAGCTCGTTGCCCTGATCGCCGTCGCCCGCAAGCTGCTGACCATCCTCAATGTCATGATCAGGACGAAAACACCATGGCAACCCGCTTGACAGCGAACACAGTCGCTCACCCGGAATCGGCGCTTTGCGCCGATTCCGGCCTCTCCCCACGGGCGGGGAGAGCGAAGGAAGAGACCACCTATTTCGGCCTGACCGTCGGATCGCCGCCGGGGCTGCCGGGGGGCGGAATGACGGGGGTGTTGCCGCCGGTGTCCGGGGCCGGGGCGTGCATGTCGGGGTCCACGCCCGAGGGCGGGCAGAGCACGCCGTCGGATTTGGCCAGTTTGTCGCCGAGCGGTTCCCGGGATTGGCCGGTGGTGGTGCCGTCGGGCGCGGTGGCGCGGTTCGGGCGGTCCTGCGGCATGCAATTGGCGGCGTGCTGGGCCGATGGCGGCGCGGTCGCTTGCGGCGGCGTTGCAGGTCGCGGCGGGGCCTGCGCGATCGCACTGCCTGAGGCGGCGATCAGGAGGCTGGCCAGGATGATGTTTGATGTCGTGCGCATGGGAGGGAAACGTCTCCGGCCATGCGGAGGTTCCGGCCGACGCACGGCGAATTGAAGCGCTGGAAATTGGCTGGCGGTTTCCCTGCGGCCGATCCTTCGAGGCGCCCGCCGCTGGCGGGCTCCTCGGGATGAGGTCGCGTTTTGCGGAGACAGTGCCGACTGACAGCACGATCCCCGCAAATCACGCTCACGATTTGACGTAGCGGATCAGCGAAAAGTGCCCCATCGGCGGCATCGGACGGCGCTCGGCGAGCGTGACGCCGCGGTGCCTGGCGGCCCAGTTGACGAGGCGGTCCCACGGGAATTCCGGGCGCCAGCCGAGGCGCCGGGCGATGGGGGCGAAGGCGAGCTCGAACAATTTGCGCGGCCCGCTCTCGGCGCCGATGTGGTTGACGAGGATCAGCTCGCCGCCGGGCTTGAGCACGCGCACGAACTCATCGAGCGTGCCTTCGGGATCGGGCACGGCGGTGATGACATATTGCGCCACAACCGCATCGAAGAAGTTTTCGGGGAAGGCGAGGTTCTTGGCGTCCATCACCGAGAGCACTTCGACATTGCTGAGCCGCAGTGCACGCACGCGCGCCTGCGCCTTGCGCAGCATCGGCTCGGAGATGTCGACGCCGCAGATCTTCGTGGTGCGCGAATAATCGGAGAGCGAAAGCCCGGTGCCGACGCCGACATCGAGGATGCGGCCGCCGATGCGGTCGGCCTCCGCGATGGTCGACTGCCTTCCGGCGTCGAAGACCTTGCCGAACACGAGATCGTAGACCGGCGCCCAGCGGCCATAGGCCTTCTCGACCCCGGCCCGCGAGATGTCTGCTGCCATGCCCCCTGCCCCGGAAATTTTCTAGCCGCGTACCGCTTCCACCAGCGGCCTCGCAGTGCTCGTTGCGACTTTCGCGGCGGCGCTCTGGATGAAGCCGCCGCCGAGCACGCGCGCCTGGCCCGAAGGCGCATCGTAGAACACGCAGGCCTGGCCAGGCGAGACGCCCTCCTCGCCGGCGACGAGCTCGACTTCGTAATGGCCGTTGCCGCCGCGCAGCCAGGCGGGCTGCGGGCTGCGGGTCGAGCGGACGCGCACGAACATCTCGAGGCCGGCGCCGATGGCGCGGTCGATGTCGCCGTCGCCGATCCAGTTGACGTCGCGCAGCACGATGCGGTGCATCTTCAGCGCATCGCGCGGGCCGACGACGACGCGGCGGCCCGGGGCATCCAGCCGCACCACGAACAGCGGCGCGTGAGCGGCGATGCCGAGGCCGCGGCGCTGGCCGACGGTGAAATTGGCGATGCCGTTGTGCCGGCCGAGCACGCGGCCGTCGAGATCGACGATGTCGCCGGGGTCCATCGCGTTCGGACGCAGGCGGGTGATGATGTCGGTGTAGCGGCCGGTCGGCACGAAGCAGATGTCCTGGCTGTCGTGCTTGTCGGCGACCGCGAGACCGAAGCGGCGCGCGAGCTCGCGCGTCTCGGGCTTGGTCATGTCGCCGAGCGGGAAGCGCAGGAAGTCGAGCTGCTCCTGCGTGGTCGCGAACAGGAAGTAGCTCTGGTCGCGATCGCTGTCGGCGGCGCAGACCAGCGCGCGCGAACCGTCGTCGCGGCGGCGCGAGGCGACGTAATGGCCGGTGGCGAGCGCCTGCGCGCCGAGCTCGCGCGCAGTCTTCAGGAGGTCGCGGAACTTGACCGAGCGGTTGCACTCGATGCACGGCACCGGCGTCTCGCCGAGCGCATAGCTGTCGGCGAAATTGTCGATGACGGACTCGCGAAAGCGATCCTCGTAGTCGAGCACATAATGGGGAATGCCGAGCTTGGCCGCGACGTCGCGGGCGTCGTGGATGTCCTGGCCGGCGCAGCAGGCGCCCTTGCGATGGGTCGCCGCGCCATGGTCGTAGAGCTGCAGCGTGATGCCGACGACGTCATAGCCTTCGGCCTTGAGCAGCGCAGCCGTCGTCGAGGAATCGACGCCGCCCGACATGGCAACGACGACCCTGGTGTCCTCAGGACGGCCTTCGAGATCCAGACTGTTCAGCATGGGCCTTAAAGCGTTGTGACGGCGGCGTTCGCGATCCGCGATGACTTGGACATTCTTCGGCTTCCGGCGGGACATCGACGCTCCCCGGGAACTTTGGTTCCCCCGGGGGCACGACTGCCCGGTCGAAAGCGGCTGAGAGCAGCTCTTTAATATAGGCGCCATTCCGGTGAAGCAATCACGCGGGCGGCCAGCTTAGGGCAATTCTTGCCGGGGAGGCAGAAATGGCGGGGCTTTGGCGCCCTTCGCGGCGAGGGCACAAATCAACCAAGTAATTGATTTTGCTTGGTAAAATAGTTCGTCAGGGAGCTGGCCCGCTCCTTGCTACCCCCTATGCCGAAGATGTTGCCAAGAGGTTTTCCGTGGTCGGTCGGGCGTCAGACGTAGCAGCCAGCGTGCAAGTCCAGAGCGCGCAGCAAAAGCCTGCCCGGTCGCAGAGCTCCAAGGACACGTCCAGCAACGACTCCTTCGGCTCGCTGGTCGACAGCAACACCCAGGCGATCAGCAACAACGCGCCGCCGCAGGACACTGCGCCGCGCCGGACCGAGTCGTCGTCCTCGTCGTCATCCGCCCCGGATAAGGGCCCGCGTGATACCGCCGCGACTGACCAGCCCTCGCAGAGCAAGGCGAACGACGACACCGACACATCGGCCCCCACCGCGAACGACGCCACGGCCGATCCGGCCAAGCMGGCCAAGGACAAGTCCGAGACCTCCGACGCCAAATCGGCGGACAAATCCGACGACACCAAGGGCGACAAGACCGACGGCACCGCTGCCGCCACCGTTGATGCCGCCGTGCAGCCCGACGCGGCGCAGGTCGCTATGCCCGATCCGAACGCCATCGTGGTGGCCCCGTCCGTGGTGCCGGTCGATCCGAACGCGGCCGCGAGCCAGACCGGCGATGCCGCCGCCTCGCCGCTGACGATTGCGGCCGCCGGCATCGCCGCCAGCGCTTCGACCGCGGCGCAGATCGCAGGCGGCAAGACCGACACCGCCACGGCGAGCGACAAGGGCGCCAAGACCGCGGGTGCCAAGGTCGATGCCGACACCACGACGACGCTGGGCGATGCCGCCACCGGCACGACCGACGGCACCGCGACCGATGCCAAGACCAATGGCGGCCTGGTCGCCGCAGTGGACCAGGGCACGCCGAAGCCTTCGTTCAAGGCCGTCGCGACCGCGCAACGCGAAAGCGACGTCTCCAATATCGGCCAGGACGCGGGCAAGGCGAACGCCACGCAGACTCCGGCGACGACCGCGCATGCGCAAGCCGCCAAGCCGCAGGCCGAGGCGAACCCGACCGACGCGAAGACCGGCGCCTCCGACCGCTCCGACGCGACGCCGGCGACGGCAACCACGCACGCGCATGCCGGCACGCAGGCCGCAGTGCCCACGACCGATACCGGCGCGCAGGCCGCCTCCGCCATCCAGGCGCCTCTGACCAATACGACGTCGGCCGCGACCGCATCGACCGCGACACTCACCGCGACCGCGGCGAATTCCACGCCCGTGCCGATCAGCGGCGTGCCGGTCGAGATCGCCGCGGCGGCGCGCGCCGGCAAGACGCGCTTCGACATCAGCCTCGATCCGATCGACCTCGGCCGCATCGACGTCCGCATCAACGTCGACCGCAACGGCCAGGTCACCTCGCATCTCACCGTCGAGAAGCCCGAGACGCTGCAGATGCTGCGGCAGGACGCCCCGCAATTGCAGCGCGCGCTCGACGATGCCGGCCTCAAGACCGGCAGCAACGGGCTGTCCTTCAGCCTGCGCGACCAGAATTCATCGGGCCAGAACTCCGGCCAGAACAACGACAATGGCGGCAATGCCCGCCGGCTGATCATCAGCGAAGACGACACCGTTGCTGCGGCGCCCGTCGGGCGCGGCTACGGCCGCATGCTCGGATCGAGCAGCGGCGTCGACATCAGAGTGTGAGGAGTATTCGAACATGACCACCACGAATGCCGCCACCGCCCCGACGCCCGTCTCCGGGACCACCGACGTCCCGAAGTCGTCCTCGTCGAACTCGCTGAGCTCGAGCACGGGATCGACGCTGGCCGGCAACTTCCAGACCTTCCTGACGCTGCTGACGACGCAGCTGCAGAACCAGAACCCGCTCGATCCGCTCGACACCAACCAGTTCACCCAGCAGCTGGTGCAGTTCGCCGGCGTCGAGCAGCAGCTCAAGACCAACGATTCACTGTCCCAGCTCGTCACCCTGCAGCAGACCACGCAGGCGACTCAGGCACTGGGCTTCGTCGGCAAGACCGCGCTGGTCGACGGCTCGACCGCGACCATGACGAACTCGTCGGCGACCTGGCATCTCAACGTGCCGACCGACTCGACCGTCGACATCACCGTTGCCAATTCCACCGGCCAGACGGTGTTCACCGGTAAATATACCGCCGCTGCCGGCACCGACATTCCCTTCACCTGGAGCGGAATGGGCAATGACGGCACGCAATGGCCGGACGGCAAGTACACGATCACGGCGACGGGTAAGGACGTGGCGAACAACAATGTCGGCATCGCCGCGCAGGTGCAGGGCGTGGTGTCGTCCGTCGACCTGACCCAGTCGCCGCCGCTACTCACCATCGACGGCGCCAGCTACACCCTGAGCCAGGTGAAGAGCATCATCGCCACCAGCAGCAACTAAAGGCGCGCGCCTCGCCACACACGAGATGTGATCCCCGCGAACTCAGGGGATCCATCACCGCAGAACGTCGTTTTCGCGTGAGACCGTAACCCCGAGTCGTCGTCAAACTACTCGCTGGGGTTATGGGTCCCGGGCTCGCGCTACGCGCGCCCCGGGACGACAGTTGGGGCTTCGCCGGCTCCATTCGTTAGTAAAGTATTTACGAAGACCCCGCTCGGCCGGCTCGGATCATGGTGTCCAGCCCTCCGGGCCGGCTGTGTTCCAGCCATTTTCAACGAGAATTGTATTGAAGCCTTAGGCTTAGCGGATTTTTAAGCCCGCACGCGTAGGGTTACGGCGTGAGTTCAGTGGTTGAGAGTTTGTGAGTACGCCATGACAGAACCCCATCGCCCGAGGGTAAAATACGTCATCGGGCCGGACGGCAGTCCGCTGACGATCGCAGATCTGCCCGCACCCGGCACCAAACGCTGGGTCATCCGCCGCAAGGCCGAAGTCGTCGCCGCTGTGCGTGGCGGACTTCTCTCCCTCGAGGAGGCCTGCAGCCGTTATACCCTGACGGTCGACGAATTCCTCTCCTGGCAGTTTTCCATCGACCAGCACGGTCTGGCGGGTCTTCGCACCACCCGCATCCAGCAATATCGCCAGTAAGCGATCCGGAAATCTGCAGCTTTTGACGAAAATCGGCCTCGCACCGCGAGGCCGATTTTTTTCATGTTTCCTTTTGGCGCGACTTTTGTCCCAGCTCTTAACCTTCGTTAACCATATCGAAACCATCACCTAGGCAATAATTGCCCAGTCGACCGCTCGGTTGCGGGTCGAAGCTTCGGGGCGGTTGCTTGCAAGGTCTTGCGGACTTTTTGAAGGGTATCGGCGCCGCCCGGTTCGGGGCGATGATCGCGGTCACCGCCGCGCTCATCGGCTTTTTCGCGTTCGTCATCATGCGCGTGACCACGCCGCAGATGACGACGCTGTTCACCGACCTCTCGGTCGAGGATTCTTCCGGCATTATCAAGGATTTGGAGCGACAGGGCATCCAGTTCGAGCTGCGCAATGAAGGCAGCATCATCATGGTGCCCAAGGACAAGGTCACGCGCCTGCGGATGAAGCTCGCCGAGGGCGGCCTGCCCAAGGGCGGCGGCGTCGGCTACGAAGTGTTCGACAAGTCGGATGCGCTCGGCACCACCTCTTTCGTCCAGAACATCAACCATCTCCGCGCGCTCGAAGGCGAGCTCGCCCGCACCATCCGCGCCATCGACCGCATCCAGGCCGCCCGCGTCCACCTCGTGCTGCCCGAGCGCCCGCTGTTCTCGCGCGAGGCGCCGGAGCCGTCGGCCTCGATCGTGGTGCGGGTCCGCGGCTCGCTCGAGGCCCAGCAGATCCGCGCCATCCGCCACCTCGTCGCCTCCGCCGTCAACGGGCTGAAGCCGCAGCGGGTCTCGATCGTCGACGAGGCCGGCTCGTTGCTCGCCGACGGCGCCGCGACCGATCCGGAGCAGGCGGTCGGCGACGAGCGCCGCACCGCCTTCGAGAAGCGGATCCGCAAGCAGGTCGAGGACATCGTCTCCTCCGTGGTCGGCTCCGGCCGCGCTCGCGTCCAGCTCTCCGCCGATTTCGACTTCAACAAGATCACCCAGACCTCGGACAAGTTCGATCCCGAGGGCCGGGTGCTGCGCTCGAGCCAGACCCGGGAAGAGAGCAGCCTCACCGCCGACAACAACGGCCAGGTCACCGTCAACAACGAGCTGCCCGGCAGCCAGCAGAACAGCGGTCCCACGGCGAAGGACCAGAGCAAGAAGACCGAAGAGACCAACAATTACGAGATCTCCCGCACCACCAAGACCGAGGTGACCGAGGCCGGCCGGGTCAACCGCATCTCGGTCGCAGTGCTGGTCGACGGCATCTATTCCAAGAACGACAAGGGCGAGCTCGCCTACACGGACCGCACCAAGGAACAGCTCGACCGCATCGCCACCCTGGTGCGCTCGGCGATCGGCTTCGACCAGAAGCGCGGCGACCAGGTCGAGGTCGTCAACCTGCGCTTTGCCGACGCCCCCTCCACCGCCCCGATCGCCGAGCCCTCCGGTTTCCTCGGCATGCTCCAGTTCACCAAGGACGACGTCATGTACTTCGTCGAGCTCGGCGTGATGATGCTGCTCGGCCTGGTCGTGCTGTTCCTGGTGATCCGCCCGCTGGTCAAGCGCATCCTCGCCTCCGAGGAGGTCGCGGCCGCCATCTCCGGCGCCCTCGCCGGCCCCGCCGCTTCGGAGGAGGCCGCGCCTGCCGGGCAGGCGCTGCTGCCGGGCGGCGCCGCGAGCGCGATCGACGTCGCCACCATTCAGGGCCAGGTCCATGCCCAGTCCGTTCATCGCGTCGGCGAGCTCGCCGAGCGCAACCCCAACGAAACCGTCGCCATCATCCGCCAATGGC
>NZ_JBFUGY010000101.1:0-7766 GCF_056402655.1 Bradyrhizobium sp. P3_C3 | reverse complement strand
TGCCCTCTCCCACAAGGGGAGAGGGCGCAATAGCCGCCACTCAAAGAGCGGATGCAGGAGCGCCCCATGTCCCAACCGCTGCTGATCGAGCACAACGACGGCGTCGATACGGTGACGCTCAATCGGCCCGAAAACCTCAACGCGCTCGATCCCGCGCTGATCGATGCGCTCAACGTTTATTTCCAGGGCCTCCAGCGCAACCGCGACACGCGCGTCGTCGTGCTGAAGGGCGCCGGCAAGAATTTTTGCGCCGGCCTCGACCTCAAGGCGGCGATGGCCCGCCGTGCCGGGCAGCAGGAACTACCCGGCGTCACCGAGTCGCTCGACTCGCAGCGCCGCATTGCCGACATCGTGATGCTGATGCGGCGTTGTCCGCAGCCGATCATCGCTCTGGTGCAGGGCGCGGCGGCCGGCGGCGGGTTTGCGCTGGCGCTTGCCTCCGACATCCGCATCGCGACGAAGTCGGCGCGGATGAACTGTGCCTTCATCAAGCTCGGCCTTGGCGGCTGCGATATCGGCACCAGCTACTTTCTGCCGCGGCTCGTCGGCGTCTCAGTCGCATCCGAGCTGATCCTGACCGGACGTTTCATCGGCGCCGAGCGCGCGCTCGCGGTCGGGCTCGTGTCCGAGGTCGTCGATGAAAACCAGCTCGATGATGCCGCTGCGCCCTATGTCGATGCGATGATGACGGCCTCGCCCGTGGGACTGCGCCTGTCAAAAGAATGTCTCAACATGAGCGTCGATGCGGGATCGCTGGAAACCGTGATCGCGATAGAGGACCGCAACCAGGTCCTGTGCAGCCGCTCCGAGGAATTTTCGGAAGGCATCAGGGCCTTCCTTGAGAAGCGAAAGCCTGTCTATATCAGGCGCTGAAACGAGAACGATCCGCAAAGGACGATAATTCCGGGAGATGCAAAATGAGTGGAAGTGCGGCGGCAGTAATGACGAAGCCCGCCTTTCGCAAGGTCGAGTGGCTCGCGCGCGACATCGACGTCGAGCGGCGCGACGACGGCACGGTGGTGCTGAAGTCGCGCATTCCGCTGCAAGCCTACGAGACGCATCTTCCGGCCTCGCTGGCGAAATGGGCCAGGCAAGCGCCTGAGCGCATCTGGCTCGCGCAGCGCGGCGGAGTGAACCGCGAGTGGCGCAAGGTCTCCTATGGCGAGGCCAAACGTACCGTGGATGCGCTGACGCAGGCGCTGCTCAATCTCAGGCTCGACGGCAGGCCTGTCACGATCCTCTCCGGCAATTCGATCGAGCACGCGCTGATGACGCAGGCCGCGATGCAGGCGCGCTCGCCGGCGGCTCCGGTGTCGCCGGCTTACTCCTTGATGAGCTATGATCACGTCAAGCTGAAATATCTGTTCGACCTGATCAAGCCGGCCGTGGTGATGGTGCAGGACGGCCCGACCTTCGAGAAGGCGCTGAACGCACTCGACCTCACCGGCGTCACCGTCGTTCACGTCGTGCGTCCCTGCGACAGTATCACGAGCGTCAGCTTTGCCGAGCTCGCGGCAACGTCCGTGACCGCCGATGTCGAAGCATCGATCGCGAAGATCACGCCGCAGACCGTGGGCAAGCTGTTGTTCACCTCCGGCTCGACCGGCATGCCCAAGGCGGTCATCAACACGCAAGAGATGATGTGCGCCAATGCGGCGATGATGATGCAGGTGCGGCCGCGCGATCCCGGCGGTCCGATCTCGACCATGCTGGACTGGATGCCATGGAACCACACCATGGGCGGTAACGCGGCGTTTCATCCGGTGYTGGTCGACGGCGGCACGCTCTATATCGATGACGGCCGGCCGATGCCGGGCCGGTTCGAGGAGACGCTGCGGAATCTGCGCGAGATCTCGCCGACCTATTACGCCAATGTGCCCGCCGGCTATGCCGCGCTCGCGGCCGCCATGGAGAAGGACGATGCGCTGTGCCGCTCGTTCTTCAAGAACCTGTCGATCATGGCCTATGGCGGCGCGCGGCTGCCTGACGATCTCTATGAGCGCATGCAGGCCCTCGCAGTGAAGACGACCGGCGAGCGCATCGTGTTCTACACCGGCTGGGGCTCGACCGAGACGGCGCCGACCTCGACCGGCACCTATTGGGACACCGAGCGCGTCGGCCTGATCGGCCTGCCATTCCCCGGCGTCGAATTGAAGATGGTGCCGTGCGGCCCGAAATACGAATTGCGCCTGCGCGGCGTCAACGTCACGCCCGGCTATTTTGGCCAGCCTGATCTCACCAAAAAGATGTTCGACGAGGAAGGCTTTTACTGTATCGGCGATGCCGGCATTTTTGTTGACGATGCCGATCCGGTGAAGGGCATCATCTTCGCCGGCCGCGTCGTGGAGGACTTCAAGCTCACCACCGGGACCTTCGTGCATGTCGGCTCGCTGCGCACCGATGCGATCGCGGCGGCGACGCCCGTTGTGCATGACGCGCTGGTTGCCGGGCAGGATCAATGCTCGATCGGTCTGCTGGCATGGCCGAACCTGCACGCCTGTCGCCAGCTGGTCGGCAATCCCGAGCTGAGCTTCGAGGATGCCGTGAAGCATCCTGAGGTGATCGCCTGCTTCAAACGCGGCCTCGAAGCACACAACGCGGAGTGTGGCGGCGCCAGCAGCCGCGCTATCGCGCGCGCAATGCTGATGGCCGAGCCGCCCTCCATCGACGGCAATGAGCTCACCGACAAGGGCTACATCAACCAGCGCGCCGGCCTGGAACGCCGCGCGGCGCTGGTGGAGCGGCTTTATGCCGACAAGCCGGATCAGGACGTGATCGTGCTGCGATGAATGCGCAACTCTCTCAACTCGTCATTCCGGGATGGCCCGAAGGGCCAGGCCCGGAATCCATAACCCCGGCTGGTGGATATGGATTCCGGGCTCGCGGGCCGCGCGCCCCGGAATGACGGCGCAGACAAATGACAACGAATAAGCAGAGGTAGCCCGCCATGAATTTCGATTTCTCTGACGACCAGAAACAGCTCCGCGACCAGGCGCGCAAATTCCTCACCGAAAAATGCTCGCCGAAGGCGGTGCGCGTCGTGCTCGACGGCAAGGCGCCCTACGACAAGGAACTCTGGAAGGGTCTCGCCGAGATGGGCTTTCTCGGTGTCGCGATTCCAGAAGAGTTCGGCGGTGCGGGCGCGGGTCATCTCGAGCTCTGCGTGATCGCGGAGGAGATGGGCCGGGCGAATGCGCCGGTGCCGTTCTCCTCGACGGTGTATCTTGCCGCCGAAGCGCTATTGATCGCCGGCAGCGAGGCGCAGAAGAAGAAATGGCTGCCTGCGATTGCCTCGGGCGACGCGATTGGCACGCTGGCGCTGTTCGAGGGCAAGGGCAATCCGTCGCCGAAGAACGTCAAGCTCACCGCTGCGAATGGCGTGCTCAACGGCGTCAAGAGGCCGGTCGCCGATGGTGCGATCGCCGATTTCGCCGTGGTTGCCGCGCGCGCGGGATCGAGCGGTCGCGACGGCGACATCTCGCTGTTCCTCGTCGACCTCAAGGCCGGTGGCGTCGAGGTGAAAGGCCTCACCAATCTCGATCCGACCCGCGGGCAGGCCGAGATCACCTTCAAAGACTGCAAGGCCGAGCCGCTGGGAGCTGCGGGTGAAGGCTGGAGCATTTTGACCCAGGTGCTCGACCGCGCCGCGGTGCTGTGCGCCTTCGAGCAGGTCGGGGGCTCCGATCGCGCGTTGGAGATGGGCCGCGACTACGCGCTCGACCGCATCGCTTTCGGCCGCCAGATCGGCTCGTTCCAAGCGGTCAAGCATATGCTCGCGGACATGTATGTGTCGGCGACGCTGGCGCGCTCCAACAGCTATTACGGTGCCTGGGCGCTCTCGACCAACGCGGCCGAGCTGCCGGAAGCCGCCGCCGCCGCACGCATCAGCGCGACGCAGGCGTTCCAGCACTGCGCCAAGAACAACATCCAGGTTCACGGCGGCATGGGCTTCACCTGGGAGTTCGACTGCCACATGTACTACCGCCGCGCCAACGCCATGGCGCTGGGGCTCGGCAGCCTGTCCTATTGGGAAGACCAGTTGATCGACCGCATGCGGAAGAAGAACGCGGCGTAACGACAGGTGATTTGTAGGATGGGTAGAGCGTAGCGAAACCCATCATGACGCGGGTGGTCTGACAGATGGGTTTCGCTTCGCTCTACCCATCCTACGACGCCGGCGAAGGATGACAGACCATGAATTTCGACGACACCCCGCAGGAAGCCGAATTCCGGGCCACCGCCCGCGCCTGGATCGGCGCGAACGCGCCCAGGCAGTACGAGGAAGAGCTGCGCAAATCCTCGCTCGGCCGCACCCAGCTCAAGAACGCCAATATTCTCGAGGTCGCCAAGGCCTGGCAGAAGAAGAAGGCCGATGCCGGCTGGGCCTGCCTGCACTGGCCGAAGGAATATGGCGGCCGCGGCTCGTCGCCGATCGAGCGCGTGATCTGGCAGCAGGAAGAGGGGCCGTTCGGCCAGCTCTCCCGCATGTTCATCATCGGCCACGGCATGTGCGGGCCGACCATGATGGCGTTCGCGCGCGAGGAGCATAAGCGCACCTACCTCCCGCCGCTCGCTTCCGGCGAAAAGGTCTGGTGCCAGCTGTTCTCCGAGCCGGCCGGCGGCTCCGACGTCGCGGGCCTGCGCACGCGCGCGGAAAAGGACGGCGATGACTGGGTCATCAACGGCCAGAAGATCTGGACGTCGGGTGCGCATTATTCCGACTACGGCATCCTGCTCACCCGCACCGATCCGACCGTGCCCAAGCACAAGGGGCTCACCATGTTCTTCCTGGACATGAAGAGCCCGGGCGTTGAGGTCAGGCCGATCAAGCAGGCGAGCGGCGCCTCCGACTTCAACGAGGTCTATTTCACCAATGTCCGCATTCCCGATCACCAGCGCCTCGGCGAGGTCGGTGACGGCTGGAACGTTTCGCTGACCACGTTGATGAACGAGCGCAGCGCGATCGGCGCGGCCGTCTCGACCGGTTTCCCGGAGCTGTTCGAATATTGCTCCAGCCTGATGCTCGACGACGGCCCAGCGATCGAGGATCGTGCGGTGCGCTCGAAACTTGCGAACTGGGCGGCGAAGGCGAGCGGGCTGAAGTACACCAGCATGCGCGCGATCTCGGCGCTGTCGAAGGGCGAGCGCCCGGGTCCGGAAAATTCCATCGGCAAGCTGGTGGCGGGCTCGATGATCCAGGACGTCGCGACCTACGCGCTGGACCTGCAGGGTGCGAGCGGCGTGATCAGCGGCGAGGATGCTGAACTCGTCGGCCGTTTCCAGGCGATGCTCTTGCGCGCGCCGGGCACGCGCGTCGAAGGCGGCACCGACGAGATCATGCGCAACATCATCGCCGAGCGGGTGCTGGGCCTGCCCGGCGATATCCGGGTCGACAAGGACGTGCCGTTCAACAAGATCCCGACGAAGGGAAGAGGTTAGAATCGTAGGGTGGGCAAAGGCGCGTAGCGCCGTGCCCACCAATTCTGTCGAGAACGAGGGAAGGTGGTGGGCACGCTTCGCTTTGCCCACCCTACGCACCGAGCAAGAATTGAGAGGTTCGCCATGAATTTCGACGACACCCCGCAGGAAGCCGCTTTCCGCGAGACCGCGCGCAAATGGGTCGAGGCCAATGCGCCCAGGGAGTTGCATGCCGAGCTGTCGAAATCCTCGCTCGGCCGCATCCGGCTGGCCAATCATGACATCGTCGATGTCGGCAAGGCCTGGCAGAAGAAGAAGTTCGAAGGTAATTGGGCCTGCCTGCACTGGCCGAAGGAATATGGCGGCCGCGGTGCGACCCCGATCGAGCGCGTGATCTGGCAGCAGGAGGAGGGCGTCTACGGCAAGCTGACGCAGCCGTTCCAGATCGGCGAGGGCATGTGCGGCCCGACCGTGATGGCTTTTGGCAGCGAGGATGCCAAGCGCCGCCATCTGCCGAAGCTCGCCTCCGGCGAGGAGATCTGGTGCCAGCTGTTCTCCGAACCGTCCGCCGGCTCCGACGTCGCGGGCCTGCGCACGCGCGCGGAGAAGAAGGGCGACAACTGGGTCGTCAACGGCCAGAAGATCTGGACCTCGGGCGCGCATTATTCCGACTTCGGTCTGTTGATCGCGCGGACCGATCCGAATGTACCCAAGCACAAGGGCCTCACCATGTTCTTCCTGGACATGAAGAGCCCGGGCGTCGAGGTCCGCCCGATCAAGCAGGCCAACGGCATGCAGGAGTTCAACGAGGTCTATTTCACCGATGTGGTGATATCAGACAGCCAGCGCCTCGGCGCCGTCGGCGAGGGCTGGAGCGTGTCGCTGACGACGCTGATGAACGAGCGGATGTCGATCGGCTCGCGGCTTGCGACCGGCGTCCCTGAAATGTTCGAGTTCTGCTCCAATCTGATGCTCGAGGACGGGCTCGCCATCGACGATCCCGCCGTGCGCTCGAAACTCGCGAGCTGGGCGGTGAAGTCGAGCGGGCTGAAATACACCAGCTACCGCGCGATCTCGGCGCTCTCGAAGGGCGATCGGCCGGGGCCGGAGAATTCGATCGGCAAGCTCGTCTCGGGCATGATGCTCCAGGACATCGCGACCTACGCCATGGACCTCCAGGGCGCGGCCGGCGCTCTCACCGGTACGGACGAGGAGACGGTGCAGGGCCAGTTCCAGCAGATGCTGCTGTCCTCGCCCTCGATGCGCATTGCCGGCGGCACCGACGAGATCTTGCGCAACATCATCGCCGAGCGTGTGCTGGGATTGCCGGGCGACATCCGCGTCGACAAGGACGTGCCTTATAACAAGATCCCGACCAAGGGGCGGTGATCCAGCCTCTCGCTGTATCTCGTAGGGTGGGCAAAGCGAAGCGTGCCCACCATATGCAGATGCGCCGGGGTAAGTCTGTCGGTGGGCACGGCGCTATCGCGCCTTTGCCCACCCTACGAGGAGCGCGAGCTAATTCATGGATGCAAAAGTGAGCCAGACCCAAGACCGCATCGGCGTGCTCGAAGAGCTCCTCAACGAGCGCTACTCCGTCCGCGCCTTCCTGCCCAAGCAAGTCGACCGCGCGACCATCGAGCATGTGCTGGCCACCGCACAGCGCACCGCGTCCTGGTGCAACAGCCAGCCCTGGCAGGTCATCATCGCCAGCGGCGCGGCCAAGGAGCGTTTTCGCCAGCTAATCTACAAGGAAGCCTCAGGCGGCCTCGGCGATGATTACGACTTCACCCCGCCGCGCGAATATGTCGGCGTCTATCTCGAGCGCCGCCGCGAGAGCGGGTTTCAGCTCTACAACACGCTCGGCATCGCGCGCGGCGACAGAGGCGCCTACGCAAAGCAGGCGCTGGAGAATTACAATTTCTTCGGCGCGCCCCATGTCGCGATCATCCACACCAACGAGCCGCTCGGCATCTACGGTGCGATCGACTGCGGCGCCTATGTCTCGAATTTCATGCTGGCCGCGCAGGCGCTCGGGCTCGGCACCATTCCGCAGGCGGCACTGGCGCGCCACTCCAGCCTGATCCGCCGCCACTTCAATCTGCCTGACGATCGCCGCGTCGTCTGCGGCATCTCGTTCGGCTATGCCGACGACGCCCACAAGGCCAACAGCTACCGGACCTCGCGCGCGAGCGTCGCCGACACCGCCACGTTCGCGGACGAATGATCCCGTCTCACGCGCGCGATCCGGTTTTCACGCATGCGCAAAGGCGGCCGCAGAAACGGCCGCCTTCACATTCGTCTCGGTCCGGTTGACGCGGCCGTTATCCGCCGCTGCCGCCGATCAC
>NZ_JBFUGY010000100.1:0-8210 GCF_056402655.1 Bradyrhizobium sp. P3_C3 | reverse complement strand
CCGGGCGACATGGCGTAGGAATTGCCCCAGCTGCCGACAGTAGCGTCCGCCGCTGCCGGCTGGCGATATGCCGTTCGCCGAGTTGATGGCCGAACCCGATAGTCGGGGGTGGTCCCCGTTCCAAGACCCGTGCAGCTGGCGAATTCAGCTTGGCATGCGTCCGGATTGGAGTTGTACCACTGCGCCTGTACAGCAGAGCTGGACAGGGCAGATGCCACAACAACGACCGCACCAAGAATTTTCAGATTTATCATGGATTGCTCCTTACGGTTGGACCGTGGTGCAAGATGCCACGTGTGTCAGTACCCGTTTTTTTTGCGCGCAAAACATCAAATCGACGTGACACGTTGGGCGAGCACGAACAGAACGAGCATCCCGGTGTCATCCTTCGCGACCATCCTGACACTGCTCGGCCCGGCCATTGGCTTCTCGGGGCTATCAATCGCTGTGACCAGCGCAAGAATTTCGAGGAGGCCGAAGCCAAGGCCATCGTGGTCGAAGAGGACGCAACCTGCTGCGATCATGAGTCCGCATATGGTTGGACATGGCGCGGGCTGCGGCCGATGCCGGCTTTTGATCGAGAAGCCGAACTCATGGGTCAACATTCACCGCTTTGGCATAGCTACACTTCATCTATAATTCTCTCCCGTGGATCAGCTACAGGAGGCAAGAATGAAGCGATCAATTGCCTTGTCAGCGTCACTAATTATTGGCTTCTCAATTGGAAGCAATGCAGGCGCGAGTGCTGCAACTTACTGCCGACACGTTGGCTATCCCGCCAATTGTGGCGTTCAGACCGGCGTCATAGTCGCGCCAACCCGTGATGTTCGCGGATTGCCACCATCAATTGATGCGGGCCCGAGCGGCGTTATAAGGCAGGACTTGTTCGCAAGGAATAATCCGAACAATTTGCGATCGGATTGGCCCAGTCCACCCGCTCAACCGGGGCAGTTCTAGCCGCTATTTCGCGAATGCCGTCTCCATTACCTTTCGCGTCTTGATCGTCTCGTTGTTAGCGTCGAACTCGACGTCGCTCCAGCGCACGATCTCGCCATGGGCGACATCGTGCTTCAGCTTCAGGCGATGTGCGAGACCGATCGGCAGGGCGCCTGCCTTCAGGCTCGCGGCCGCCGGCACCAGCTTGCCCCACACGGTGTAGCCGCCTTCGCCGTCCAGCATCTCGCCGGCGCGCAGATTGCGCTTGGCCACGGCGGCAACGTCGCCGCGGAAGCCATAGGGCTGGCCGGTCGGCTCGCCCCGCAGCGCCGCCGACAGGATCGAGATGTTCAGCTCGAGCCCGATCAGATGGTACGGCTTGTACATCGCCGCGAAGCGTCCGCTGCCGTCGGTCTTCAGGCCGTATTGCCTGAAGCAATCAGCGGCATAGTCGTTCGGCGCCTCCAGCACGACATAGACGCCCCAGCGCAAATCGCGAAACACCGGCCGGCCGTCGCGCTCGAGTGACGACACCACCTCCACCACGCCCGACCGTTCCAGCACGCCGCCCTTGTCGCTGGGGCGCATGACATGCGGCAAATCGTCGACGCCACAGGGCGGAAACAGCAAGCCGCTCGCGGGCACGTCGAGCCCGCAGGCATTGGCGATAGCCGCCATCTCGATCGCCGATTTGGTGCCGTCGAGGAAGGAGTTGAACATCTGCGGATTCATGCCGGCCGACTGTGCCTCGCCCGCGGTGAGACCATAGTGCTGCCAGACGCCGTCAGGCGTCACGTCGTGATAGGCCGGCAGATATTTTGTCCCCTTGCCGGCCGCGACCACGCGAAAACCGGTGGCGCGCGCCCAGTCGACCATCTCGGCTGTCAGCGCCGGCTGGTCGCCATAGGCGAGCGAATAGACCACGCCCACCTTGCGCGCTTCCTCGGCGAGCAGCGGGCCCGCCAGCACGTCGGCCTCGACATTCACCATCACGATATGCTTGCCCGCCGCAATCGCAGCGCGCGCGTGCCTGATGCCGACGGCCGGATTGCCGGTCGCTTCAACGACAACATCCATCGCGCCGCCGGCAATGGCGCGTGCGCCGTCGTCGGTAAACACAGTGGCCGCGATGCGCTCCGCATCCCAGCCCACGGTGCGGCACGCCTCACGCGCACGGTCGCGATCGATATCGACGATGATGGGCACCTCCAACCCCGGCGTGTGCGGCACCTGCGCCAGAAACATCGAGCCGAACTTGCCGGCACCGATCAGCGCGACACGGACAGGCTTGCCGGCGGACGCGCGGGCCTGGAGGAGGCGGAAGAGGTTCATGGGGGATGTCCTGAGCGCAACAATCAAAGCTCGTCATTCCGGGGCGACGCGCAGCGTCGAGCCCGGAATCCATAACGATCGGGAGTATGGATTCCGGGCTCGCGCCCAAGAAGGCGCGCCCCGGAATGACAGTGAGAACTTACTCCGCCGCCTGTCGCGGCGCACGTGCGAGTCGCACCAGCGCATCGTCGTCCACCGTCTTGATCGGCGCGAAGTCGCGATGCGCGATGTATTCCGGCCGCGTCGGCGTGCGGATGTAGTTCGAGACCGCGTTCAGCGTCAGGTACACGATCTTGCGCGGGTAGGGCGTGATGTTGCCGGCCGAGCCATGCACGAGATTGCCGTGGAACATCAGCATGCCGCCCGGCTTGCCTGTGGGCGCGACGATGCCGCCCTGCTTGACGAGGCGCGTCACGGTCTCTTCGTCGAGCGTCCACAGTGGATAGGAGGTCGTCGCAAGGTCATGCGAGGCCTGGAGATCGCCGGCATTCTGGCTCTGCGGCACCAGCATCAGGGGGCCGTTGATCGGCATCACCTCGTCGAGGAAGATCGCGATGTTCATCGCGCGCGGCTCCGGCATGCCATCGTCGCGCTTCCAGGTGCCGTAATCCTGGTGCCATTGCCAGACGTCGCCGGTGAAGGCCGATTTCGCGTTGATCTTGAACTGGTGCATGTAGACCGGCTCGCCGAACAATTGCTCGACCGGGTCGATCATGCGCGGATGCGCACCCAAGATGCGGAATGCCTCGTTGTAGAGATGCGCGGCAAACGCCGTGCGCGGCGCGCCGCTCTTCTCGCGCCAGACCTCGGGCCGGTTCGCGTCATAGATGCCGACCGCCTCGCGCGCGAGGAAGTCGACTTCCTCCTGGCTGAACAATTCGGGGAGGAACAGCCAGCCCTCGCGGTGGAAGAACTCCAATTGCTCCTGAGACAGTTTCATGGGTCGTCCTCCTGTTTTGTTTATTTGTTTTCTCTCGTCATGGCCGGGCTTGACCCGGCCATCCACGTCTTTGCTCCACGTTCGCGAGAAGAACGTGGATGCCCGGGACAAGCCCGGGCATGACGGCGGGCGCGCAAATGGCTACGCCGCCGCCTCGTTCGTCGCCCTCAATTTTTCCTCGGTCATCCGTCCCGCCGTCTGCGCATGGGCCAGCGCTGCGCGCTCGGCAGCTTTCGCATCGCCTGCGATAATGTGTCCGGCAATCGTCGCGTGCTCGGCCCACGCGCTGCCGCGATAATCGAGCTCGGAGAGCACCGTCGCCATCGAGCGGCGCATATGCGGCCATTGCGGCGCGATCGTCTCCTCGATCACGGGATTGCCCGCGAGCTGATAGATCGCGCGGTGAAAATCGACGTCGAGCACGATCAGCTCGGCGAGCGAAGTCTTGCGATCGATACGGCGTCCGGCGGCGAGGGCTGCGTCCAGCCGCGCACGTCCCGCCGCGTCGCTTGCGGCGCGCTGAGCGGCGAGCCGGGCGGCCAGCGCGTCGATGGCGCCGCGCACCTCGTAGAGCTGGCGGATGCGCGAGGGGTCGAGCTGGGTGACTTCAAAGCCGCGCCGGCCGCTCTCGGCGACGAGTCCCTGCCGGTGCAGCAGATGCAGCGCATGCGACACCGGCTGGCGCGACACGCCGAGCTTGTCGGCGAGCTCGTTCTGCCGGATGCGCTGGCCGGGCTGAAGCGTGCGGTCGGAGATCGCCTCCAGGATCCGCGCATAGACCTGGTCGATCAGGTTCGGGAGCGGGTCGAGAGGGATCACGCCGGCAGCTCCGAGACACAAAATGGAATACGGAATTCCGTATTCGAAGGTATCGCAGGAGGGGGAGGGCGTCAAGGCGGTCCTCAAGCCGCCGTTTTGGCCTCGCTAAGCCATTGATGTCGCTAGGGCCGTCTACTGTGCATGGGGTTGTTTTCGCCAAAATGGCTTGGCCGGCCCCGGCGCCTACTTCTTCTTGCCCTGCTCGATCAGTATCCGGCTCATCAGATAGAGCCGCGGCACGATCGAGTTGGTGTCGATGAATTCTTCCCGCGCGTGATAGCCGAAGCCGGCGAGGCCAAAGCTCTCGACCACGACCGCCTTGCCGCTGCGGTTGGCATAGCCGGCGTCGGTGGCGCCGCCGGTCATCTCGGCGATGTCGAGCTTGCGGTCGATCTCGGCATAGATCGCCTGTCCCTCCTGCGCGAGCGCGCGGCCGCGATCGCTCGCGACGAAGGGCGGGCGGCCCGCAATGATCGTCACCGTGGTTTCGGTGTCGGGCACGAACTTGTCCTTCACCTTCGCGTCGAGCGCCGCCTGCAATTTGGCGATGCCATCGGGGATGGTCAGGCGGATGTCGGCGCCGGCCTCGGCCTTTTCCGGAATCTGGTTGCGCACCGTGCCGGCCTGCGCCGTGGTCCAGTTGAGCTGCGTGCCTGGGATCGACTTCGCCACGTCCTTCGTCTGCTGCAATTGGTGCGCGAGCTCGATCAGTGCGTTGCGGCCGAGATCGGGCGCGGCGCCGGCATGCGAGGCGCGGCCCTTCACCTCCATCTTCGCGGTGGCGGTGCCGCTCGCGCCCAGTAGCAGCCCGTCATTCTTGGCGATCGGCGCAGCCACCGTCGGTTCGCAGGAGAGCACCACGTCGTGCTGGTCGGCGAGCTCGGCGATGATCTCGCCCGACCCGATCGAGCCGACCTCTTCATCCGGATTGAAGGACACCGTGAGCCTGGCATAGTCCTGCCAGCCGGCGTCCTTCAGGATCTTGARCGCATGCAGGACCACGGCGATGCCGCCCTTGTCGTCGGCGATGCCGGGGCCGTAGATGCGGTTGCCGTCGATACGGTACGGCTCGCTTGCGAGAATGCCGCGCTGATAGACCGTGTCCATATGCGCGATCAGCATCAGCTTTCGCGAGCCGGTGCCCTGGAAGGTGGCGATCACCATGTCGGCGCCCGTACCCGCGGTGGTCTTGCGCCGCTCGATGGTGGCGCCCAGCGCCTTCAGGCGCGCCTCGGTGAATTCGGCCATCTTCTTCAGGCCCTCGGCATCGCTGCTGCCGCTTTCGATCATCACCATGTCATGCAGGGTCTCGATCAGCGGCGCCTTCTCCTGCTCGGCCGCGGCTTTGAGCTTCTCGTCGGCGGCCGCAAGCGCGATGGTGCTGCCGGCGGCGAGGCCGAGCAGGGACAAGACGAGCAGGGGGATGAAGCGGGCTGTCATGGAATCGTCCTTTCGCGTCTTGAGCGCACCGCGCGCGATTGGACTTCAGCGTAACATCCGGGCTGTCCGGATGCCACGTCCCGCTAGCGCTCCAGCACCTCCACCTCCATCGTCGCGATCTGGTCCGCATCGGCTACCGCCTCGATCCCCGCGATCCGGTCGCCGTTGAACGTCACGCGCAGCGCGATGCGCAGACGTCCGCCGAAGATGACAGCGACGCCCATCTCGCCATCAACCAGCGCCGTCCGTGCAGCCTGCGCACGGCCCTTGTAGAGCTGCGCGACCGCATCCGCGCCGCGGATCTCCGGCAGCGTGCCGAGCCGCATCGCAGCCTGGTCGGCACGGAACACGACGTCGGGATCGAGCACGGCCAGCAGGCCCTCGAAATTGCCCTCGCGCGAAGCCCTGAGGAAGGCATCGACGATCGCGCGCTGGTGCGAGATGTCCGCCTCGGGCACCGGCGCACCCTGGACGCGCCGACGTGCGCGGCTCGCAAGCTGCCGCGAGGCGTCGACCGAGCGTCCGACGATCGGCGCGATCTCCTCGAACGGGACTGCGAACATATCGTGCAGCACGAAGGCCAGCCGCTCCGCCGGCTGCAATGTCTCGAGCACGACGAGGAGGGCCGCGCCGACGGAATCGGCCATCTCCGCCTCGCGCTCCCGCGTCTCGTCGACCGGCTCGGGCACATGCGGGCCCATCGGGTCCTCGCGGCGCGATTTGCGCGCGCGCAGCATGTCGAGGCAGATGCGCGCGACCACGGTGGTCAGCCAGCCGCGCAGGTTCGCGACATCGGACGTGTCGTAACGGCTGACCCGCAGCCAGGCCTCCTGCACGGCATCGTCGACCTCGGCGCTGGAACCCAGCATCCGGTAGGCGACCGCGCGCAGATGGTCCCTGCTGGCCTCGAACTGGCGGCCGAGGAAATTTTCTTCGAAGTTTTTCTGGGTCATCGGTCACATTCCCTCATCGCAATCCGTCATGCCCATGACGAAGCCAATCCGGCCGATGTGACCGGAACCGTCGAAATTTTCAAACGGAGACGCAAGATGATGCACGCCCGCATGAACCACCCGGTCATGGTCTTGCCGGAGGCCATGAATGTCCTTCAGTCCCTTGGCAATTTGACCAAGCAGGGCCTGCCGGAAAAACTCCTCGAACTGGTGCACCTGCGCGCCAGCCAGATCAATGGCTGCAGCGTCTGCGTCGACATGCATCCGAAGATCGCCCGCAAGCTGGGTGAGACCGACGAGCGCCTGTTTGCCGTGTCGGCCTGGCGCGATGCGCCCTATTTCAGCGACGCCGAACGCGCCGCGCTGGCGCTGACCGAAGCCGTCACGCGCCTTGCGGATCGCGAGGACCCGGTGCCGGATGCGATCTGGAACGAGGCCGCCAAGCATTTTGACGAGCGCGAGCTCGCAACCCTGATCCTCTCGATCGCGACCATCAACGTCTGGAACCGGCTGAATGCGACGATCAAGATGCCGGTGGGCGTGTGGAAGGTGTGAGTTTCTGTGCCCTCTCCCCTTGCGGGAGAGGGCGGCGCCGCTGGGAGACACGAACTCACTTGGGTGAGGGGTATTTCTCCGCAGACTCATTTGCAGATGTGATCCTTCTCCCACATCCGCCTTCGCCTGAAGGCTTCGGCGGACAAGAGGGGAGAAGGAAAAAAGAAAGCTACTCCGCCAGAAACCTGTTCACCACCTCGCCGAACTCAAGCGGCGCCTGCTCGAACATCCAGTGGCCGGCATTCTCGATCACCGCCGTCTTGCTGCCCGCGATGTGCTCGGCCAGCACGCGCCACATCACCGACAGGCTGCCGATCGTGGCGCCGCCGCCGATCAGCAGCGTCGGGGTCCTGATCGCCTGCGCATCAGCGAGCGTGTAGGGCCGGCGCTGCTCGTCGATCTGGCCGAGGAAGGTGAGCGTGTTGTCGCGCAGCTGTTGCTTCGCCGCCGCCGGCACGCGCCGCCACGAGCCGTCGCCTTCGATGCCCTCGTAGAAATTCTGCAGCGCGCCGTCGAGATCGCCGGCGCGGATCATCTCGACCGAGCGTATCGTCTTCGCGGCGAGCGGCGGATGCGCGGGCGTGCCTTCGGGCACCGGCAGGCTGGCGTCGAGATCGCCGCCCGGCTCGGCCAGCACCAGCTTGCGCAGGAGGTCAGGCCGCGCTTGCGCGACCCGAAACGCGATGTGGCCGCCGCGCGAATGGCCCATCAGGTCGACCGGCCCGGGTTTGACCTGCTCGATGAAGGCGATCGTGTCCGCGACGTGTTGCGCCATCTTGTAGTCGTCGCCGACGGCGTCCCAATGCTCGGGAAAGAAGTGCCGCAGGCTGACCGAGATGACGCGATGGGACTTCGACAGCGGGCCGAGCACTGAATACCAGGTGCGGAAATCACCTAACGTGCCATGCACGCAGACCAGCGGCGGGCCGTCGCCGACTTCGAGATAGGCCATGTCGTAACCGTTGACGCGAAAGCTTTGCATGATCAGCTCGCCAGGAAATCCAGAACCAGTTCGGAGCATTTTTGCGGCGCCTGCTCGAACATCGGATGCGTCGCGTTCGGGATGATCGCCGTCTTGGAATAGGGCACGTGCGCAGCCAGCGCATGCAGTACCTTTGGCAGCAGGCCCTTGGTCCGCGCGCCCAGGATGAACAGCGTCGGCATCCTGATCGATTCTGCATCCGCCTTCGAGAACGGCGGGCGGTTGTCGCGGACCTGCCCGATCAGGGTATAGG
>NZ_JBFUGY010000099.1:0-8931 GCF_056402655.1 Bradyrhizobium sp. P3_C3 | reverse complement strand
GCTTCAAGGCGCTGCCAAGGCCGGCCAAGATGCTGGTGGAGCATATGCGGGCGGCGGCGGGGTAAGAGGCCTGTTGATGTGAGCCTGCTCTGCGGCCGTGCGCACCACTGCGCTCCCTCCCCCCGTGCGGGGGGGGGCGGGGGAGAGGGGTGGCCCAGGAACAGGTATCGCGGTCGCCTAGAAGAGAGATCGATGGAGTCCCCCTGTGGACCCCTCTCCCTAACCCTCCCCCGCAAGGGGGGGGAACGCACCTACCTCGTGGCGGCGTCACGACTCAAGCCGTTGATCACTTCGCCGTTTCGACGCCGGCGTCCTTGATCACCTTGGCCCACTTCTTCGTCTCGTCCGCGATGAAGCTGCGAAAATGCTCCGGCTCGTCGCCGATCAGCGTCGCGCCCTGGGCGGCGAGCTTTTCCTTTACGGCCGGATCCGCCATGGCCTTCGTCGCCAGGCCATGCAGCGCGGTGACGATCTCCTTCGGCGTGCCCTTCGGCGCCACCATGCCGTACCAGTTCTCGATACGAAGATCAGCAAAGCCCGCTTCCGCGGTGGTCGGCACGTCGGGCGCGGTCGCGGAGCGCTCGGCCGAGCCGACCGCGATCGGCTTCAACGCGCCCGCCTTGACCTGCGGCAGCAGCACCGGAAGATCCAGGAACGTCATCTGCACCTGCTGGCCCAGGAGATCGTTCACCGCGGGAGCTGCGCCGCGATAGGGCACGTGCACGATGTCGATCCTGGCCGTCAGCTTGAACAGTTCGCCGGCGAGGTGCGGAAGGCTGCCGGGGCCGGAGGAGGCGAAATTGAGCTTTCCGGGCTGCGCCTTGGCGAGCGCGATCAGCTCGCCGATGTCCTTTGCGGGCACGTTGGTGGCGACGACAAGCATTTCCGGCACGGTCGCAACCAGCGTCACCGGCGTGAGGTCGCTCGAGGTGTCGTAGGCGACCCGCTCCATGCTCGGGCTGATCGCGAGCGCGCCGGCTGAGGAGATGGCGATGGTGTAGCCGTCGGGCGCGGCCTTGGAGACCGCGTCGGTGCCGAGCACGCCGCCCTGGCCGCCGCGATTGTCGATCAGCACCGGCTGCCCTGACAGCTCCGACATGCGCTGGCCGATCACGCGGGCAATGATGTCGTTGGGCCCGCCGGCCGGGAACGGCACGATCAGCTTGATCGGTTTTGCGGGGAAATTCTGCGCGGAGGCGAGGGCGGGAAACAGGAGCAGGAATGCGAGGAGGAGCTTAGGCCAGTTGTTCATGCAGGCTCTTTTCATGCACGCTCCTTGGGGCGCTTATCCGTTGAGCAGTTTCAGTGCTTCTTCGTGAACTCTGGCGTCGCCGGCCGCGATGATGCGGCCGCCGCCCTGGGCTGGCTTGCCTTCCCAGGTGGTGACGACGCCGCCGGCGCCGGTCACGATCGGGATCAGGGCCGCGATGTCGTAAGGCTTCAGCTCGGTCTCGACCACGAGATCGACGTGACCGGCCGCCAGCATGCAATAGGAGTAGCAGTCACCGCCATAGCGCGACAGCCGCGCGCCCTGTTCGATGCGGCTGAAGATGGCGCGGTCGCGTTCGTTCATCAGCAGCGGGCTGGTGGTATAGCTCGTTGCTTCCGACAGCGAGGCGCAGCGGCGGACTTGGAGCCGGCGCTCGCCGGACGGGCCTTTATAAGTGGCCGAGCCGTTGTCGCCGGAGAAGCGCTCGCCGATGAAGGGCTGGTGCATCATGCCGTACACCGGCGCGCCCTTGTGCAGCAGTGCGATCAGCGTGCCCCAGATCGGAAAGCCGCCGATGAAGGATTTCGTGCCGTCGATGGGGTCGAGCACCCAGACATAATCGGCGTCCTCGCGCTCATTGCCGAATTCCTCGCCGACGATGCCGTGCTGGGGGAAGCTCGCCTTGATCAGCCGGCGCATCACCGCCTCCGCGGCGCGGTCGGCCTCCGTCACGGGGTCGAAATCCTTGGTCTTGCTCTTGTCGTCGATCGACAGCGAGGTGCGGAAGAACGGCAGGATGGTTTCGCCGGAGGCGGTGGCGAGCCGTCCGATGAAGGCTGAGAAGTCGATCACCGTCACGGCGCATCCTCAAAACGAAAGTCGGGTGAAGCTCGCTCCTGCCTAGCTCAATTCGCTTCTCGCGTGCAGCGCTGAGTTGGTTTGCTCCCTGGTATTTTGGATGCCGCAACCGGCTGCCCCATCCCAGTCATATGCTGGCCAAATATCGATCATAGAGTTGAAAACTTAGTTCCGAGTATGCCTCGTTCGTATGCAAACGGTTATCAACCCATTGAATTTCCTTATCAAAGAAACTGAATCTGGGTTTCGCTATAAGCAATTGAGCCATGTGCATATTGCATGGGAAACGGCTCAAAAGCCCTTGCACTTTGTGCGTCGCGGCCGCATATTGTTGCGGTGCGGTAGCGCTCTGCGTTACCGCTGCCCTCCTTGGGCGTTTCCTCCCTAGACTTGGGCCGCTTCTTCATCAGAAGCGGCCCTTTTTTCTTTGAGCCTCGATCTTCACTTCGAGCGCGCGAAAACGCGAAGCGAAGATTCGGCGCACGATACGCTGGCAGCTTGATCTGATGTTTGATCGGCGACGCGATCGCGCGGCGACGGCTCGCGTCTATTCAGCCGCGGCCTGGAACGGGCCGAGATCGCCGAACGGGATCGTCGTCGCCAGCACGTCGGCGAGCACGCCGAAGTCGCTTGCCACTTGCGCAAAGCGCGGACTGCGCTCGCGCCGCCGCTCGTCCATGTAGATCGCGCGGTTGAGCTCGAGCTGCACCGCGTGCAGGCCGCTTGCGGGGTTGCCGTAATGCTCGGTGATGAAGCCGCCGGCATAGGGCTTGTTGCGGCCGATCGAATAGCCGAGCCCGCCCATGGTCTCCTCGACCCTGTCCGGAAGCAGCGGTGTGCAGCTCGTGCCGTAGCGGTCGCCGATCACGATGTCGGGCCGCCGCGGCTCGTCCCTGCTGACGCCGACCGAGGGCATCGAGTGGCAATCGACCAGCACCACGGTGCCGAACATCTGGTGCACCTTGTTGATCAGCCGGCGCAGCGCGCGATGATAGGGCTTGTAGAGCGTCTCGATCCGCGCCAGCGCATCGTCGACCAGGATGCGTTCGCGATAGATCTCCTGGCCGTCGCCGACCACGCGCGGGATGGTGCCTAACCCGCCGGCGACCCGCATCGAGCGGGTATTGGCAAAGCTCGGCAGCCGTCCGGTGAACATGCGGGGATCGAGCTCATAGGGCTCGCGATTGACGTCGACATAGGAGCGGGGAAAGTTGACCCGCACGGTCGGAAAGCCGCGCTCGCTCAAATGGCCGATCAGCTCGTCCATGAAGGAATCTTCGGACCGCCGCAGCGTCGTCAGGTCGATCCTGGAGGCGCTGAGAAATTCGTCCGGATAGGTCGAGCCGGAATGGGGCGAGTTGAAGATGACAGGCGCGCGCCATTGCGCGGGCTCCACGATCTCGAAGGCGGGCGACACGTCGCCGTCAAACCGGGTCATCTTCTCAGGCTTCGTCCCTTCGCGCCGCGGGATCCGGGTCTCGGATCGAATTGATTCGGCCGGTGGAGCGGCTCTTATGTGTCGTCATTGTCTGGAATCGCAACCATTCTGCCAAGCGAAAAGATGTGATCGGCGCTGGAACATGTCTTAACCGTGTGGGCAGGGAAGCGGGGATGCGCCGACGCGGCTCGATTGATTCGTGCCGCATTCGGGTTCACAAGGGACCGGCAGCGCAGCCAGCCCAGGGTAAAGATTTTCACCCCAAATTTACCCTCTGTCGGGCTTAGTAACCTCTGCTGATATCCTCTGGGGATTTGACGTTTCCTGCCATGCCCAAAATCCTGCTCGCCGAAGACGACAACGACATGCGCCGTTTCCTGGTCAAGGCGCTGGAAAACGCTGGTTTTCAGGTCTCGTCCCATGACAACGGCATGGCCGCCTATCAGCGGCTCCGGGAAGAGCCGTTCGAGATGCTGCTGACCGACATCGTGATGCCGGAGATGGACGGTATCGAGCTCGCCCGCCGGGCCTCGGAACTCGACCCCGACATCAAGATCATGTTCATCACCGGCTTCGCCGCGGTCGCCCTGAACTCGGATTCGGACGCCCCCAAGAACGCCAAGGTGCTGTCCAAGCCCGTGCATCTGCGCGAATTGGTCAGCGAAGTGAACAAGATGCTGGCGGCCTAAATCGGCCCCCTTCGGTCCTTGCACCGGCTCCCCTGAGCCGTTATAGGGACCCGACCCGATCTAGAGAGATCTAGGGCGCGTAGCTCAGCGGGAGAGCACTACCTTGACATGGTAGGGGTCACAGGTTCGATCCCTGTCGCGCCCACCATCCTTCGCTCGCGATAGCGAGAGAAGGATGCCACGCCGAAGCCCAAAGGGCGCAGGCGGGCTGCAGCTGCGAGCTTCGGCCAGGCAAGCCCAAACAATCCGCGATTGCGAAACGTGCGTGTAGCCCGGATGGAGCGAAGCGCAGTCCGGGATTTGCCCCGGTGCTGCAGCGAGCCACGCCCTGACCATTCCCGATCGCGGCTATTTCAGTTCCGTGTTCGCGACCGGCAGGACGGAGGCGACGGACCAGCCGTTCGCATCCCGCACGTAGGTCTGGCTGATCAGAAACGTATTCTGTTGGGGTGGCTTGCCGGGAAGGCCGCGCGTGAAGACGATGGGAACGAGGATCTGCATGACCTCGTTCGAGATCACGGCGACGTGGAATTTCGACATGTCGGGTTCGAGGTGCCAGGTGCCCTCGTAGTAGCCCTTGAAGCGGTCCGCGACCGCATCACGGCCTCTGGTTTCGATACCTCTCGCAAACAACAGCGTGCCGGGCGAATTCCACAGCATGGCCCTCACATCGTCCGCGTTGTGCGCATTCTGCGCGGCAATGAATTTTTCGAAGATGGTTCGCGCCTGCGCATCATCTGCCGCGGCCAGCGCCGGCCCGGCCGACCAGGCGGTCGCGGCGAGAAACAACGCTGCGACAATTGCCGCAACATGACCGCGCCGTGCAAATCGTCGTAGCCTGATGGAGCCGCGGGACATCTTGGAAGGGGGCATGATCATCTCTCTTTTGGATGACAATGGTCATACCATTGATCGCCGCGCCGGCTTTTCAGGATCGCGCGAGCGGAGGTCACCGTTGCATCACGGATGCGTTGGTTCAGCCACGTCCGATACCGCGGACGTGGCGCATCGTCGTCACACCGCCATCCGCCTCACGTCAGCGGCAACAGATGATCCGGGATCGGCACGGGTGCTGCCGGCACGAGCGATGCGACCGAGACGTGCGGCCAGGTCAGGCCGGCGAAATCCAGCATGACCTTCTGTGAATACTGGATCTGCGTCGTCGCCACCCTGACATGACCACCCTTGAATCCCTTGTTGGGCACGAACGGGATCGCGGCGACGAAGCTCGGAACCAGCGGCACGTTGCTCCTCTGGCGCGGTTGCAGGATCACCGGAGGCGTTCCCGGCGGCAGGGCCGGCACGTCGATGTCGTAAACCACCGTCTCGATCCAGAACACCGCGTCCATCTGGAAGGCGTTGGCGTTCGAGCCATTGCCGCCCGGCGTCGGAACGGGCAAGCCCTGAAGGAACGCGATGTTCGCGGTGCCGCCGGCGAAGCTCGGCGCCTGCGGATGCGGGCCGGGCGACGGGATGGCCGGCAAGGGGCCGCCGGACAGCGGTGTGCCGGGCTTCGTCGAGGTCTCGATGACGATGGTCTGCGTGATGGTCTGATGCGCGATCTGATCGCGCAGCACCGTGTTCGGGTCGGTGATCATCGCCTGGGTGAGCTTGCCGGAAGCCATCAGTGCGGTCAGATCCTGAGGTAGCCTGCGAGTCGTCTTGTTGGTCGCGGTCTGGTTCTGGAATGTGATCTTGTTGCCCGGATTGCCGCCGATGAACGGTGTGATGTCGATGGCCGCGATGGTTGGCTTACCGGCGACCGGAGGCAGCGCGGTGCCTTGCGCAGTGATCGTCGTGCCGTGCGGGATCGACGCCATGCGCGCGACGGTGAACGGCTCGTGCGGATTGGTGGTGGCGGGCACCGCCAGCCAGATGCCGGGTTCGAAGTGAATGCCCACGGGCGTTCCCGTGGTGATGTCGTTGATGGTCTGGAGATACGGCACGCCGTTGAGGAATGCATCTGCCTGCTGCAGCGAGCCGCGATTGGGGATCGAGCCAAGATTGTTCGAGAACGACATCGTCTCGTCGGTGAGATTCAGCTCCAGCACGTTGTCGTCGGGGTCGGTGGTGCTGATCGGCCCCGGCATCGGCGTCGGCGTGATCTTGCTGTCGGGCCGGAAGATCGTATTGAATCCCTGTCCTGTGAAGGTGCCCGTGAAGGCCGACAGCGGACCGAGGATGGGCGGCAAGGTGACCGGCGGACGCGCAGCTCGCGCGGCGGCCCCCGCGGCGGGCTGCGCGGCGTCCCTGAACACCTCGTCGACCTCGTGGATGGAGAAATTCGCGGTCTTGGTGAATGCACTGGTGAGTGGTTTGGGCTCGTCCATGGTGATCCCTCGCGGTGCTGCAACTGTCGATGCCGGCGTTTCCCCGGGCCGGCTGTCCGGGCAGGTGAGTCCTGCGCTATTGCGCCTCCTGATCCCGCCCGATGCCGGGCATGACAACATCGTTCACGCGCGCCCATGCGCGCGTGCCGACTACGAACATCGATCGGCCCTATATTGTTGGCCGGGCCGGATACTGAACGGATCTGCGTGAATCGATCGTGATTTTCAACTTGCGGTTCGGGCAAATATGCGGTCGGGAAATAGCGGAGCCCTACGAACTGAGCGAAGCATTGCTTCCTTCTCCGTGCTCGAAAATGAGATCATCAAAATGGATGTCGGGCGCCTGGCCGGCTTCGGTTCTGCTGGGCTATCATACAACCTTAAGATGGTCGCAAATGTGTGCCAGGTCACAGGGCCAAAGAGTCGCAGCAACGAGAGACGAGCGAGGCTGCCCATGAGCGTTTCCGTCATCGAGCAAGCAAAAATCCAGGCGCAGGTGTTGGTGCCGCTGGTCAAGGCATTGCAGGCCGAGCTCGGCGAGGCGCGCGCCAACGCACTGGTGCGCAAGGCACTCGGCGATCTCTATCGCGGCTTCGGCGAGGAGTTCTGGAAAACGAAGAACGAGAACGATCTCGGCAGGGCCGTGTCGTCGGCGTTCAAGACCTATGCCCGCGACGATGCGCTCGCCTATGACGTCATCGCGCAGACCGAAGACACCTTCGCGTTCGACGTGACGCGATGCGCCTATGCCGAGTTCTACAAGGCGCTGGGCGAACCGGAGCTCGGCTTCCTCCTGGTCTGCACCGCCGATTTCGCGACCGCGGAAGGGTTTGGTCCCGACGTCAGGCTCACGCGCACGCAGACCATCATGCAAGGCGCCAGCCATTGCGATTTTCGCTGCCGGCGCGACGCCGGGGGATCACAGTGAAGGGGACGCAAATGATGCGGGCAAGCTGCCTTGCCATGGCTGCGCTCGCGCTGATGGCGTCATGCGCGGATGCGGCGATCATCGACTGGCAGGCCGAGCTCCAGCGCTGCCGCGTGCTGCGGCAGAACGTGGCGCCGCTGCTTCAGGCCGGCGAGGGGATATCCGCCGTCGGCCGCTCCAACAGGTCCGTCCGTCGCTGCATCTGGATCCAGCGCATSGCGGTGYGCAAGAAAATCCCCGGCGCGGAGGCGTGGTAGCAGGCGCCCGTCAGGTGGACTGGCTCTTCYGCCGGAGCAGCAGGTCCTTCAGTCCTGTCGGATAGAGGCTCGGTCCGCCCTGCGGAGCGGCGTCTTGCGTCGATCGACAGTCTTGCGGGCGTCGCCTCAGCCGGCGGACACGCCTGGCTTGAACAGGGCTCCGACCGGCAGCTTTTCCTGGAGGTCATACGAACTCGGCCGGTTCTCCTTGACCCATCTTTTTTCGGCGTGGGATTCGAATGGCGGCGGAATTTGCCCCTGAATCGACCAAAGGTCGGCCGGTAGCTCGTCGATGGTGACCTCCCAGTCGTATCCCCGGTCCTTGACGTAGGGCGCGATCAACTTGTCGACTGCTTTCACCCACCATTCCCTGATGACGGGGCCGGGCATCGTCCTCGCCATGTGGTCGATCTTGAAGCGGACGAATTTCTCGTGCGAAGCTCCGCCGACATAGACCGAACCTGCGGCGACTTCCTCGAAGATCATGACGGCGTAGAATTTCGGGATGGGAATCCTCGCATACATTGCGGTGACCTTCTCTGCGAATTCCTTCTTGTCATGAGCCGAGTAGGCCCCGACGGGGTGATAGACTTTCCACAACGGCACTCGAGTTCTCCTTGACGTTGGCCGGTTCTTAGGGAAGCCCGCGCAGCATTTGGTATGATGGGGATAATATCACTGACTGCGCCGTCGACTCTTCAGGATCTGGCGATCCGCGGTAACCGCTGAATCACGTCTGCGTTGGCTCAGCCTTGTTGGGGCCGCCACAGCTGGGCGAGCCGGAGCTCGCCTTTTCTCCTTTGTCTGCACTTCCGACTTTGCGACTGCGGAAGGGCCGGCCCCGACGTCAAGCTGACGCGGGCGCAGACCATCATGCAAGGCGCGCGAGCCATTGCGACTTCCGCTACCGGCGCGACGCGGGGGGATCACAGTGAAAGGAATGCGAACGATGCGGGGGGCCTGTCTTGCAATGGCTGTGCTGGCGCTGATGGCGTCATGCGCGGATGCAGCGGTGATCGACTGGCAGGCCGAGCTCCAGCGCTGCCGGGCGCTGCGCGCGAACATCGCGCCGCTGCTTCAGGCCGGCGAGGGGATATCCGCCGTCGGCCGCTCCAACAGGTCCGTCCGTCGTTGCATCTGGATCCAGCGCATGGCGGTGTGCAAGAAAATCCCCGGCGCGGAGGCGTGGTAGCAGGCGCCCGTCAGGTGGACTGGCTCTTC
>NZ_JBFUGY010000098.1:0-9211 GCF_056402655.1 Bradyrhizobium sp. P3_C3 | reverse complement strand
GGCGTTCGCGGGGACGACAGTGGGCGTTGACGGTGCTACGCCGCTCAACGACGGCGGAGTATTACTCCGCCGCGTCCCGCATCTCCGCACGCTCGGCCCTGGCCGCGCAGAACTTGAACTCCGGGATCTTGCCGAAGGGATCAAGCGCCGGGTTGGTCAACAGGTTGGCCGCCGCCTCCGCGTAGCAGAACGGCATGAACACCATGTTCTCCGGCACGTCGCGATCGGAGCGGACCTTGACCTCGACCGCACCGCGGCGGGTCTCCAGCCGGATGAAATCGCCGGGCGCGAGCTTCTTCCGGTGCATGTCCTTCGGCGACATGAACGCGACCGCCTCCGGCTCGATCTGGTCGAGCACCTGCGCGCGGCGGGTCATCGAGCCTGTGTGCCAGTGCTCGAGCACGCGGCCGGTCGAGAGCACCATCGGATATTCGGCGTCGGGCAGCTCATCCGGCGGGATGACCTTGGCCGGCACGATCTTGCCGCGGCCGCTCGCGGTCGGGAAGCCCGTGGTGAAGATGATCTCGTTGCCGGGCTTGTTCGGATCGTCGGCCGGATAGGTCACGGCACCTTCGCGCACCAGCCGCTCCCAGCTGATGTTCTTGAGCGAGGGCATCAACTCCGCCATCTCGGTGTAGACGTCGCCGGGGCCGGAGTAATTCCAGGGCAGGCCCATCCGCTTGCCGATCTCCTGGATGATCCAGAGATCCTGCCGCGCATCGCCCGGCGGCTTGATCACCTGGCGCGCGAGCTGCACGCGACGATCGGTGTTGGTGAAGGAGCCGTCCTTCTCGGCAAAGGCCGAGGCCGGCAGGATGACGTCGGCGTGGAACGCGGTCTCGGTGACGAAGAGATCCTGCACGACGAGATGATCGAGCATGGCGAGCGCTTGGCGCGCATGCTGGAGATCGGGATCGGACATCGCGGGATTCTCGCCCTCGATATACATGCCCGTGATTTCGCCGGCATGGATCGCGTTCATGATCTCGACCACGGTCAGGCCGCGGACGGGATCGAGATCCTGGTGCCACAGCTTTTCGAAATTGCCGCGCAGATCGTCGCGGCTGACCGGCTGATAATCCGGCAGGAACATCGGGATCAGGCCGGCGTCGGAGGCGCCCTGCACGTTGTTCTGGCCGCGCARCGGATGCAGACCTGTGCCGGGACGGCCGACCTGGCCGGTGATCAGCGCGAGCGCGATCAGGCAGCGCGCATTGTCGGTGCCGTGGACGTGCTGGCTGATGCCCATGCCCCAGAAGATGATCGACGATTTTGCCCGCGCATATGTCCGGGCGACCTCACGCAGCGTTTGCGCCGGGATGCCGCAGATCGCCTCCATCTTCTCCGGCGTGAATTCCTTGATCTTCTCCTTGAGGTCCTCAAAACCTTCGGTGTAGCCGGCGATATACTGGTCGTCGGTCAGGCCCTCGGTGATGATCGTGTTGATCATCGCATTCAGCATGGCGACGTCGGAGCCCGGCTTGAATTGCAGATGCTTGGTCGCATGGCGCGACAGCGTCTGCCGGCGCGGATCCATTACGAAGAGCTTGGCGCCATTCTGCTTGACCGCGTTCTTGATGAAGGTCGCGGCAACCGGATGGTTCACGGTCGGATTGGCGCCGATCACGATGATGACTTCGGCATCCATCGCAGCCGAGAACGGCGCCGACACCGCGCCCGAGCTCAGGCCTTCGAACAGCGCCGCCACCGACGAGGCGTGGCAGAGTCGCGTACAGTGGTCGACATTGTTCGAGCCGAAACCGGTGCGCACCAGCTTCTGGAACAGATAGGCCTCTTCGTTCGAACCCTTGGCCGAACCGAAGCCGGCCAGCGCCTTCACGCCCTTCTCGTCGCGGATCTTGACGAGGCCCTTGGCCGCGATGTCGAGCGCTTCTTCCCAGCTCGCTTCGCGGAAATGCGTGAAGGGATTGGCCGGGTCGACCTGGTCGTTGGAATCCTTCTTCGCATTCGGCAGCCGCACCAGCGGCTTGGTCAGACGATGCGGATGGTGGATATAGTCGAAGCCGAAGCGGCCCTTGACGCAAAGACGGTTGTGATTGGCAGGACCGTCGCGACCCTCGGCGTAGATCACCTTTTCGTCCTTGACCTCGTAGGTCACCTGGCAGCCGACGCCGCAGAACGGGCAGAGCGAATCCACCTTCTTGTCGGCATAGACGACACGGGTCTGCTTCTCGTCGAGCATGACGGCCGGCATCAGCGCGCCGGTCGGGCAGGCCTGCACGCACTCGCCGCAGGCGACGCAGGTGGACTCGCCCATGGGATCGTCGAAGTCGAACACGATCTTCGAGCCATGGCTGCGATACGCCATGCCGATGACGTCGTTGACCTGGACCTCGCGGCAGGCGCGCACGCACAAGCCGCACTGGATGCAGGCATCGAGATTGACGCGCATCGCCGGATGGCTGGCGTCGGTCGCCCAGCGCTCGGCGGCGGGGAAGCGGCTCTCGGTGACGCCTGTGGTCTCGGCCCAGTGCCAGAACTTCGAATCCGGATCGTGCGAGGTCTCGCGCGCCGGCTGGTCGGCGACGAGCAGCTCCATCACCATCTTTTGCGCCGACACCGCACGCGCGGACTCGGTCTTCACCTTCATGCCGACCGACGGGGTGCGCTTGCAGGACGCGGCAAGCACGCGCTCGCCCTCGATCTCGACCATGCAGGCGCGGCAATTGCCGTCGGGGCGGTAGTCGGGCGCCGGCGAATAGCACAGATGCGGAATCTCGCGGCCTTGGCGTTTTGCAACTTGCCAGATCGTCTCGCCGGGTTTGGCCTCGACCTGCTTGCCGTCGAGCTCGAACGTAATTTTGGTCATTCGGCCGCTTCCTTGAACTCGTCAGGGAAATATTTGATCACGGTAGACAGCGGATTCGATGCCGCCTGTCCGAGCCCGCAGATCGAGGCATCGCGCATCGCCTGGCTCAATTCTTCCAGAAGCGCGCGGTTCCAGACCGGCTTCTGCATCAGCTGCGCCGCCTTCTGGGTTCCGACACGGCACGGCGTGCACTGGCCGCAGCTCTCGTCCTCGAAGAACTTCATCAGGTTCAGCGCCGCCGCGCGCACGCTGTCCTTTTGCGACAGGATCACGATCGCGGCCGAGCCGATGAAGCAGCCGTATTTCTCCAGCGTTCCGAAATCGAGCGGGATGTCGTCCATGGACGCCGGCAGGATGCCGCCCGACGCGCCGCCCGGCAGGTACGCGTAGAACTGGTGCCCGTCGGCCATGCCGCCGCAATATTCGTCGATCAATTCGCGCACGGTGATGCCGGCGGGTGCCAGCTTCATGCCGGGGTTCTTGACGCGGCCCGAGACCGAGAAGCTGCGCAGGCCGTGACGCTCATGGCGGCCATTGCCCTTCCACCAGTCCGCGCCCTTCTCGACGATGTCGCGCACCCACCACAGCGTCTCGATGTTGTTGATCAGCGTCGGCAGGCCGAACAGGCCGACCTGAAACGGATAAGGCGGCTTGTGCCGGGGCAGCCCGCGCTTGCCCTCGATGCTTTCGAGCAGCGAGGATTCCTCGCCGCAGATATAGGCGCCGGCGCCGCGGCGCATGTGCAACGTCGGACCGCCCGGCGGAAGCTTTGCGATCTCGCGCTCGAGGATCTCGCGCGATGCCGGATATTCGTCGCGCAGATAGATGTAGACGTCGGAGGCCTGCACGACATGCGCGCCGAGCAGCATGCCTTCGATGAAGCGATGCGGATCGCTTTCGAGATAGACGCGGTCCTTGAACGTGCCAGGCTCGCCCTCGTCGCCATTGATCGCCATCAGCCGCGKGCCGGGTTCGCCCAGCACCGCGCGCCATTTCCGGCCCGTGGGGAAGCCGGCGCCGCCGAGACCGCGCAACGAGGCGTCGTCGAGCGCCTTCAGCAGATCGTCCTTCGGCAATTCGCCCGAGCGCACGCGATTGAGCAGCTTGTAGCCGCCGCCGGCGACGTAAGCGTCGTAGTCAACGTACTTCGGCAGATGCGCGTGGGTGTCGCCGGCCTTCGCGGCCGCCATCACATTGGCCGCGGTCGCGTGATCGACGAAGTTGTGACCGACCTCGGCCGCCGGCGCGGTATCGCAGCGGCCGACGCAGGGCGCGCGCACGACGCGGATGCCCGGACCCGATGTGCTCTGCAGATCGGCGAGCAGCTTCTCGCCGCCCAGCATCGCGCAAGTGAGAGAATCGCAGACGCGGATCGTCAGCGGCGCGATATCAGGCTCGCCTTCCTTCACCACGTCGAAATGCGCGTAGAAGGTCGCCGTCTCGAACACCTCGGCGAAAGCGAGCTTCATCTCGTCGGCAAGCGCGGCGAGATGAGCAGCCGATATCTGGTGATATTTATCCTGGATCAGGTGCAGATATTCGATCAAAAGGTCGCGCCGCCGAGGCTTGTCGCCGAGCAATTGCTCCATCTCGTGCGCGGCGGTGGGATCGACCTGCCGCCCCTTGGGCGTGGCCTTGGCTCGCTTCCGTCCCTCGCCCGGATGTTCGAACGAGCGGACCTCGTGCACGTCGTGACTCATCGATGCGTCTCGTATCTCTTCTTTAGAATGAGTCCAACCCTAGCCTTTGGCATACCAGATGCCAAGAGAATTCATGCGTTCCGATAAGCATTTAAGGGGCATGCAGCCGCCCGGCTCCATGCCCCTTCATCGATGCGATTTGTGGCGCGACCTCACGACTTGCTCATGCACTCTTCGATGTAGAACCAGCGGTCGTCGCCAGCGAGGCCCTTGGACTTCACGTCGGCGCGGCAGGCTTTGAGCTTCGGCTTGTTGGCCGCCCACTTCGCCTTCATGTCCTTCAGCTTCTGCATGGTGAGCTTGATCTTGCCCGGCTTGGCTTCGGTCGTTGCGGCAGGCGCCGCCGGCGGCGTCGTCTGCGCGGATGCGGCATGAAGGCCGGCGACAAGCAACACGGCCACAAGGCAAATTCGGGTGCGAAGCATTTCAATCCCCCTAAGTCCCACTCTTGATTAAGTCCGCCTCTTGATGATGTCTAAAAGGCGAACGCCGCGGGACGCCGATGATCAGCATCCCGCGGCAGTCTCGACGACGGTCAGAAGATCTTGACCGCGCTCTCCAGCGTCTTCCAGACACCCCAAAGCAGGGGCACGCCGACGAAGGCCCAGAACAGCGCCGCCTTGACGTCAAGCCCGCCAAATCCGATGCCGTAGGAGCCGTGYGGCCCCGCGGCAGCGGCGCTGGCGCTCGCCGCTTGCAGCTTGGCGACGTCGGCGTCCTTCATGTGCCACTTCGAATCGACCGGCTTGATCAGGTAGTTGCAGATCAGGCCCGCGATCAGCATCGCGCACAGGATGTACATGGTCGTGTTGTAGAGCTGATCGCGCGGCACGCCCGCCGCGAGCTGGAACTCGCGGATATAGTTCACCACGACGGGGCCGATGATGCCCGCGGTGGACCACGCCGTCAGCAGCCGGCCATGGATGGCGCCGACGAACTGGGTCCCGAACATGTCGGCAAGATAGGCCGGCACGGTGGCGAACCCGCCGCCATACATCGACAGGATGATGCCGAAGCCGAGCACGAACAGGAGCTTCGAGCCCATCGCTGCAAACGTCGGCGCCAGCGCGTAGAGCACGATGCCGAGGATGAAGAACGTGTAGTAGGTGTTCTTGCGCCCGATCTTGTCCGACAGCGATGCCCAGAAGAAGCGGCCGCCGATGTTGAACAGCGACAGCAATCCGGCGAAGCCCGCGGCGATCGCGGCGATCTGCGCCTTCTGCCCGGCGTCGAGCGCGTTGAAGCCGACGTCAGGCAGRCCGATCAGCTTGCCGGCGAAGATCTCCTGGAGCATCGGCGAGGCCATGCCGATCACGCCGATGCCGGCCGACACGTTCAGGCACAGCACCCACCAGATCAGCCAGAACTGCGGCGTCTTGTGCGCGTCGTTGAGATGGACGTTGCTCTTCGAGATCATCGCGTTGGCCTTGGACGGTGGGGTCCAGCCCTCGGGCTGCCAGCCGGGCGGCGGCAAGCGATAGCGGAACGCGCCGATCATCATGAACACGAAGTAGATGACGCCCATCGCGACGAAGGTCTCCCAGACGCCGACCGAGGTCGGGGTCTTGAAGTAGTTCATCAACAGGTTCGCCAGCGGCGCGCCGATCATGGCGCCGCCGCCGAAGCCCATGATGGCCATGCCGGTCGCCATGCCGCGGCGGTCCGGAAACCACTTCACCAGCGTCGACACCGGCGAGATATAGCCAAGGCCGAGACCGATGCCGCCGATCACGCCCGAGCCCAGCCACAACAGCCAGAGCTGATGGGTGTAGACCCCGATCGCACCGAGGAAGAGGCCGCCGCACCAGCATAGCGCCGAGACGAAGCCGGCCTTGCGCGGTCCCACGCGCTCCAGCCAGCCGCCCCAAACCGCAGCCGCGATACCGAGCAACACGAAGAACAGCGTGTACATCCACCCCATGCTGGCGACCTTCCAGTCGCAGCTGGTCGTGAACAGCTCCTGAAACAGCGACATGTCTGCGCACGCCTTCGGCGCGGTCACCCCGATCGCACGCGACAGCGGCAGCCAGAACACCGAGAAGCCGTAGGCCATGCCGATGCAGAGATGGATGCAGAGCGCAGCCGGCGGCACCAGCCAGCGATTGAAGCCGGCGGTCGCGATGGTTCGCTCGCGATCCAGAAAACCTGCGCCGGCACCCGAAAGTGTTCCAGCGCTCTCGATTGTTGCCATGTAGTCCTCCCCTGCAGTTGCCCTTCTGAGCAAGCCTGCCGCTGCAATCCTGGTCCTCAGCCCTTGCGGCGCAGCCACGGTCCCTGCTGCTCCGCACAATCATTGACGCGCGCCAGGATCGTCACGCRCATCCGAGTCGTTAACCCCTCGAGCGGGGCTCTATGCCGATACACCGTGCAGGCTTCGTGAGCTTGGCCCGTTCATCCGCGTATCGCAGACAAGACTCAACCTCCGCGCCTGCACKGAGGTTGTCAATTGGGGCAGAAGCCACGATTGATGTCGATAGACAAAAGGTAGGTATCAGCAGAGTGACCGTGCACTACGAACGCAGCGCACCATTGGTTTTCTCTATCGATCCATTGATCTTTTCTATCAAGAACACGATGCGCGCCTCGTTGCGCTCGGTGATCTCCACCGTGTCGCCCGTCTCGCGGATCAGGTTCGGAATGTCAATCACCGACAAGGGGTCGGTGCAGTGCACCTCGAGCTGATCGCCCGGCTGTAACGGTTTGAGCGCCTTGCGCGTCTTCAAGGCAGGTAGCGGGCATTTCAACCCGGTGAGATCGAGCGTGGTTCTGGTCATGGGCRCAACATGGCGGGGTGAGGCGATGGCGTCAACGCGAGGCTCAGAGCAAATCCGCATAGGACAAGAAACCCACGCTCTGGCCCGGCTCGACACGCGTGATGTCGTCGCCGAGTTCGATGAGGCCATCGGTCTCGACCAGCGACGACAACAGGCCTGCGCCTTCGCGCGGAAACTTGACCGCTTCCAACGCACCGTCCTCTCCGCGCCGCAACGAGCTGCGAACATATTCGCGGCGGCCGATCTTCTTCTTGTAAGTGAACGCAGCGCGCACCGGGATCGGCAACAGCGGCTCCGGCAGACTGCCCGCGAGCGCCAGCACCGTCGGCCGCACCACATGGACGAAGGTGACAAAACTGGCGACGGGATTGCCGGGCAGGCCGATCAGCGGCGTGCCGCCGATGATGCCCATCGCAACGGGACGGCCGGGCTTGATCGCCATCCGCCACAGCACCAGCGAGCCGATGCTCTCGACAGCCGCCTTGACGTGGTCCTCCTCGCCGGTCGAGACGCCGCCGGTGGTGAGGATCAGATCGTGGCTGCCTGCAACCTGCTTCAATCCATCCGCGAGCGCATTGCGCTCGTCGCGCAAGATGCCGAGGTCGGAGACCTCGCAGCCGAGCCGGCGCAGCATCGCCATCAGCATGAAGCGGTTGGAATCGAACAGCTGTGAGGCCGCGCGCGGCTCGCCGGGCGAAGTCAGCTCGTCACCGGTCGAGAACACGGCAACGCGGATGCGCCTGACGACGTCGAGCCTGACAAGGCCGAATGCTGCAGCAAGCGCGACATGCTGCGGCCGCAGCCGCTGGCCGGCCCGCAGCGCGACGTGTCCTTGCGGAATGTCCTCGCCCGCAGGGCGGACATTCGCGCCGGGCTTCAGCCCCGGCGGCAGCACGATTCTGCCGGCCTCATCGAGGCGAACGTCTTCCTGCATGAAGACGGTCTCCGCGTCGGGCGGCATCGGCGCGCCCGTGAAGATGCGCGCAGTGTGGCCGGCCTTGATCGGCGCCTGCGCAAGGCCGCCGGCCTGGATGCGGCCGTCGAGCGGGAATGCCCGTTCCGCGCTGTCCGGAAGGTCGGCGTTGCGCACGGCGTAACCGTCGACGGCGGAGTTGGTGAAGGGCGGCAGCGGCAGGGGCGCCGCGATATCGTGCGCGAGCACGCGTCCGTCCGCGTCAATGAGTGCCACGGTCTCGATATCGGCGATCGCATTGACGCGCGTGGTGATCAGACCAACGGCCTCGTCGACCGACATCATCGGTCCGCCGAAGGCAAAGCAATCGTCCGACAGTTGCGCCATGGTGCCTCGTCAGCGTGTCGCGGCGCTTTTTGCCACCGCTTCCTCGACCGGCATCGCCGCACGCAGCAGCAATGCCGCGGCGGCCTCGATGTCATCGAGATGGACGGTCGGCAGGCGGGTTTCAATGGCAATGTCGGTCGCAATCCCGACAATCCCGGGATCATCGGGAAACAGCAGCGGCTTGCCGTTGCCGGCGCGATGCACCTCGATCTTGCGGTGCGGCTCGCGCTTGAAGCCTTCGACCACGACGAGATCGACGGCCGACAGCTTGCCCAGGAGCTCCGGCAGCCGCGGTTCCTCGGCGCCGCGCAATTCATGCATCAGGGCCCAGCGGTTCGACGACGCAACCAGCACCTCGGCCGCGCCGGCCTCGCGGTGGCGCCAGGAATCCTTGCCGGGCACGTCGACGTCGAACTGGTGATGGGCATGCTTGATGACGGAGACGCGCAGGCCTTGCGCGTTGAAATGCGGGATCAGCCGCGTCAACAGCGTGGTCTTGCCCGCACCGCTCCAGCCCGCAAGGCCGATGACTTTCATGTCCGTTCGATCTCCGCCAACGGCTCGTCAGCCGATGGAACCCCTGGCCTCTCCCCGTCATTGCGAGCGC
>NZ_JBFUGY010000097.1:0-9565 GCF_056402655.1 Bradyrhizobium sp. P3_C3 | reverse complement strand
GCACCTCCGCCGTCGGCCCCCAGGCCACGGGACCGCGCGCCAGCACCAGTGTTTCGGTGAAATGGTTGCGCACCATTTCCATGTCGTGCAGCGCGGCGAGCACGGTGCGGCCCTCGCCGTGCCAGTGCTTCACCAGCGCGAGCAGATCGGCCGTGGTCTTGCTGTCGATCGCGTTGAAGGGCTCGTCGAGCACGATCAGGCGCGCGTCCTGGAGCAGCACGCGCGCGAACAAGATGCGCTGCATCTGCCCGCCCGAGAGCGTTCCGATGGGGCGGTTCTCGAAGCCGTTGAGGCCGACGGAAGCGATCGCGCGCAGGATCTTCTCCCGCGCAGCCTTGCCGATGCCCCCGAACAGGCCCGCGTCGCGCCACAGTCCGGTGCCGACGAAGTCGAACACCGAGATCGGGAAGCTGCGGTCGATCTCCGCGCTCTGCGGCAGATAGGCGATATCGCGGCTATCGAGCCCGCCGAGATGGATGTTGCCGTCGAGCGGCCGGAGGATGCCGACGATGCCGCGCAACAGCGTCGACTTGCCGGCGCCGTTCGGGCCGATCACGGCGACCAGCGCACCGGAGGCGACCTCGCCGTTGAGATGATGCACGGCCGGATGCCGGTCGTAGCCGAGCGTGACATTATGGAAGTGCACGGCCGCCATGCTCACCTCATCGCCAGGAAGACCACGCCCCAGAGCACGGCGCAGACGGCAAGCGCGGCCGCGAGGCGGCCGGCCATGGTCATGCGCAGGATCGACCAGGGCGCGTCCTGCGCCGGATGGGGCGAGGCCGCATCATGGACATGGGCGTGGGTGTGGTCGTGCCCATGCGAATGCCCGTCGCCATGAGAATGGTCATGGGACTGGCCATGAACGTGGTCGTGGTGATGAGCGTGGGACGCGGCGGGAACCATGCCGACGACGTTATATTATAACATTACCCCTGTCCACGGCCGGCTCAGGGCTTGCCGATCACCATCGCGATGGCGGCGGCGACGAACGGGAACGGCACCGAGACGGCGCAGCGGAACCAGACGAACCGGGCCGGCATGAACGGGATTTCCCATAAAATCACCCGCTGGAAGGCGAACAGGGCCCAGGCGACGACGTAGGCAACCACCTGCGGCACCCCACCGCCCGACTTCAGCGCCACCGTGCCGATGGAGAAGCCGATCACGGGTCCGCCGGGGGTGGCGGCGCCGGCGACCACGGCGGTCGCAACCCCGAGCCAGCCGCTGTCCGGCCCGAGCCAGCCGGTGATCACCTCCTGCGGGATGATGGCGGCGATGTAGCCGGAGCCGATCACCCCGAGCGCAATGCGCGGCACGATGTTGATGAAGTCCATGGAGCCTTCGCGGAGCGAGGCCTTGAACACCGGTGGGCCGCGGCGGAAGGCGATCAGGCCGACGCCGAACACCGAGCCCCACAGCAGGATGTCGATTAGAAGCGCCGCGCTCAATTCTCGTCGTCCTTCGCGGCCGGCTGCGGATAGATCCGGACATAGACGAAGCGGCCGAGCGCGCCGGCGAGCACCGGCAGCGGCAACGAGATCAGGATCCGCCACAGCGTGAAGTCGGTGCCCATGATCGGGATTTCCCAGGCCACCGCGCGGCCGTACMCGATCAGGGTCCAGCTCACGACCATAGCGATGGTGGCGCCGAAATCGGCGCCGACGGCGAGCAGCGCGCTCGCCACGGGATAGGCGGTGAAGGGTCCGCCCGGCAGGATCGCACCGAAGGCGGTGCCGATCAAAAGGCCCATCAGGCCGGATTTCGGCCCGAGCGAGCGCGAGACTTTTTCGTGCGGCAGGATCTCGGAGATGAACGCCCCGAGCAGGCAGCCCGCCAGCACGCGCGGCAGGATGCCGCCGAACAGCGAGAGGTCGTGCGTGAGAATCTCCAGGACACCGTCTGTGCCATCACGCCGCCAGACCAGGCCCGCGCTCACCGCCACCAGCACCGCGATGATGATGGTCGACCAGCCGATCGGCTTGCGCACACGCCCCGGCCGCGGCTCGGACTCCGCGTCCTCGGCAGGCGCCGGATTGTTCGGGGAAGGCTCTGACAACGGGCTCGGTGGGCTCGAGGGTGATGCCCATCCTGATTAAGGGCGCCGCCCATGCGATGCAAACAGTACGACGACGGGAAGCGATGCGCATCTCGCGCAGGGCCATGCGAAGCAGAGCTGAATTCCGCACAGCAAAAAGGCGGCCGCGCATGCGACCGCCTTTTCGAGTTCGTCATCCCGGAGCGGCGACGCCGCCCCCGGAAAGTGTGATGGCTCAGGCCTTGTCGAACAGGGACTCGACGTATTCCCAGTTCACGAGGTTCTCGACGAACGCCTTCAGATAGTCCGGACGGCGATTGCGATAGTCGATGTAGTAGGAGTGCTCCCAGACGTCCACGCCGAGGATCGGGGTGGCGCCGTGCACCAGCGGATTCTCGCCGTTCGGGGTCTTGGCGATTTCGAGCTTGCCGTTCTTGACCTGCAGCCAGGCCCAGCCGGAGCCGAACTGGCCGACGCCGGCCGCCTGGAAGTCCGTCTTGAACTTCTCGAAGCCGCCGAGGTCCTCGTTGATCTTCTTCTCGAGCTTGCCCGGCAGCTTGGTGCCGCCGCCATTGGGCTTCATCCAGCTCCAGAAGTGGATGTGGTTGTAGTGCTGGCCGGCATTGTTGAACACGGCCGGGTTCTTGCCGAACGAGCCCTTGACGATCTCCTCAAGGGACTTGCCTTCCCATTCGGTGCCCTTAAGCGCGTTGTTGCCGTTGGTGACGTAGGCCTGATGATGCTTGTCGTGGTGGAATTCCAGCGTCTCCTTCGACATGAACTGGCCGAGGGCGTCATAGGCGTAAGGGAGTGGGGGCAGCGTAAAGGTCATGGGTTGTTGTCCGCGACTGATGGGGAACTAGCTTAACGGGGACTCTTATAGAAGGTTCCACCGCCGTTAAATACCGCCAATTTGCGAAATTGCGTGATGCGGCCGATTGGCCGGATTGCATAAAATCGACGCATCGTGGGGCGCGCTTCGACAGGCCGTAAAATATCATTGCCTTTGAGGCGCTTATGGCAGAACGAACGCACCACGGCGCGGAGATGCGGAAGAGAGAGCGATGAGCATCGAAATCGACATTCTGAACGGCGACGCCTCGTGGCCGATCGCAAAGCCGCTGCTCAGCGCGGTCTGGGGCCAAGACGCCGCGGAGAAGCCAGCCTGGGCTCACATCAAATGGGCAAATGCGGACCTTCGCGTGCTGATCGAAACGCCCGAGGACGGCCTAGTCTGCCATGTCGGCGTCTACTTCCGCACCGTCACCTGGAACGGGCAGAAGATCCATGTCGGCGGCATCGGCGGCGTCTGCACGCGCGAGGACCGGCGCGGTCGCGGCTACGCGACCATGGCGATCGACGCAGCCATCCACACCATGCGCGCCAACGAGGCGGTCCGTTTCGGGCTGCTGTTCTCCGAACTGAACAATTTTGCGTTCTACGAAGCCCGCAGCTGGCTGCCCTTCAAGGGCGAGGTCTATTGCGAGCAGCCGGAGGGTCGGATCCGCTTCGACTACTTGGCGCCGTACGTCTTCAACATCGTCCGCACGCCGACGCTGGGCACCATCGACCTATGCGGCCTGCCCTGGTGAGCCCTGCGTGAGGGGAGGACTGGCGCGAGGATGCTGCGCCCTATAAGATGTCGATCATCATCCAATATTCCGCCCGGTGAACATGACGATCGACGCCTCCGCAGACGCCGCGCCGCCACGTGCACCGGTCGCTTCCCCCATTGCGAGCCTGCTGACGGCGCCGATCCTGCCGACGCTGCTGCGGCTCGCGATCCCCAACATGATCGCGATGGTCGGCAGCACGCTGGTTGCGATTGCCGAGACCTCCTATATCGGCCGGCTCGGCACCATTCCGCTGGCGGCGATCGCGCTGGTGTTTCCGTTCGCGATGCTGACGCAGATGATGAGCGCGGGCGCGATGGGCGGCGGCGTTTCGTCCGCGATCAGCCGCGCGCTCGGCGCAGGCGATCGTGACCGCGCCGCGACGCTGGCGCTGCACGCCGCCATCATCGGCCTCTGCGGCGGACTGTTCTTCACGGTGATGATGCTCGCCTTCGGCCGCAGCTTCTTCACGCTGCTCGGCGGACGCGAGCGCGTGCTCGAGGAAGCCAGCGGCTATTCGCAAATGCTGTTCTCCGGCGCGGTCGCGATCTGGCTCGTCAACACGCTGGCCTCGGTGATCCGCGGCACCGGCGACATGCGCCTGCCGTCGATGATTCTGATCGGGGCGAGCGCGCTCCAGATCGCGCTCGGCGGCACGCTGGGGCTCGGCCTGTTCGGCGTGAAGCAATTCGGCATGCCCGGTGTCGCCGCCGGCCAGTTGATCGCCTTCACCTGCGCGGCGATCTTCTTCCTCTGGTATCTGCTGTCCGGCCGCAGCCGGCTGCCGCTGAAGGTCCGCGCCTTCCATTTCGAACGCGCGATGTTCCTGGACATCCTCAAGGTCGGCGCAGTCGCCTGCCTGTCGCCGCTCCAGACCGTGCTCACGATTCTGATCTTCACAAAGATCCTCGCGACCTTCGGCACCGAGATGCTGGCCGGCTACGGCATCGGCTCGCGGCTGGAATTCCTGCTGATCCCTATCACCTTCGCCTTCGGCATCGCCTCGGTGCCGATGGTCGGCATGGCGATGGGCGCAGGACATTTGAAACGCGCCCGACGTGTCGCCTGGACCGCGGCCGCGGCTTCGGGATTGACCGTCGGCCTGATCGGCCTCGTCATCGCGCTTGATCCGGCATTGTGGGTATCGCTCTTCACCGGGGATCCCGGCGTCGCCGCGGCGGCGCACAGCTATTTCCACTGGGCAGGGCCGGCCTTCGCGTTCTTCGGCATGGGCGTGTCGCTGTACTTCTCCTCGCAAGGCGCGGCGCGCGTCGGCGGTCCGGTGCTGGCTTCCACGGCGCGGCTGCTGATCGTCGCGATCGGCGGCGTCGGCCTGATGACGGCGCAGGCGCCGGCCTGGACCTTGTTCGCACTGGTCGGCGGCGCCATGGTCGTGTTCGGACTTTCGACCGCAGCCTCGGTCGCCTTCGCCCGCTGGGGCAAATGAGCGCAGGCAAATAAGCGGGCAGATAAACGCAGGAATGTGATTCCATCCAGCGTTGCACTATCCTGCCGGACTGCTATTGAGGCGCCTCCATTTTCGGGGGCTCTCTATGTTCGGCAGATTCGCCATCCTTTCCGTCATCCTGACTACGCTGTTTGGTGCGACTGCCGCCCACGCGCAGAGCGCCGATGGGACCTGGCTGACCCAGGCCGGCGATGCGCGCGTCAAGATCAGCAAATGCGGCGGCGGCATCTGCGGCCATATCGTCTGGCTGCGCGAGCCCTATGACACCGCGACCGGCCAGCCTGCGACCGACAGCAAGAATCCCAACCCCGCGCTCGCCAAACGCGCGATGATCGGTCTGCCGCTGTTCAGCGGCATGGAGCCCTCAGGGCCGAACAAATGGTCGGGCCAGATCTACAATGCCGATGACGGCAGCACCTATGCGAGCAACGTCTCCGTGACTGGTGCGGATTCGCTGCGGGTCGAAGGCTGCGTCGGCGCGCTCTGTGGCGGCGAGACCTGGACGCGCGCGGGACGGTAATCATCTCGTGTCCCGGACGCGATGCAGCGCAAAGCGCTGCTTCGCAGAGCCGGGACCCACACTTCCCTGGACCCCGGCTCTGCAGCGCACCGTTTCAYGCTGCGCTGCATCCGGGGCACGAGAGTGGTGCTTACCCCGCCATCGCCTTCAAAGCCGTTGCCGCCGACGCGTAGCCGCCGCGCGCGCCGTCGATGAAATGGACGTGGTCGCTGCGCAAGGCCGACGGCGTGAAACAGGTCATCATCGCGGCGTCCTGCTGGTAGAGGCCGTAGCGCACGATGCCGTCGCGCGCCGCGGCCGCGAGACGGTCGCTCAACGCGCGCTCGAGCTGCGGGGTGCAGTCGAGGATCATGCGCAGGCCGTCGTCATATTTGCGGAAGTCTGAATTCTCGACCACCTGGCGCTTGTAGATGTTTGGCACGAAGCCGCCGACGTTGAGGTCGAAGCGCATGATCAGGTAGACGAACAGCGTGTAGGCCAGCACGCGCGCGCGGCGCGCGACCAGCGGACCGCCGCGTTTGGTGCGGGCTTCGTATTCCAGCCCCTGCGGCGGCCATTTCAGCGGCGGCCCCTGCGGCGGCACCGGGCGGCCGCCATCCGGACTGCGCTCGACGAGATGAATGATGTCCTCGATCACCTTGCGGAAAGCATGCGGATCGACACCGCGCGCCGGCATCACCAGCACCGACAGGATCAGACCGCGCGCGGACGGCATCACCTCGAAGCGGCAGGACAAGCCGGAAAGATCGGGCTGCGTGCCGGCGGGCGCCTCGGCGACCGCGAACTCGCCGCGCTTCATGGCGGCGTCGGCCCAGGCGAGCCCGCCGCCGGAAAACATCGCATAGGACAGATTGGCCGACGGACCGAAGCGCGCGACGCGCACGTCGAGCCCTTGGGCGCGGATCGCACTCACCGGCACCAGCGCGACGCGCATCTTCAGATCGAGGTCTTCCCGCACCCAGGTTGCGGTCGCGGCCAGCGCCTCGCGGGCGCGTTCGACATCAGAAGGCGCGACCGCAAAGCTCGCGCCGTCGCCGCCAAACACGAAGGGGAATTCGCGCCCCTCCAATGCGTTCGTCACCGCCGCGATCACGGCCGCACCGGCCATGTTGACCGCCTTGTAGCGCTGCGCCGCAATCGCCTTGGTGGAATCGACGATATCGGCGACGCCGATGTTCCAATCATCCGGCAGCGGCGCATAGAGCGCGGGGTCCATCAGGCTGGTGAAGCCGCGAAAGACGGGAATGCTGCCGTAGAAGGATTCGCCTGATGTCATCGAGTGATGCCGGATGGTTGGGAAGCGCGTCCGAGGAAGATACGAGGCAGGATCGATCCGGGTTCGCCGGCCGGCGCCCCTCTTTCGATTCCCGATCATTGGCCGAAATGCACCCGGACAACAAGATCGCGCCGGCGCGAATGGCGCGATCCGTCATTGATCGGCGTCAAACAGCCGGCCGGAAGAGCGGCTATGGTCGGGGCATATCCAGAGATTACATGGGATGATCGAAGTGCCCGACTTCGGCAACAAGGACTCGACGGCTCCGGTGCGCCGGCGCACGGGGCTCGATCCGCTCAGCGCGGTGAAGATGCCGGAAGCACTGACCGCGGCTGTCGACGCCTGGGCTGAAGCTCATCACTTGTCGCGTTCGGCTGCGATCTGCAAGCTGGTCGAACTGGGCCTGAAGGTCGCGCCCCCGGCATTCTCGTCGGCCCAGCCGGTCGCATCCGACGCCACCAGGATCGAGGCGCTGGCCGTGCACGAGATCGAGCGGCTGCTCGACCCCGCATTGCCAACGGACGAACGCGAACGCCGCATCCGCCGCCTGACCGAAGGGCCGCCGGAATTTTCACGCGAGCGGATTGACCTGCCGAAGTGAACGCCTAGTGCAGCTTTTCGTCCTCGCGCTTGCGCAGGGCGTCGAGAGAGAGGTCGTGGCAGCCGACCAGGCGCACGAATTGCTGCGGATACATTTCATGACCGTGTCCGCCGGAATTCTGATGCGTCATCGGGGGGCAATGGACATCGTCCGGCTTCGCGCGAGGCTCCTCGATCCGGGCTTGATTTGAAGCGGTCATGTTTGAAGTGGCCATGGACTGCTCCCTGTCGATTGGGGCAGATCGATTGACATAACCCAACCGATTGCGGGGCATCTTACGACCAATTCCGGCTTGATGTCATCGCCCGGATCAACTCAATTGTGGCGGCGGAGTTCCGCTTACGCCGTATTCCCCGCATCGATCGTGAACACGGTGCCGGTGACGTTGCGACCGCCCTCGCCGAGGAGATATTCGACCATGCGCGCGACATCATCGGTCTCCGGCAGGCGACGCAGCGCGCTGCGGCCGGCGATGCGCTTGCGTCCTTCGTCGGAGAGATTGTGGGTCAGCTCGGTGTCGATGAAGCCCGGCGCAATCGCATTCACGGTGATGCCGAGCTTGCCGACCTCGCGCGCGAGCGAGCGGGTGAAGCCGGTGGCGGCGGCCTTGGTCGCGCCGTAGACGGACAGGCCGTTGTAGCCCGTGGTCGCGATGATCGAGGACATATTGATGATGCGGCCGGCGCCGTCGGCCATCATCTGGCGCGCGACATATTTGGAGAGGATGATCGGCGACAGCACGTTGAGCTGCACCAGCGCCTCGATTTCGGAATTGTGCATGGTGGCGAGCAGGCCTTCGGTGCCGAGGCCGGCATTGTTGACGAGGCCGTAGATCGGGCCGAACTCGTCGCGGATAAGCTTCGCGAAGGCCGGGATCGCGTCGATCACGGCGAGGTCGCAGGCGCGGAAATGCAGGCGCCCTTCGGAGGGGCCGATCGCCGCCCTGAGCTCGTCGCTCTCGCGCCGTGCCGCCGCAATCACGTTATAGCCGGCATCAGCCAGCCGCCTGCCGATCGCAAGGCCGATGCCGCGGCTGCCGCCGGTGACGAGGACATTATGCATCGGTGCGCGCCAGTTTTCCGGCCGGGGTGACGTCGAGTGCATCGACGAAGCGGATCACCGCCGGCACCTTGTGGGACGCGAGCTGCGCGCGGCATTGATCCAGGATCTGGTCGCGGATCTCCTTCACCCGCGCCTGATCGGTGCCGTCGGCAAGGATCACGTCGGCGACGACGATGCCGCCGGTGATCGGGCTGCGGCGCGATTTCGCCCGCGACATCCGCACGTCGGAATGACGATTGATGACCGCCTCGATCTCCTCGGGGTGAACCTTCAACCCGCCGATATTGATGATGCCGCCGCGGCGGCCGACGAAATAATAGCGGTCGCCGCGCAACTCGACGATGTCGCCGCTGTCGACGAACCCGTCGGCATCGGTCAGCGCGGCTACATTGCGGCCGATGTAAGCATGCGCCGTGCGCGTCGAGCGGATGCGCAGCGAGCCGTCGACGACCTTCATCTCGACGCCGTTGCGGTTGCCGAGATAATCAGCCGGAAAGCCCTCCAGCCCGTCATTGACGGCAAAGCCGACGCCTGCCTCGGTCGAGGCATAGGCGTGACCGACGGAGGAATTGGGGAACGCGGCCTTCAGGCCGTCGAGCACCGCCTGGTCGGCGATCTCGCCGGACAGACGGACGTATCCCGGCGTGAAATGTGCTGCCGAGCCGCTCATCAAGAGCTTGCGCCAGTGCGATGGCGTGCCGGAGATATGGGTGACGCCGCGCGCGTTCAGGCGCGCGACGTGGTCGCCGAGCGCTTCATGCGGATCGGACAGCACCATCGAGCCGCCGGAGAGAACCGCGCGCAGGAAAATCTGCAGGCCGCCATAGCGGCGAATGTCGTAGAATGTCGCCCAGACCGGCGCGGGTCCGCGCGCAGGGCCTTCGGCGACGATGGCGCCCGTCAATGCTTCCAGCGTATGGCCKGCGATTTTTGGTACGCCCGACGTGCCGGACGTCAGCATCAGCCATTCGGTGGCGCGTTCGGTCC
>NZ_JBFUGY010000096.1:0-9727 GCF_056402655.1 Bradyrhizobium sp. P3_C3 | reverse complement strand
CTTGTGCTCCTGATCTGCTCCGAGCTCGTGGTCGGCAGCGTCATCGGGCTTGGCGGGCGGGTGTTCTTCCTCGCGCTGCAGACCATGGCGACCGTGATGGCGGGCGCGATCGGGCTGAGCAACATCCCGGGAACGCCGGTCGGCGACACCGATCCGGCGCCGGCCCTGGTGCCGCTGATCATGGCAGCCGTCACCACATTGTTCTTCATGACCGACCAGCACTGGCAGGTCCTGCGCGGGCTGATGAACTCCTACGACGTCTGGCAGCCCGGCAACAGGATCGGCGGCAGCATGGCGCTCGAGCAGCTGGTCAGCCGCCTGTCCGAGGCGTTCGTGCTGACGCTGCGGATCACCAGCCCCTTCATCGTCTATTCGGTCATCGTCAATCTCGCGGTCGGCCTGATCAACAAGCTGACGCCGGCGATCCCGGTCTATTTCATCTCGGTGCCCTTCGTGCTGTTCGGCGGCTTCCTGCTGCTCTACCTCACCAGCGACGAGCTCTTGACGCAATTCATGCTTGGCGTCTCGTCGTGGCTGGCGGAGTGATGGTCATGACGTCGCGCGCGGACAAGCTCGGCCGGATGGTCTCGCTCGTGAAGCTTCAGCTCCGGCTGTCCGAATGGCAGCTCGCGCATCTGCGGCAGCAGGAGCGCAGCTTGCAGGACGAGCAGGAATGGCTGGTAGGAACCCTCAACGAGGGCAAGCCGCCGGCGGGCTCGTCGAGCGATTCAATCGCGCGGCGCCTGAACAGGACGAGCGCCGGTGCGCGCGCGGTCCAGGCGCAGGCGTCGCAGCAGCTCGACCAGGTCCGCGCGGACACCCGCCGTGTGAAGCAGCTCGAGCAGGTCGCGAAGGCCGCGCTCGCAGACAAGCTTCGCGACGCGGAGGCGCGCTCGCTCGAAGAGATGACGGGAATAAGTCCCGCCGTGCGCGACTGGACGCCACGGCTAGCCAGCCGGAACAAGACATGATCGTGACAGCGACGCCCGACCTCGTTCTCGATGTCCTCGATGCCGCCGACCCCGTGACGCAGCGGGCGGCGACCGCGAAGCTCGATGCACTGAAATCGTCGGACGCCGATTTCGCCGCCACCATGGACGCGGAGGTCGGCAAGGCCAAGGCGGCGACTGCCGATCAATCCGCGGCGCAGGCTGCCGAAGCGCAGCAGCCGGGTGCGGTGAACGGGCCGCCGGTGCGGGTGATCAAGGCGCCCGCATCCGGCGAGGTGTACCGGAAGTTCGAGGCGTTCATTCTCCAGACCTTCGTCGAGACGATGCTGCCGAAGGAGTCGGAGGAAGTCTTCGGCAAGGGCACGGCCGGCGGCGTCTGGAAGGCGATGCTGGCGGAGCAGCTTGGTGCTCAGCTGGCAAAGGGCAAGGGCATTGGCATTGCCAAGCAACTCGCCGCTGCGCAACCGGCGGGGCCCGGCGTTACGGAAAAGACCGGATCATGATCCGGGAATGGGTGACAGAAGTTGAGGGGTGAATTTCCTATGCAAGCACAAGAAGGTGCGGCGGTCCTGGTGGTGGAGCAGCCGGTCGTGGACGCCGAGGCGATGACGCTGGAAGCGGCAGAAGGCGATGCGTTCTTGCCTGCGCTGCTGCCGAATCTCGGCGGTGACGTGGTGAACGACGGCACCGACGCGGCGAGATCGGACGAGGTGCGTGGCCTGCTGTCTGCGATCCGCCGGCTCGAGAACATCGTCGAGGAGGAGACGGTCGCGCTCTCGACGGGCAAGAAGATCGATTTCGACGATTTCAGTGCCCGGAAGAGCCGGAGCATGCTCGAATTCGTCCGCTTGATGCGGGCACGGATGCATCTCGGCAACGAGGTCGAGATCACCGAGGAGATCCAGCGGTTGCGCGAGAAGCTCGAGCGAAACCGTTCCATCCTCGAAATGCATTACGATGCGGTGCGTGAGGTCGCGGCCATCATCGTCAAAGCGATCAAGGAAGCCGAGTCGGACGGCACCTATACCGGCCGCACAGCACAGGACGGAAAATGATCAGACTCGTGCTGGCCGGGCTCTGGGTATGCATCCTCACCGCGGGCACGAGCTATGCCGTGGCCTATTGGAAGGAAAACGGCAGCCTGCTGCCGGCGAAGGACGAATATCTCGACGGCCTTCAATACCAGAAGACGCGGGCGCTGAGCGTGCCAATGGTCGAGGGCGGCAGCGTGCAGGGCTACATCGTGGCGCGCTTCGTCTACACCGTTGAGGCGCGGATCATGCACCAGCTCAACGTCCCGCCGGAGCCGTTCGTCGTCGACGAGGCCTTCCGCAGGATCTATGCCGACGACCGCCTCGATTTCAGGAAGCTCGCCCGTTACGACCTTTCCATCCTCACGACGGCCATCAAGCAGCGCGTCAACGAGCGGATGCAGGCCGACGTCGTCCAGGACGTCCTGGTCGAGGACTTCAACTATGTTTCGAAGGAAGAATTCCAGCAGAAGCCGTAGCTGTCGCGGCGCCGGCATCGCGAGGCCGCTGTTCCGCCATCCCTGCCGCTGAAAGTGCAACGGCCTCTGCGAAGGGAACTCCGCAGAGGCCGTTGTCGTTTTCGTGGCGGTGCCCTGCCGCGTTAGTTTCCGGCCGGGTACGCCGCCGGGGCGGCATGTGCCCTGTTCAGGAGGATGCCGACCTCGTCGAGTTCCTGCATCGGCACGTCGATGGTCTCGCCGGCCGGGATGTTGAGGCGGTATCCGACGTAGCGCCGGGCCACGATCGCGTCGAAGCCGAGGCGGTCGCGGAGTTTCTTGCGCAGCTTGCTGACGTGGCTCTCGATCACGCTCTCGTCGAAGGTCGACTCGAAGATGCCGTAGACCGCGTTGAAAATCTGCGTCTTGGTGATCCACTTGCCGTGGTTGCTGACCATATACTCGAGAATGCGCAGCTCGCGGCGGGGCAGGGTGAGAGCGTGGCCCGCGATCTCGGGGTCACGTCCGTTGAAGAAGACCTGGATCCTGGTCTCGCAGGGCCTCGGCAGCTCGCCCACCCGGCGGCGCGCGATTGCGGCCGTTCGGGCGAGGATCTCGCGCAGGTGAATCGGTACATGGACGACGTCGTCGACGCCCGATTCGAACAGCTCAAGCGTGTTCTTGAGCATCTTCTGGCCGCTCATGGCGATGATGGGCGCCGAGGAGCGCTTGCGCATCGCCCGCGGCAGGCTTCCGCGGGCATCGCAGTCCCCGAGGAGAAAGGCGTCGACCGCCGCCAGATCCGGTTCGCTCGCAGATTGCAGCCAGTCCCAGAATTCTCCGGAGGAGAAGCCGATCGACGATACACCTTCGCGAACGAGCCCTCCAACGTAGCTGTTCGTGACGCTCTCGCGATCATCAACGATAATATACATTAGTCTTTCGCCCCTGTTTCGCACTTGTTGCGGCCGGATGGTTGTTGTGATGCCCGGCTCGGCAACCATGCTGTTTGACGATATTTCCATCCCGCGAACCGTTATTATGGTTTCGATATTCGCGGGCAGCCCTACGCATTCAGTGCCTGCGTGTGCAGGCCTGCTACTTCGACTCGATACTGAACGCTTACTGCGTGAGGCTCGGCGGGTGTCTTACGGATCACCTCGCGGAGCGGATTGAGACAGACCTAGAACAGTTGCGCCAACTTGCCGATTGCGTCCGAACGCACCTGAACTGTGTCGATCTCCTCGCCAACTGGCGAGAATCACTTGAGTAGGACCGTAACAATTGCCGATTTCCGATCAAGCGCGCGCAGCAAAGCGGTTGCTATGCGTGTTTGATGCTGTTGATTCGTTTCTGGTTGTTTCTTTGTATGTTCGATCGCATCAGTTGATTTGGTGATCGAACTAGTTCTGCACCGTAGCGTTTCTAAAGTTCCGCATCCCCGCGTAATCACAGCTATTTTGCGCGGTGCTGCGGGTCATGCGCATAGTGGGGTTTTCAACCCGGGATTGACTCTCCTGCTGGTGTTTCCCCATGCGACAATTCGACTCATGTATGGCGCGGCGACTCCAGCTTGGCGAAATCTTGGCGAGTGTGTGTCTTTCGAGTCGCACTCTCGCCACGTCCATGACGCTTTTGACTCATGCGACGTCGCATCGGGCGCGATGAAAAGTTTTCGCTGCGCACGTTTCAGGCAAGCTTCGGCAAATAACTTCACCGTTCGATAGATCGAACCGAACGGAGCATTCTCACATGTTGTCCGATGGACAAGCTCGTCCCAACGCGACCGCTGATGTTTCCGCGGCGGCGAAGCCGGCTCCGGATGCGCGCGATACAAGCACGACACAGGCGGCCAAGCCCGCTGCAAGCGCGAAGCGTGTGTCGGCTGCGGCGAACGACGAGACTCTGGCGAAAGAGGCGCTCGAGGGGCTGAAGCGCATTCGCGCCAAGGCGCGCCTCGACAAGATGGCGATACCGAAGCCTGCGCCGACCGTGATGAAGCCGGCCGTGATCGTGGCCAAGCCGCCGCCGCCGCGTCCGACATGGGTCGCGCCGCTCGCAACATTGGCGGTCGCTGCGATCCTGGTGGTCTGTGCCTGCACCGGCGTGATCGCCTATCTCACCACGCAGCCGGCCCAAAGCAACGTTGCCGCCAATACGGAGATCAGGAATCTGCGCGAGACTGTCGCGCTGCTGCGCAAGCAGGTGTCGGGCGTGTCCGAAAATCTCGACGGCCTGCGCACCGCGGTCGATCAGTCGAGCAAGGCGACCAACGATCGCTTCGGCCGGTTCGCCGAGAATCTGGACCGTATCGAGCGGGTGAGCTCGTCCTCGACGGTGAAGCTGGACAAGCTCGCCCAGGCTCAGGCGCAAGCGCCGGCGCCGGCGGCCGTCGCCTCTCAGTCGCCCTCGCAGACGATGCCGATGATGGCCTCGGCTGCCGCGCCCGAGATCACGGGTTCGGTTCCTCCGTCGGCGCCGCGCAAGGTGGTCAAGGGCTGGTCGGTCCGCCAGGCCTATGAGGGGATTGCGATCCTGCAAGGTCCGAACGGCGTCATCGAGGCCGTGCTTGGTCAGCAGGTACCCGGGCTTGGCCGCATCGAAGAGATCAAGAACGAGAACGGCCGTCTGGTGGTGGAGTCCAGCGGCGGCGTCATCTACTCGTCACGTAAGGCGACGCCGTGATCGAGGGCCGTCTCCTATTGGCGATGATGCTCGAAGCTGGTGCATAGCAGATCGACCTCCGCCTCCGCGATCGGCGCGCGAAACAGGCGGCAGCTGAACTCGGCGGCGCCGGGCTTGCCGTCCGTGGCAGTGCGATCTTCGCGGAGGAAGATGCATCGCTTGCAGACGTCGGTATGGTGCCGCTGCTCGGCCGCGTCCGCTTGATCGAGCACGTGCCGGAGCGTGTCGCGAAAGTGGATCTTGGCCTCGTCGTCGAGGACGGCGATCGGCTCCAGGAGAACGCTGATGGGGTCGCGCACCAGGAACTTCTTGCCCTGCTGCGTCACGCTCAGCGTCACCGATCGCTTGTCCGTCGCGGACCGCTTTCGCTCCAGATATCCGAGCCGCTCGAGCTCGCCGATGATGAAAGAGGCGGTGCCGCGCGTGGTGCCGACGTAGCTCGCGAGCGCCGAGGGCGTCCGCGAGAAACGGTTGGCGCGGGACAGAAAGCGCAGGGCCATCCATTCGCGGTCGCGCAAGCCATGCTTGGTGCCTTCGAACCACAGGATGCGGGCCATCTGTCCCAGCAATTCAATCGCTTCGCGAGCTAAAATCATTTCAGTTCCAGGTCGGACAAGCTTTATTCAATTGAGCCTTTGGTAGCGCAATCTGGGTGGACGAGAATGAAAGTTCTCGGGCGATTCTTCGTCCGTTGCCGGATGGAGGGACCGCGCTCGGGAAGTTGCATCCGTTGTGCAGATGGAACTTCCGGCCGTGGAACTAGAGCGTCACACAGAAAGTTCGAGTAAATCGCACGACTCAACTCTTCTGAAAATTTCAGTCAAATCACGACAGCTTGCGCGTGAATTGACGGTGATGTGCGACGCCTGAGCAACATGATGTGTCATTGTCGCCACTGCGAGGCCCATTTGTTGCGGCCTGGAGTTTCGAATACGCAAAAGGGCGCATCACCGGCAACGCCTGGCGATGTGGCTGGCCGGGAGAGAACCCTCTCTTTCGGTTAATGGATGTTGCGACGCAATGCAGCCAGGCGGTTAAGTCCGGCAAACGAGCGAATCCAGGGAAGTCAAAGTGTCGTTGGGAATTGAGCAAGCGGCGCCGTTCAACGTCAAACGAACAGCATTCGCAGCCACCATCGGCAACATGCTCGAATTCTACGACTTCATTACCTACAGCTTCTTCGCCATCCAGATCGGCCATAGCTTCTTCCCGACCGGAAGCGAGTACGGCAGCCTGATGCTATCGCTGGCGACCTTCGGGGCCGGCTTCGTGACGCGGCCGATCGGCGGGATCGTGCTTGGCATCTATTCCGACCGGATCGGCCGGCGGCCCGCCATGCTGCTGAGCTTTGCGTTGATGGGAGCTGCGATCCTGACCATCGCGCTCACGCCGTCCTATCGCATGATCGGCGTCGCCGCGCCCATCATCGTGATTGCGGCGCGCATGGTGCAGGGCTTCGCCCTCGGCGGCGAGGTCGGACCGACCACCGCCTATCTCCTCGAGATTGCCCCGCCCGAGCATCGGGCGCTGGTCGTGGCATGGCAGCCGGCGAGCCAGGAGATCGCGGCGACCGCCGGCGCGCTGGTCGGCGTCATCCTAAGCACGACCATGGCGCCGGAGATGCTGGACTCCTACGGCTGGCGGGTGGCGTTTCTGATCGGGGCCGTCTGCCTGCCGTTCGGGTTCTGGATGCGGCGGACGCTGCCCGAGACGATTCCGCATGCCGATGCCGGTGTCGCAGCGAAACAGCGCACGGGTCACCTCTCGCAGGCCCGGCGTCACCTCGGCATCATCGCGCTGGCCTTGATGATCCTGGCCAGCGGCACGATCTCGACCTATGTCACGCAATACATGACGACCTATGCGCAGAATACCCTGCACGTGTCGTCGACACTGGCTTTCGCCGTGTCGCTCGTCAGCAACGGCATTCAGTTCGTCGGCGCACTGGTCGGCGGATGGCTCGCCGATCGTCTCGGCCGTAAGCCGATCATGATCTGGCCGCAGCTCGCAACCCTCCTGCTCACCTATCCGACCTTCCTGTGGATCGTCCATGCACCGGGCGCGCTGTCGCTCCTGATCGGCTTCGGTGTGCTATCGATCATCGGCTCGCTGCCGTTCACCGCGTTCTATGCGACCTTCACCGAAGCGCTGCCCCAGAACATCCGCGGAGGCGTGTTCGCGACCGTCTACGCGGTGGCGATCGCGAGCTTCGGAGGTACGGCGCAGCTCGTGGTCACCTGGCTCCTCCACGTCACCGGCAATCCGCTGGCACCGGCCTGGTACCTCCTGCTTGCGGCGATCGTCGGACTTGTCGCAATGAGCCTGATGCCCGAAACGGCGCCGGTGAAAAGACGTCAGGGCTTGGCCTGAACGCGAACATGCTCGCAGGCTGGTGATTTGCGTTTCGCCGGCAATTATCGGCGAATGCGCCGCCTGAGGAATCAGGGCCCAGCATCAGGAAGGATCGACCGATGAGCTTCGAAACCACCATGACATCCGACGTCGTCGGGCTGACGAAAGTCGCGCCGGTCTCGCGCCGCGGATTCATGAGCGCCACCGCGGCCGTCGCTGCCGGCTACACGCTTGCGGCCGGTCCGGTCCGTGCCGAAATCATCACGACAGATACCGGCGGCCTCCAGGCTGGCGACACCAGGATCAAGGTCGGCTCCGAAGAGATGCCTGCCTATTTCGCGCGCCCGGCCGGCAACACCAAGGCGCCGGTGATCATCGTGGCGATGGAGATTTTCGGCCTGCACGAATACATCAAGGATGTGACACGGCGCCTCGCCAAGCTCGGCGCCTTCGCGGTCGCGCCCGACTATTATTTCCGCAAGGGTGTCGATCTCACCAAGGTCACCGACATCAAGGATCTGCTGCCGGTCGTCAATGCCAAGCCGGACGCCGAGCTGCTGTCCGATCTCGATGCGACGGTGGCGTGGGCGGGATCGCAAGGCGGCGACACCACGAAGCTAGGCATCATCGGCTTCTGCCGGGGTGGCCGCAATGTCTGGGAATACGCTGCCCACAGTGGCACCCTCAAGGCCGGTGTCGCGTTCTACGGTGCGCCGGTCGATCCCGCCAATCCGGTGTGGCCGAAGAGTCCGATTCAGCTCGCCCCCGAGATGAAGGCGCCGGTGCTCGGCCTCTATGGCGGCGCCGATACCGGCATTCCCGTGGCCCAGGTCGAGCAGTTCAAGGCGACGCTTGAGCAGGACAAGAAGATCGCCGAATTCAAGATCTATCCGCAGGCGCCGCACGGCTTCCATGCCGACTATCGCGGCAGCTATCGCAAGGATGCGGCGGAAGACGCCTGGAAGCAGGCCCAGGCCTGGTTCAAGAGGTACGGCGTGTTGAGCTGACGCCAGATTCGCAAAGGGCGGCCTGAGCGGCCGCCCTTTCTGTTCCAGCGCGCCGGTCTCACTTCACCATCGCGCCATAAACGATGTCCTGCACCTGCTCGCGATAGTATTTCCTGAGCTCGCCCGGCGCCGCCGTTCCCACCACCACGACGAGACGCTCCTTGGGATCGCAGAAGAACTGCGTCCCGTAGGCGCCGTTCCAGGTGAACTCGCCGGGATTGCCGGGGACCGACGACAGCCCTTCGCTGGTCCGGACCGCGACCGCGAGACCAAAGCCGAAGCCGGCGCGATGTGGCTCGATGTTGGCCACGTTGTTCTTGATCTCGGGACCGAGGTGGTTGGTCGTCATGTGATGCACGGTCTTCGGGGAAAGAATGCGCTGGCCGTCGAGCTCGCCGCCGTTGAGCAGCATCTGGCCGAAGCGGATGTAATCGCCCATCGTCGCGAACGAGCAGGCACCGCCGCAGTCGAACTTGGTCGGGGTGTCCAGCAGCTTGATGGCTTGCGGCTTGCCGGTCAGCGGATCGTTGGCAAACGGGCGGGCGAGGCGAGGGCGCTGTGCGTCGGTCGGGTTGAAGGTCGCGTCCTTCATGCCGAGCGGCTGCCACACATTGGCGGCGAGATAGTCGCCGAGCCTCTGTTCGCTGACCTTCTCGACGACGGCGCCGAGCACGTCGATCGAGAAGCCGTATTCGAACTCGGTCGAGGGCTGATGCGCCAGCGGCAGTTTTGTGATGCGGTCGATGAAGGCCTCAGTGTCGCCTTCCACCGCCGGGGCGACGCCATCGGGGTATTGCCGCGCCACCGGGCTCGATGAGTCGGGGCGGCCGCCATACATCAATCCGGACGTATGCCGGTAGAGATCGTGGATGAAGATCGGGGACGCCTGCGGTTCGAGCTTGAGCGAGCCATCGGCCCCGGTCGCGCCGACCTTCATGTCGGCAAAGCCGGGATAGTAGTCGGACAGCTTGGCCTGGAGCGGCAGCTGGCCTTTTTCCATTAGCGTCAGGCCCGCGACTGCCGCCATCGGCTTGGTCATCGAGGCCAGCGCGAAGATCGCGTCAACCGGCATCGGCGTGCCCTTGTCGGGATCGAGCATGCCGTAAGCCTTGTAGTGCACGAGCTTGCCGTCCCGCGCCACCGCGACGACGGCGCCGGGAACGCGCTTGGCGGCGATCTCGCGCGCGAAGAAGCTGTCGAGCCGGGCGAGACCCTGCTTCGAGAAACCGGCGTCATCAGGGTTGGCTTCGGGCAGTGGTGCGGGG
>NZ_JBFUGY010000095.1:0-9932 GCF_056402655.1 Bradyrhizobium sp. P3_C3 | reverse complement strand
GGAGTACACGACCTTGCCGGCGCGCTCACCGCGCGTGGCGATCAGCGTCGCGCGCCGCACCGGCGGCTCGACCAGGTTGAGCACGGGGTCGGCGGCATTCGCGGCTTCTTCGTCGGAGAAATAGAGTCGCGTATTGAGACCGATGTTGATGCCGCGCGCGACGATCCAGATATTGACGTACGGCGCGCATTTGCGGCCCGCTTTGTCGATGATGGCTCCTGGCTTGATGGTCTCGAACGTCACCAACCCGCTCTCGAAATCGGAGCCGGCGCGGCCCCAGCCGCGAAACTCCTCGTCCACCGGGCTGGCCGGGCGATCGGCCGGATGGTTATAGCGGCCGGTTGCGTTGGCCTGCCAGATTTCGAGCAGCACATCGCGCAGCGGCGTGCCGCTGCCGTCGAACACCTTGCCCTCCAGCGTGATGCGCTCGCCTGGCGTGTTCGGCGTCACCAGCACGTTAGAAAAGTTCTTCTCAAAAATGTCGAAGCCGGCCATGGCCGGGATCAGGCCGATATGGACGTWGGGCCCGGCGGTCTGCGAGGCGGTTTCCTTGAGATAGTCGAGCGGCTGCGGCATTGGCTCAGTTCCCCGCGGTGCGATTTTCGAAATAGGTGGAACGCTGGCCGCGCAGCACGATGTCGAAGCGGTAGGCGAGCGAGTCGAACGGCGTCGAGGCGTTGAGGTCGAGCGGCGCCACGAGGCGGTCGAGCGCGTCCTTGTCCGGGATCGTCGTCAGGATCGGGCAGACCGGGATCAGGGGATCGCCCTCGAAGTACATCTGGGTGATCAGCCGCTGCGCAAAGCCGGAGCCGAACACCGAGAAGTGGATGTGGGCGGGACGCCAGCTGTTGACGAAGTTGCGCCAGGGATAGGGGCCCGGCTTCACGGTGCGGAAATAATAGTAGCCGGTGTCGTCGCTCAGTGCGCGGCCGCAGCCGCCGAAATTCGGATCGATCGGGGCGAGATAGGTGTCCTTCTTGTGCCGGTAGCGGCCGCCGGCATTGGCCTGCCAGAACTCGACCAGCGTGTTCGGCACGCCGCGGCCGGTCTCGTCGAGCACGCGGCCATGGACGATGATGCGCTCGCCGACGGGATCGCCGTCCTTGGCGTAGTTGCGGATCAAATCGTTGTCGAGCGGACCGAGATCGTTGTGGCCGAACACCGGACCCGTGATCTCCGAGACCGAGTTCTCGATCGACAGCAGCGGCTGGCGCGGCGAGCGCAGCACCGAGGATTTGTAGCCGGGCGCATGCGCCGGCGGATGGATCGAGTGGTCGCGCTGGAAGAAGCCGCCGTCGCGCGGGGTGAACGGCTCGGGTCGGTTGAGGCGGGGATCCTGCAAGGCTGGCGCCTGGACGTTCATCGGCGTTGTCTCTCCCTGCGGCGCCCGGGTCCGGGGGGGCGCGGCTTATCGGGAGATCATGGGACGATCTATTCTCAAGATAAATAGATCGATTATAATGAATTACATGAAGGAAATCGATCATTTGGCGCTCGACGGCCACGCCCTCGAACTGTTCCTTGCCGTGCTGGAGGAAGGCTCGGTCACGGCGGCAGCGACGCGGCTTGGTCTGACGCAATCGGCGGTCAGTCACGGGCTGAACAAGTTGCGGCGGATCGCGGGCGATCCGCTGTTTGCCAAATCCGGCCGCGGCATCGTCGCCACCGCCCATGCCCAGGCCTTGGCTGCGAAAGCGCGGGCGCTGATTGACGAGATGCGCAGCTTTGCCGGCGGCGTCACCTTCGAGCCGGCGCGCGCGCAGCTTTCGCTGACGATCGCCGCCAATGATTTCCAGCGCGATCTGCTGTTGCCGCGGTTCTTCGATCATGTCGCGGGACAGGTCAGGAGCCTGAACCTGCGCGTGATCCCCTCGCAGTCGCCGTCGCCCGCGATGCTGCGCGAAAACCGCTGCGATCTCCTGGTCACGCCGCTGCCGCCATCCGGCGTGGACATCGTGCAGAAGCGGCTGCTCAGCGACCATTACGTCTGCTACTTCGATCCCAAGGCGCGCACCGCGCCGGCCGGCCGCAGCGCCTATCTCGCGGCACGCCACATCACGGTGGTCTATACCGACAACGAGCGGCTCGACTTCGACCGCCGGCTGGCGGCGAACGGCTTTCTGCGTGACATCGCCATCTCCGTGCCGAGCTTTTCCGGCGTGCCGTCCTTCCTGCGCGGCTCGCAGATGCTGGCGAGCATGCCGAGCCTGCTCGCCTCCGGTGTGATGCGCGGTTTCGCGCATGTACCGATTCCGCTGGCGTCGCGGACAAAGACGCTGGCCGAGCTGCCGATGTTCATAGTCTGGCATCAGCGCTATCAGAAAGATCCGGCCCATCGCTGGATCCGCGGCCAGCTCGAAACCGTGGCGGCAACGGCGGCCGGAGACTGAGCCTCGGTTACGGTTTCAGGGAAGTCTGCCCTTCGCCAAACCCACTGGTTGCGCGAGGGCCGCCACGCTAGAATTGTCCCATGACAGTGACCGATATTGCGAGCCGGACCTACAATCATAGCTGGCGGCTGGACCCCATCATCCGCAGCCTGCTGGATACCGACTTCTACAAGCTATTGATGTTGCAGATGATTCGGGAGGACTATCCGAATCAGCAGGTGACCTTCTCGGTCATCAACCGCTCGCGCCATGTGCGGCTGGCCGAGATCATCGACGAGGGCGAGCTGCGCGCCCAGCTCGACCACGCCCGCACCATCCSCTTCGCCAAGAAAGAGCTGATCTGGCTTGCCGGTAACACCTTCTACGGCAAGACCCACATGTTCTCGGCGGACTTCATCCGCTGGCTGGCCGAATTCCGGCTGCCCGAGTACGAGCTGCGCAAGGTCGAGGGCCAGTACGAGCTGCATTTCCACGGTCCCTGGACCCACACCACGATGTGGGAAATTCCGGCGCTCGCCATCCTCAACGAGTTGCGGTCGCGCGCCGCGATGAAGGGCCGCGGCCGCTTCGAGCTCGACGTGCTCTATGCCCGCGCCAAGGCCAAGCTGTGGACCAAGGTCGAGCGGCTGCGCCAGCTCGAGAATTTGCGGCTCTCCGACTTCGGTACCCGCCGCCGCCACGGCTTCCTCTGGCAGCGCTGGTGCGTCGAGGCGGTGAAGGAAGGCCTGGGCCCGTCCTTCATCGGCACCTCCAACGTGCTGCTGGCGATGGACAATGATCTCGAAGCCATCGGCACCAATGCGCATGAGCTGCCGATGGTCGCGGCTGCGCTTGCCAAGGACGACGAGGAGTTGCGCTGGGCGCCCTATCGCATTCTCGACCAATGGCGCCAGACCTATGGCGGCAATCTCCTGATCGCGCTGCCCGACGCCTTCGGCACCAAATCCTTCCTGCGCGATGCGCCGGAATGGGTCGCCGACTGGACCGGCTTCCGCCCCGACAGCGCGCCACCGATCCAGGCCGGYGAGGAGATCATCGCCTGGTGGGAAAAGAAGGGCCGCAACCCCAAGGACAAGCTGCTCGTCTTCTCCGATGCGATGGATGTCGGCTCGATCGAGGAGACTTATCACCACTTCTCCGGTCGCTCGCGGCTCTCTTTCGGCTGGGGCACCAACCTCACCAATGATTTCGTCGGCTGTCCGCCGGACGGCTCGTTCAATCTCGATCMCATCTCGCTGGTCTGCAAGGTGTCGTCGGTTGACGGCCACCCGGCCGTCAAGCTCTCTGACAATCCGGAGAAGGCGACCGGCATGCCATCCGAGATCGAACGCTATTTGCGCGTGTTCGGCGACGCTGGCCGGGTGCGCAAGCCGGTGCTGGTCTAGCGCCGGACCAAACTCTCTCGATCAGGTAAACCGCGCAGGACGAATGCGAGGCATTGGTTCGCCACGACCGCATCGGTTCCGGTTCGTCGGCATTTGCAACGATCTGCGGGCATCCGCTTCACAACGATTTCACCCTGCAGTGCAGTCGCCTGCGTCCTTGGGGTCGAGTTAAGCAACTTTCCCCTCTACTTGGCGTTGCAGGCGCGACGCTCCGGTGGGGTCGTTGATCGATTTGGGGAATGCAGGGTGTTTCGCAGAACAGCGACGTCGACGAAGGGGCGTAGTTTCCTTCACGTCATCAAACTTGTCTCGCCATTCGTAATGGTCGTCGTGCTCCAGGCAACGATCGCGGGATTCAGCCTCGAGGTGATGTCATCGGTCCGCGCCTATGTCGCGGGCGAAGCAATGTGGTCGCGGTCACAGAAGAACGCTGTCTATTTCCTCAATCTCTATCTGCATTCAGGCGAACCGAGCCAGTTCACCCACTACCAAGCGTCCCTTGCCGTTCCCATCGGCGATGAGTTCGCGCGCTGGGCACTCGAGCGCGATCCGGTCGACGTCGAGGCCGCCCGCGTCGGGTTTCTGCAAGGCGGCAACCATCCCGATGACGTTCCGGGATTGATCTGGCTGTTCCGCTATTTCAACCGCGTCAGCTTCCTCCAGGAAGCGATCCACGAGTGGGCGGCCACCGATCCCATGCTGCTGGAGCTCAGCGTGTTCGGCGAGGTGATCCGGTCCGAGCTGGCGCACGGGCCCATTGAGGACCGCGACCGCCTGCGGCTGCTGTCGCTGCGGCTCTCGGAGCTCAACACGCAGTTCACGGTGCATGCAAAGCGGTTCTCGACTGTCCTCGGCGAAGGCTCCCGCGCCATCAAAGTGACGCTGACGTGCATCAACATCGTGGTGGCCGCGACACTGATCCTGCTCCTGATCTGGCACACGCGGCGCTTGATGCTGCAACGACAGGCGTTCGAGGATGCTTTGCATGCCGAGAAGGAGCGACTGGCATGGCAGGCATCGCACGACTGGTTGACCGGCCTGTCCAACCGCCGCGCCTTCGAGGCGCGCCTGCAAAACGTGCTGGACACCACCGCGGCGGGCTCGCTGGGCCTGATCCTGCTCGACCTCGACCAGTTCAAGAGCGTCAACGACACCTGCGGCCACCTCGCCGGCGACCGCCTGCTTTGCCAGGTCTCGCGCGTGCTGCAACAGGACCGGGGGCCGCATGATCTGGTGGCCCGGCTCGGCGGCGACGAATTCGGCCTGATCCTGCCGCAATGCTCGCCCTCGACCACCGTCGATATCGCCGAACGCCTGCGCAGATCGCTCGAGCTGTTCACCTTCGCCTGGGATGATCGTTGCTTTGCGGTGACCGCCAGCATCGGCGTCGCCTGTATCGCGGACGGCAACACCACGCTCGAGGACGCCATGCGGCGCGCGGATGCCGCCTGCTACCGTGCCAAGGAAAAGGGGCGTAACCGGGTACAGGTCGACAACGGCAGACCGGACGTCGTCGTCGTTGCAACCCGTCCGCGCGAAGCCGTCGCAGCGCGAGGCTGATAGGCGCCGGCGCCCTCTCAACCCCGGCATCCGATTGCAGACATCGTCCAACGGCGTCGCAGCGGCGCGGCTATGTGACGCCGCGGCCACATTGCTCCCGAAAAAACTGCGTCTTTCGCTTTCCGCCACACCGCCTTGCGCGCTGATCCACGATGGCCGGAACCTCCCCCGCTAAGCATGGCACCAGCCAACGTTGCGGCCCGAATCCCGCCCGGGTCGTGCCGAAAGAGGAGTTTGCAGGTGCCCTGGAATGGTTTGTTGCCCCCGCCCCAGATCCGTCGCGCGAAGACGTGTCGGCGGCATGCGTTTCTCTTGAGCACCGCGATCGGCGCCGTTGCCGCAGGTAGTGCGCTGCCGTGGTTCACCGCGCCGGCAGAGGCGGCCTGTGTGGTGACTGGAAGCGGCGCGCAGGCAGCGCTGCAGTCAGGCGATTCAATCACCTGCACCGGAGCGGGCAACACCCAGGTCAAGACGGCGCCTGTGGTCAGCGGTGTCACCGTCAACATTGGCGACGGCAGCGCGACCTCCGTGAACGACCCCACCTTTGCCAGCGTTGTCCTCGAAGCGGCATCCGATAGCGCGGTCAAGGTCTTCGGCAACGCAACCGTCACCTCTGCCAACAGCGACGGCATTGACGTGATCGGCGGTGGCGGCAACACCATCACAGTGGATGCCGGTGCCATGGTTGGGTCATCGAGCTTCGCCACGACGGGGCTCGCACTGGCCAATTCGAGCAACAACATCATCGTGATCGGCGGTACGGTCGGAAACGGCGTGACCGGAGCCATCGGCATCAGCATCGGCGCCGGGTCGGCGAACAATCAGGCGAACATCCTGTCGAGCGGCTTTGTCCATGCCATCAATGTCGCGGCCGTCGATCTGAGCGGCGCGGCCGAAGGCAACATCATCAACAACGCCGGCACGATATCGAGTGCCTCGGGCACGGCAATCATCGGCTCGGCCAATCAGGACACCATCATCAACTCAGGCACGATCATCAGTGGTGGCGTCAGCACGGCTGCCGACCTCAAGGGCGGCAACGACGTCTTCGAGTTGCGAGCGGGATCGAGCATCACGGGATGGGTCCTCGGCGGCAACGGAACGGACACGCTGCGCCTGGGCGGGGCCACCAACGCAGTGTTCAATCTCAGCATATTCGGCGCGGCCGGTCAGTTCCGGGAATTCGAGGTGCTGGAAAAGACCGGCAGCTCCACCTGGACGATGAACGGCTCGACGACGGAGATCGCGACCATGAATGTCCTGGCCGGCACCGTCGAGGTGAACGGCTCGATGCCCAACATCGCGACGACCGTCAGCGCGGGCATCCTCAGCGGTAACGGCGCCGTCGGCAATATCACGGTGCTATCGGGCGGCACGGTCTTGCCCGGCAATCTCGGTACGCTGACGAGCTCCGGCAATGTCACATTCAACGCCGGCTCGACCTACGCGATCTCCGTCACCGCTACCGGACAATCCGAGAAGATCCTCGCGGTCAGCGCAGCGTTGAACGGCGGCACCGTCGCAGTCAACACGATCGCCGGCGCCTATAACCCCTCGACGCAATATACGATCCTGAGCACGACGACTGGCGTCACCGGCAGCTTCTCGGGCGTGACTGTCAGCGGATACAATCCGCAGCTCTTCGCTTCCTCCCTCAGCTATGACGGGTTCAGCGTCTTCCTGACGCTCAACTACAACAACGCCGCATTCCTCTCCCTCGCCCAAACGCAAAACCAGAAGGCCGTGGCCGGCGCCTTGAGCGCGTTCGGTCCCAACCTGCCTTTCCTCTCCTCCTTCGCAGGCCAGAGCGACGCCCAGCTCCGTTACAATCTCGATCAGCTCTCGGGCGAAGCTGCGACCGGCGCGCGGCAAGGCGCCTTCCAGTTCACGGGCCAGTTCCTCGGCCTGATGCTCGATCCATTCGTCGATGGCCGCGGCAGTGGCATCGTCGACGCGGGTCGCACGGCATTCGGCTTCAGCCCAGAACGTGCCGCGCTGCCGGACGATATCGCCCTCGCCTACAACAAGGTGCTGGGGACACCGGCCGTGAAAGCGCCGGCCTTTGCGGAGCGCTGGACGGCCTGGGGCACGGCGTTCGGCGGTACCAACCGCACCAGTGGCGACCCCGTCGTGATCGGCAGTCACGACCTCGGCGCGCGCGCCGGCGGCGTCGCGGCCGGCGCCGATTATCATTTCGGCCGCGATGCGCTGGTCGGTTTCGCACTGTCGGGCGGCGGCACCAAATGGGACCTCGCTCAGGCGATCGGCGGCGGCAAGAGCGATGCAATCCAGGCCGGCGTCTACACCGCCGTGCGTACGGGGCCGGCCTATTTCGCCGCCTCTCTCGCCGTGGCCAATCATTGGATGTCGACAGACCGGCTCGCACCGTTCGGCAACCAGCTCACCGCGAAATTCGACGCTCAAACCGTCGGAGGCCGCATCGAGGGCGGCTATCGCTTCGCTACGCCGATTGGCGGCTTCACGCCATATGCGGCGGCGCAAGCTCAGGCTTTTCGCACACCGATCTATACCGAGGCCGATCTGGCCGGCAGCGGCTTTGGCCTGACCTATCAGGGACGCACGGCCTCCGACACGCGGAGCGAGCTCGGCGCGCGCTTCGATCGCGCGACGCTGGTCACGCCGAATTCGGTCCTCACGTTGCGCGGCCGGGCGGCCTGGGCCCATGATTGGGTGAGCGACCCGACGCTCGTCGCTGCATTCCAGGCGCTGCCCGGCGCGAGCTTCATCGTCAATGGCGCAACGCCGGCAAAGAACACCGCGCTCGCATCCGCCGGCGCCGAGCTGAAGTTTTCGAACGGCGTTGCCCTGTCGGCGAAGTTCGACGGCGAGTTCGCGGCGCGCAGCACCACTTATTCCGGCACCGCGAGCCTGCGATACGCGTGGTAGCCGCTTGACCTCCTCAAGGCGACCGCGCGCCGACCGGCACGATCCCGAGGCCGGCAAGATGCGTATCGAGGAATTGCTCGACCTGCTGGCGCAGCATCTGGGGCGGCACCGCCACCATGCGCTCCTCCAGGCCGAGCGAGATGATTCCATGCACGGCGGAAAACAGCGTGCGCGACAGCAGCGCGATCCTCACGTCGTCCGCAGCCGGTAGCAGCCGCACCAGGGCTGGATGCATCAGCGCGAAAGCGTCCATCACCATCTGAAGGATGTCGTCGGGATAAGGACGATCGTCCTCCATCCGATGCTCGAACAGCGAGCGCAGCAGGTTTGCGTGCTCGGCGAAGAATTCGAGATAAGTCTCGGCAAACCCGTAGAGCTGGCGAACGGGGTCCTCGGCCGGAACCTCGGCGAGCCGTACCGTCAGCGCCTGAACGGTCTCCCGGTTCACCGTCAGGATCACCCCGTCGAAGTCGCCGAACTCGTTATAGACGCTGCCCACCGAGCAACCGGCGGCCTCCGCGACGTCCCGAACCTTCAATGATCTCAGCCCCTTAGCTGAAATTATGCCGCGGGCGATCTCCAGGATCAGGAGCCTCCGCCGACTTTTTTTCTGGTCGCGTGGCGATTCTTCTTGAACATTGTTCATTTTCAAACTACTCATCTGAACATTGTTCAAATTAACCCGGAGATCTGCAAAATGCAAACCCTCGCTGTTGATATCGCCTCCACCTTCGTCGATGACGCTGCGGCTCTCGTGACCGGACTTGGCCGGGCCGTCCTCAAGTTCGTGATGGCGCCGGTCGATCGCATCGCAAATGCCTGCGACATTGCCGGCGTGCTCACCGAGCGCCGCGCGACCTTCCGGATGTGGCGGGCGAGCCGCGCCCGTAGCCGTCACGCGGGCCGCCGGTTCAGCCTGCTCGGCCGCCTCTCGCCCTTTCGCCACCTCGCTCATCTCACGTGAGGCGCGCGCACCCGGGACGTTCCGGTCGGCTCGAATGCAAGACCCGGTTGCAAGGAAGGACTTACCATGTCCCGATATTCGCAGCCGATGTCGCGGCCTTTGGCGATGCGGTTCAACATTTCCTCATCGCTCCGCGCGGTATCCGAAAAAGCGCGGCCGGTCCGTCTGAACCACGGCTGCGACCAGATATTTGCGAACCTAACGAGACCATTTGGAGACCAACAGGATCGGAAGGGTCGAGGGGACAGAGCAGGCCGGCGACCGTCGTCATCCAGCCATCGTTCGTCCCGTAAGCTTCCGGTCGTGACGCCTCACCGACAACGTAACAATCTCAGGCTGCCTTCCCAAAACAGGACTTGTCATGATCAGGGAATTGATGTCGTCACGCCGCTTCGCGCCGCTGTTCTGGGCGCAATTTTTCTCGGCGCTCAATGACAACGTGCTCAAGAACGCACTCGTCATCATCCTGCTTTACAGTGCCGCGACCGGTCACGGCGACGCGCTGGTGACGGTCGCAGGCGCCGTCTTCATCTTCCCCTATTTCATCCTGTCGGGGCTCGGCGGCCAGCTCGCCGACAAATACGTCAAATCGGTCGTCGCGCGGCGATTGAAGTTTGCCGAGATTTTTGCCGCGGCCTTTGCMGCCGCCGGCTTCTTCCTGCATTCGGTGCCGCTGCTGTTCGCCGCGCTCGCGCTGTTCGGCATCATCGCCGCCCTGTTCGGACC
>NZ_JBFUGY010000094.1:0-10119 GCF_056402655.1 Bradyrhizobium sp. P3_C3 | reverse complement strand
TCCGCGTCATGGATCAATCAGGTCGAGCGCTGGTTCGCTGAACTCACCAGAAAACAGATCCAGCGAGGTGTTCACACCTCCGTCAGGCAGCTCGAGGCCGACATCCGTACCTTCATCGACCTGCACAACAGAAAACCGAAGCCATTCAAATGGACCAAGTCCGCAGACCAGATTTTGGCTTCCGTCAAACGCTTCTGCTATAAAGCTCAGCGGACTTTATGTGGCGAACTTTAGATTCACGTGACTAGTGGCTTCTGGAGTCTCGGTCTTGGACACCGGTGATCCATGCGTTGCCGCGGCTGTGCTAACGCTCTTACCCACGACTGTGGCAGCCTGAAATTCCGGCGAACCGGACACTGCTTTCGGCTTAAAGAGGTGCGGACTGGTTATCTCGACCGGCTGGACATCGTGGTGCGCAATGATCACGCGCGTGCCGCGCTTCGTGAGATGCCAGAGTCGAATGGCAAAGTCATTTTTCAAACGGATGCAGCCGTGTGACGCCGGATGCCCAGGCACGACACCGGCATGCAACGCAATCCCTGACCAGGTGATGCGCTGCATGTAGGGCATGGGGGCAGAGCTATAAATATTTGAGCGGTGCCATCGTTGTTTGCTGATCACGCTGAATACGCCCAGGGGTGTAGGATGCCCCTGAGTTCCCGTGGACACCGTCGAGCGTGCGATCAATGCCCCGTTGTCAAAAAGCGAGACCCGTTGGTCAGCGATCGAGATGATGATCTGGAGCGGGCCCTTCGGAGGGGCCTCAGGCCGAGCGTTCTTCGCAGATCCAGAGTTTGTCTGCCGGTGATAGTGCTTGTGTTTGAACGGAGCGTAGTGGCCTGGCCAGAACCTGTCCTGCGGCCAAAACGGAAACTGAGCGTGTGCGATCCCTGTAGAGAGCATGAAAGCGGCGAAAGCTATTATTGGAGTCTGCCTCCTCATTCAGTGCCTCATGCAGTGAAGTTGCATGCGAGGTCCAACGCAAGAAGCGTGGCGTTACCGACCATAGCCTCGTCTTCAAATCTGGTCGCAGTGGGTCGAAAATTGGACCAATTCCAATGACGGGGCCAATCTGCCGGAAGAAGACAATCGGCAATAGCCGTCGCGCTGATCGCCGGGCCGATCAATGTACGGTGTGAGGGCCGTTGCGACGGACGCTTTGATCTTGGGCAATGGGTTCGGTTCGCTCAGATGATCCCATAAATCGTCAACGACAGACCGCTCGAAGGGACGGCATCCCCGACTACGGCCACTCAAGCGCACCTGTTGGTCCGACATTCACCATGACCGGCTCGCCGCGAACTAGCCGCATGCGTCGCATGGGTCCGAAACTTCCCAACACGCTTACGTCGCAGAACAATTGCTTGCCGCCGGCGCGTTGCATGCGGGCAACACTTCGTGGAAAAGATGATGAACCGCGGTTTGCGCCATTGCGCGGCCATGTCTCGACCCGAAAATTCACCCGTCGCGTGCTTGGCTGTGCAGCATTGCTCGGGTGGGGCCTTTGGAAGCGACGGGATGATGAACCCGCGGCGATTTACGGCAGTGGTGCCGACGTTTTGCGGAACGGTCGTTCTCGCGGGGGGGATCGTTGGCTGGCTGGCTGGCTTCGGTTCGGCCGGCACCGAGAACATCGGCGCAGTGCCAATCGAGGATCGCGCAGCATCGCTCGCCGCCAACGCCAGGCTCGCGGATGAACCGCAGGCAATCGCAATGGACAACGCCGTTGTCGCTAACACCGTTGTCGCGAACGCTGCTGTGGCTGGCGCCGAAGTGGCGACGGCCGCCGAACCCGCGGCGGGGACGGCCACCGACACGACGGCGGCTTCGGATAAGCCGGAATCGATCGTCGTGGCTGCGTTGCCCGATCCGTCGCAGATGCTGTCGGCCGATTTACCGCCCGTGCAGGAATCGGTGGACTTGGGCCACCATGATGTCGCCCAACCGGGGCCGACAACGCGCAATGCCTCCAACTCGGCGCCGGTGACGCAGGATTTTCGCTATCTCATCTATTACGTCTGGTCCGAACTGCCTCCTGCCGAGAAACCGGCGGAGATCGTCTTAAAGTCACTCAAGGACATCCCGGTCGGAACGCCGGTCGAGGAGATCAAGCGCGCTTCCGACGCTTTCGGTCTGGACTTCCATTTCATGAAAGCGGTTGCCAAGATCGAGTCCGGTTTCGACCCCAAGCAGCGCACGGGGTCGTATATCGGCCTGTTTCAACTGAGCAAGTACGAGTTCAACAAATTCGGCTCCGGGCAGATTCTTGATCCCCGCGACAATGCCATTGCGGCAGCTTACAAGGTCATTACCGAAGGCATTCTGTTCGAGTGGGTGACGCAGAAGAAGCCGACCTTGAGTGATCTTTACTTGATCCATCAACAAGGCTGGGAAGGCGCCGCCGAGCACATCAGCCAACCCGATCGCATCGCTTGGAAATCCATGTGTGCCACCAGCGAAGGGAGGGAGAAACGCGAAAAATGGTGCAAACGCGCGATCTGGCGGAATACCCTTCCGGCCGTCAAAGCCGAGTGGAAATCGGTGGATAAGCTGACATCGGGGGCGTTCGTCGGAATGTGGCGCGAGCGGGTTGCGCATTTCCAATCGAAATACATGGCTACCGCCGACGCCGAACGGGCGAACCAGTAGATTTCCGTTGAGTGGTTGGTAGGAGTTGCCGCACGCGCGGGCCGAGCGGGGGCCTCACCGCCGCCGCGAGACGTGGTGTCGCTCAGTGGTCGCGCAGGACGCGCTTTACGTTTTCAACGACTCGCTCGGACCATTCCTACTGCGCGCTAACGAGGTGATCGATCAGATGCCGATGTCTGGTTGTGGCCCGGTCCATGCGTAGACCGCCGGCCTTGGCCGTGATGCTACACATCAGCTCGTCGGTGTGCAGACTGCCTTTCATCAGCATCTCGCCGTGGGCAGCGTGGATCAGTTCGACGGCCTTAGCGGCGGCCGCCTCGCTGTGCGGCGCATCGACGATTTCGATTCTCGCGATGTCGAGCCCGTGAGTGTCGGCCGTGTCTCTGATCTTTCCCTCCGGACCCACCAGGATCGGTCGGATGATGCCCGCGCTGGCGCTGTCGAGGACGCCGCAGCGCAGGGAGGTCTCGTCGCAGGGGTGCACCACGACGGTCTGAACGGGATCGATCGAGCGGGCGCTGCGATCAGAGTATCGTACTTGCTCGGAGTGCTCGTGTGGGCGTTTGCGGTAGCCTGGTCGACGGACTCATCGCTGGCGTTTCATTCACGCCTTTCAGGGCTACTGGGCGGTTTTTGACCTCAAGGGCCTAGTTGAATCCGCAGTGGGCCGGATAGGCTTGAACCATTACCACCTTATACCGTGAGATTTACGGACAACTCTCACGACGACCCAGGCAAAAACGTACCTGAGCCTAAGCCATGCGCAGAGGAGGCCCGGCGGTTCGCGCAGCAATATGCCGACGTTGGGAAGTTACGAGGTCGCTCGAATTGAGGAAGTCTCTGCCCCGCAGACCCTCGCCTGAATCCTTGTCCTCCTCATTGCATGATCGAATGAAGTTCGCTGCCGGCGGCACAATACCCATTCAGGGTGCACAGTGGTTCGTCGCCAATATGTTAACGCCTCGCGCGGAACGGCTGGGTTAGACCAGCATCTGATCAACTACGAGCGCAGGAAAACCGCAGCGTCTAGATAGCAAGGAGGAAATATCGCCTTAAGCCTCGCGCCGCGCAGGAAGATTGTGTGACGAGACAAACCACCACGCGTTGCGATCCAATTCCGAACCGGAGCCGGGTACATTGAATACATTATTCGTGTGGCTTCTGGATTTGTAATTTGGCGTCCGCCAGCCCCCAGGTCCCAGGCTGCGTGGAAGGCAAGATTTGCCCTTTCAGTTACGCAGATTCTTTCCGAAGGGATCTTAGCTAGGACGATCGTACAGGCCGAGGCGCAGAGGCCATCGATGATCACAGTCTGGCCCGTGTTCTTCAAGTTTTCGTACCGATCGAAGTAACGTTGGATCAACCCACCCCGATCGTTGATAATCCTCACCACGGCATCGCTTGGGCCCGCGTATCCCAGTGAAAATGCTGTAGCGAGCAATGCCGTCAGGAATTTCATGTTTGTGCCTCTCAACATTGCATTTACCCCGGTACTACGTTCGAATGTGTTGCGGCAGGAACGACGTCACTGGGCGTTCGGGTAGCGGGTAGCAGGACTCGGCAGCCTGCCTCCGGAATGAACCCTTCGTAGGTTTGGAGCGGCAATCTGAGGCGATCGTGGGACACCCGCAGTTATCGGACGGCTATGCGCTTACATTTCTTGCGACCGCCGAATGGTTTCTGACAGTTTGCCGTACCCGGCGGCCGCGTCTGACTTCCAAGCTGAATACGAGGGTTCGATTCCCTTCCCCCGTCCAAACTTGTCGAAGAACTAGCCTGCGAACGATTGTTGCTTTCGACAAGGACTTCCCGTCTGGCGCGCGGCGCGGTCGTGGTTCACTGCCTCTACTTCGGTACGCATTCGACGTTGAAGGCAATGATGATCTGCGCTGGGTCAGCCTGACCCAGGCTCTTCAAGTCTTCCAAACCGCTTCTCATCCTGGCTCCCGCCTCCTTCAAGCGCTCCTCCAGTTTGGACTTCGCTGCCAGGCAGCGCTCTTCACTGGAAAATTCCTGGAATACCACGGTCGGAAGGACCCTCCATTCCGCTCTGTCATTTGTGGCGGCCGGACTAACTGAATACGAGAAGACGTACATCAGGATCCACATCGGAAGGCTCCATCTGTGACGCGACGGCAGTGAAAGCCTGCGCCCTCAAGGCCATCGTCGATAAGAGGGGCACGTCTCGCCTGCGTCGGTGCTTGCCACAGGCCGTGTTAGTGCAGCGCTGCTTAACAAAGGGAGGTTGATCTGGATCAAACAGAAGCCCGATACTTCCATCCTATGAGCCGGGGCTTGTCCTGGCGGGCGCACTATGGGCGGATCACGCCGATATGGATCATTGCGCTTCCAGCCACGCCAGCGTCTCCGCTTTTTGATCGGACGAAAATCGACGAACTTGCGCCGAGACAAAGTGCTTCGCCATCCGCGGTATGGCCTTGAAGAGCTCGCTGTCAGTCACGACGACCACGCGCTTCACCTGTCGATGATAGCCTCCGACGAGCTTGAGCTGTCCCAGCTCGGAAAGGCCTTTGCGAATATCATTAGGCCGGCCAGCTCTCCATTCGCCGCGACAAAGGGATCGATTTCCTGGGCGAGCCGCTCAAAGTTAGCTTTCTCGCGAGCGCCCCTACCGGCGAGAGAGTGAGGATGCGTCGGTCTCGCAGCAACTCCGGCCTGAGAAGTTCGAGGCCGCTCAACTATCGTCGGCTTATTGGGCTGACCGAAAGCAGCCGCAACATCTGTAAACCGGCGCTCTCACCCACCTCAGACATTGCAAAGATGCAGCAACCGCTAGCCATACATAGCCCGCAAAAAAGCCCCGGCGAGCCGGGGCTTTGGTTTGCGCAGACTGGAGCGATCAGTATCTCGCCGCGACAGGAGCTTTTCCATACCCGCCGAAGCGATAGTTGAAGCGCACAGTGACCATATCCACGTCTTGGCTGATCCGGTCGTTGAGTACGGCCGCAAGCCGCGGATCGGCCACGGAGAAGGAGTTGTTCGCATGTCCCATCCACAGATGATCGTATTCAACACCGACCGACCAATTTTGTGCGAAGCCATACTCCCAGCCGACACCCAGCGCGCCGCCCCAGCGCGTGTTATCTGCCGAGACCAGACCGATCCCGGTGGTGTTGTCGAATATTGTCAGGCGATTGCTGGTTACGGCCGCGCCGCCCTTCACGTAGAGCAGTGACGCGTTCCACGCCCAACCGAGTTGGCCCGTGAAGAGACCGATGGCGTCGGTCTTAACTGTGGTTGAAAGTGTCGGGTTGAACAGGCTGACGCGTGTGTTGCTGAGGTCGGCCCAATCGCCCTGCGCTTCCAATCCGAACACAAATTGATTGGATTGCCAGCGATACCCGACCTGCCCGCCGACAACGCCACCCGACCGATCCCGGCAACCGCTTGCAACTGTGCCTGCGAGCGTGACGAAATCCACGCAATTGTGGCTTTGGCCCCATCCGCCGTTGGCGCCGATGTAGAAACCGGTCCAGTCATAGATCGGAGCGACCACCGGCGGCGGCGCCTTGGTGTAGGGGCGTGCCGCCATATCAGCCGCCGACGCGGGGGCCGCCATGCTCACTGCCAGCAAGGCCACGCCACTTAACAAAATCTTCCTCATTATTCTCGCTCCATCCACGTTTCACCCGAACGATGCCGGTTCTTTTTTGGATGTCCGGCGTTCCAGCTCGAACCTAGCTGAGCCGACTAGCATTCGATGTGCCTAAGCGGCAACAGTCGGGAAAATTTGGAAATGTGCGCGCGCTCTAGTTGAGTAAGCGCTATTGACCAATCAACGAAGGAATTTGCGTCTTAGAATTTGCGGCAGCGGCGGTTTGTTGGCCCCTTAGCCGAAGGTCGATTGAGCGCGTGTCATGTCGGCTGTCAGGGGCAAACCGGACGCCGATCCAACTTGGCGTCCACCGCTGCTTTTGACCCAATTGAGACATGAGCATTCCATGATTTGTGCAGCGCGCATGAACGCAGTGCACCATTCCCCTCGACGCCTTTTCCTGCTGGCCTGAGTATCTGGAGCAGTCATGTGCAAAGCTTTGGCGAAAACTATGTCGCTCGATGCGCTGCACATATTCATTGACATCTGGTGACAGTGGCCGACATTGACGGCCATGGTAGATAATAGGAGTAGGTGCAATGAGGGCTTACTCAATTGTCGGGCTGCTGTTTGCGGCAGTGGTGTTGGCGACGATTCCAGTCTCGCCGCAGGTTACATCGCGTGGCGTCGTGGAGTTAAGCGTTGATCAAGCGCAGGCCTACACGTATCGGCGCGCCCGCGTGACTGCGCGTCGTGTCGACCGTCGCGATTACCGCCATACGCGTCGTGCCGTGCGGCGTGGTGTCTACTAACGGAGCGCGATGCGCGCCGACAAGGTACGAGACGGTGATCAAAGTGCTCGATCACTCGCCCGCGCCGACGATTGATTGAGTAAATCACTGCGGTTCGTGCATGTCGTTTGCTGCGGCGATGAGTCCAGGTCTGGCCCATCAGCGAAGTGGTGACACGCCTCATTGAGGTCCGTTCAACGAGGCCGACGTGCTTACGTTGAGTCCTTCGCATTTTGACCCATTTGAGACATCGGCCGATCGCAGCCGACGTCCGGTTGGCACGAGGTTTATTTCACAACCAGATGCTTCGTGCGCGCTATGGCGGCAGGCGCGGACGGGGAAATGGTGAACGTCAGCCAGGTATTCCATCCTGACGGACGGTTGGCTGCACCGAATTCGCCGTATCCCCTCAGGCTAAGGGAGCCGTGCATGTCTGCGACCGGGAAGCCGTACCCGATTTGCGGACCGACACCGAAAACGCGTGACCTGAAGCCACCGAGGATCGGGTTCTGGCCGGAATCGTCGGTGATTTGCTGGTAGGCATATCCGACAATGCCGAGGAAAAGCTGCTTGGTGAGGTAGTGCGATGCGCCCCAGTCGRAGTGGAAATCGATGCCGCTCCGGTACAGGGTATCAGGATTCCTGAAATTGTAGGTAAGGCCGGCGACGCCCGAGATTTCGTTTCCTGCCGCCGGGTCGAAATAGGTATAGGCGCCTCCAATGTCGATCGCGCCGTGCCCGAGCCCGATGTTGGGAATCCGCGTCGGATCATAGTCGCCGACGGGAATATTGCCCGTGACGTAAGCCATGTAATTGTCGACGCCATGGCTCCATAGCAGTTGCGCGAATGGCGCGAGGTCGCCGTAGGAGGTAAGTGAGCCTTCGAGCATTCCGGTGCGCGTCATCACAATCGGTCCGGCTATCGCTGTCAGTGTTCCGGCGATACTGGTGGCGGCTCTGCCGTACTGGCCGGACATGCCTACGACCAACTGCCCGCCAAGCACCGCCGTCGTGAAAGTATACGATGGCGCAAGGGCGATCAGGTCGGCCCGCCCGCTCAGACTCAGATTTAGATTAACGTTGACGTTCGCGGGGATTTTGCCGGCCAGGATCTCTTTGGCCGCAGCAGCGCCCCCGGTTGCGGCGACGCCGGAATGGTAATCGATGACACTGAGCGCCCAGCCCGGTGTCTGCTGCATGGCCACGAGGCTCGCAAACTGACCCGGAAACCAGAACGAGCTACCGCCCTGGTCGGCATGCGAAACATCAGCGCAAAGCACGAGAGCAGCAACCGCTGCCGCATAGTTGATGACGCGGCTTCCCGGTTTGTTTGATCTCATTGCAAACCTCTGGGCGGCATTTGCAACCAGTGGCGGCTACTGCAAAGCGCTCCGCGAACCGCGGGGCCCCAAGTTAGACGGCATTCAATACTAGGGCACAAGCAGCGTCGAAATCCGTGACAGAATGGTAACAGCGGGGGATATTTGTATTACGGCGATGACGCAGTCTCGGCTCGACCAAGAGTTGCTTGCGCTGGAGATATTCGGTTTTCTTTGCCGGAGCGAGGTCTTTTCCTGGGTCATCGCGACAAGTGTGGGAGGTCTTGCTGAGGTCTGCTGTTGGCGGCAGAGCCGACTTGATTTTGCTCACCGCAAGTATTGCGGCTCGTGACCCTGGCTGTGTGGAAACGCTGCTGCTTTGCCATGATTCTCTCGTGATTCTGCGGGGGAAGCAGAGAGGCGCTTCGTTGAGCAGGCGGATCGTGGGCAATGGACACTATTGCCTGAATGCCTGAACCCGCTCGCTATGCGCCAACGTCGCGAGACAGTCGAGCATCCGTTCGGCACGATGAATGCACGCATGGGAGGGACCCACTTCCTCACTAGAACGCTCCCAAAAGTAGCCGCCGAGATGGCACTCTCGGTTCTGGCCTGACACGGGTCATCAACATCGTCGGGATCAAGCCGCTGATCTATGTGATCGCGGCCTGAGGCCGAGCCGGTCTTGGCTTGCTATCGGCTCATCTACAAAAGTGTGCTTCTACAGCCAAGACCCTTAGCAAACATCGTCTAGGCATACAGTCAGTTAGCTGCGTATGCTCCGACCATTATGCATTAGGTTCGAATTGAACTGCTTTGGCTCAGTCCTCGTCCTCGGACAGCGCACGGCGCCGGTCTACGGCATCACTCATATCGTGGAGTACCAGAATCGCGATGGCCGCCATGCGCTGCCTCTGTTCGGGATTAAGCGTTTTGTAGAGTGGCTGCCACGCCTCGGCGAGTTTATCCAAATCGGCTGATCGTTGAGCCAATGCTTCGGAGCGCCGCTGCAAGAAGGTGATAGGGTCACGATTGCGCAGGGCTTCGACACGGTTTTCGTCGGCCCGTCTACCCACTGTTTCTCCGATTTTTGCAAGGCGGGCTTTCCGGTCCTCCGCCCTGGCACGAATGGCGCTCTCTACAGCGGGCCAGTATTTCTCCTGGTCAGGTGTCAGCTGCAACGCGGCCTTTACCAGATCAATCCTCATGTCCGTCAGCGTATTCCGGTCGGCTGCATTTAACCGTTCCGGAGTCGCAGAAGAGGTTTGCGAGGTTTGCGCGTTGGCAATCGGGGATGCAGCAAGGAAGAGTGCGGTTGTTCCGGCAACTACTATTTTCAACATCGGCCATCTCCTAGGCGAGTTGCCCCACTCCACAATGGTGACGCACTGCGCGGTTACGTTGATCTAAATCAGGGAACCAGCGCCGCCCAGTGTTCGTCCTTTTACATCTCAGAAATCAATCTCGTATCGAGGGCCGACGGCGAGGCCGGGCACGTTCAGACCTTTGTGGGGTTTGGCCCCTCCAAGGAAGAGGCAGAGAAGAGCGCCCTGGGATGGTGCTCGCATATCAGGTTCGATCTTGAGACCTGCTTGAATTCGGATCGCCTGACCGCTCGCAACTATCGGTCAGACGGAGGTGACGCCGCACTTGATCTCAAGTACATGAAGGCAGTTGCGCGCATTACCGGCTGCAGTTAGAGCGCGTTCGCGAGCGATCGAACGCGCTTGATCTATATCAAGCAGCTCGTGGCCATCTTGCTGCAGGTAACAGACGACGTAGAGCCCAGGTCAATGTTTCGGGG
>NZ_JBFUGY010000093.1:0-10192 GCF_056402655.1 Bradyrhizobium sp. P3_C3 | reverse complement strand
CGGCAACAGCTACGAATACAATGGGAATGGTCGTGGTCGCCGATTTCAGGGCTTCGGTTGCCTGTGGTGCCGCGACGACGAGCACATCGGGACGGAGAGCAATCAGATCGGCAATTGAAACTGGCAGTCGGTCCGGGGGTTGGGAAAAACGATAGTCAATAGTCAGGTTTCTTCCGTCTATCCAGCCATTGTTTCGCAATCCATCGAACAACGCCCGCTCGGCTTGATTGAGCGTCTGCCCGCCTCCGTCACCTACGGCGAGAAAGCCAAGTCGATGGCGTTTACCCTGCGCGCGCAAACGCCCTGACCAAGCGAGAAACGCCGCAGCGGCTATGAACTCTCGCCGCTTCATTCGACCCTCATCGCAACTTGAGGAGGACGCAGTGCAGAATATCAGATTTCAAGGGTCGTCGTATTCGGTAAGATGCTTTGCTGCCTCGCAAAGCGGCGGGAAGGCGCATGCCCACAACCGGTCGCTCCCAGCCTCAGCCTGAAGAGCTTCGTCTGGTCGCCTTACTCTCCAGAGCAGCCTTCGCACCCTCGCTTCGCACTCATGTGCTTCGCACCCCCTATATACCCCCCGGCCGGTGCGAGGCCCGGCCCCGGTCTCCGAAGACCGGGCCGGTCATTGCTCTAGCTCGTTGTCTCAGCCGAAAGGTGACTTTCGCGCGCTAGGTGACAATGCCCTATGTCGGCTTCGGATCAATCGCGTCGATCTGGCCGCGTTCCGTTGACTTCAGGTCTGCCCTCAGCTGCCGACGTGGCCGATTTAGAAGGCCATGTTCGCCTCAGGACCAACGGGTAACGTCGGGCGCACTTTCCAAGCGTGGCGAAAAACTGGCCGTGTCGTCCAGGCGGATAGCGTGTGGAAACGTAGATCGAAACCGTAGCGAAAGCTGCGGCCGGCGAAAAATACAAGCTATTCACGGAAATATGGGGGAGGGAGTATCTTCCCAGAACCGCGCCACGCGATGGAGTTACCCTCGCAACTTTGCTTGGAAATGCTGAACACCTTCAAAAGCTTGCTCAGCACGAAAAAATTCTATTTTGGCGAAGCTCTGAAAGAACCGGATTTTCAATAGCTTATGTTGGCTGTAATTTGCCCGCAGGTCGCGCGCGTTTGGTGAGGGCCTGTTACCAAGCCGAATAACGTTGACTTCGTTAGAAAGAAGCTGCGCTCAGCGCCCTGGGAATGTTCAGTCGCCGAATGCTGAACATCTGGGAACAGGGCGATGATTTCTACGAATGGTGAAGGCGAGCGCGCCGTAGTCGCGACCGTTAACGAGACTATGTTTGCGCTCAGGATCGGTCGCGCGAAGCTCTACGAGTTGCTGCATTCGAAAGCGTTGGACAGTTATCGCGAAGGTGCCTCTCGAAAGATCACTTGGAGCAGCATCGACGCATATGTCGAGCGCCGTTTGGCGGAGGAATCTAAGCGGCGAGGCAGCGAGTAATTTCATGCAGCCCGCGACCGAATCTCTAGCAGCGATAGTGTCCTCGAACGGGCGTAAAGACGCCGCGACGAGGCCGGTGCCATTCCCTAGCGAAGGGGGGATTCTAGGCATTTCGAAGCACTTAGCCCAAAGTTTGGGCCGAGCCCGCTTCATTGAAACTCAACGTGTTTCAACGTTGGCCCCCAAACAGCCTACCGTGACAGGTAAGGAAGACCGGTCTGCGGCCGCACGTTGCCGCGCGAACCGGCACGAGTTCGCCATAGCTTTTCCTGAACCGGACCCTCCGGACAAAAGAAAGCGCCCCCCGAGGGCAAATCGGGAGGCGCCGGCATTCTTTGGTACTTGGGCAGCTGCTGATTCTGCATACTCGAACGAGGAGCTCCGTTCAAGCGCCCCAGCAATATGGGGGCGTCCGTGAGCGAGAAATTCGACTGGGATGACGGGTGCCTCGTCGTGCCGTTCTATCCGGCGCAAAACAAAACCGCCGTCTACACGAACCCTTTTGGGGACATCGTGCTGCGGCAACACAATCCGGACTCCTGGAAGGACGATGAAGATAACGTCTTGATCTTCCGACCGGAGCATGCGGAAGCTATTGTTCGCGCGATCATTCAGGAGGTCGGGCTCCCTTACGTTCTGGTGCCAGACGTTGCGGAGAACGGTTGTTCTCGCGATACAAGCCTCAAGGACAGGACCGCCGCGGAACGCCAGCGCCGTCGGCGCAAGAAGCTGCGCCAAGGCCGTGACTCCAATCGTGACGACAGCGATGCCGTCACGGGAGTCACGTCCGATCAGCCGCTGGTCCTGCCGGATCGTGTCAACCTTATCCTCCTTCGCGCTCCAGACGAGCAAAGCGAGGAGAAGGTCCAAGAAACGGCGCTCACGCGCTGACCGAACTGCCGCGTTCGGTCAGCCGTGGGCTCCGCGATTGCGGGTCTGCTTTTCGGAGGCTCCCGCCGCAATCAAGGTACTACGGCTGACCGTCGCGAGAATAGCGACGAGTCGAGATCGGCCATGATCTCGTCGCCGGGGAGGGAAGAACAGGACTCTTTCCCCCGCCGATGAATGACCGCCAGCGCGCCGCAAGCTCAAACAGCGGCAGCGAGCCGGCCGCTATACGCCTTTGGCGATCGGAAAACAAAATGCGCGGGTTCAGGTGTCCCCATTCCTTCCCGCGGCCTTCAGGTGCCCGGCACCCCCGGGAGCGGTTGAAGGCAAGTCGCAGCCGTCAGCGGGATGACAACCCGAACCGGTCGACTTGCGGGATGAGCCGAAAAAATCATCCCAACCGTCACGCCCCTCCACAAGGCGCGACGGGCGGACGCGCCGGGGCCAACGCCGCGCGAACCCCACGAGGGTTCGAAGGGCAACCAAGTACGCGAGGCCGAGTGGGCCTTCTCCATCGTCAGGAGCTTCAGATTGGGTCTTTTCCCAGACTGAAGGCGGAAAGGGGCGAAGCTATGCCCGCTAGGCAATGCAGGGCCTTGTCGGGTAACGCGGCACAAAGATCCGTTCGCCGCAAGGCTCGGTATCAAGGCGAGTCACCCTCGAACAGGGCTGAGACTGTGGTGAGACACCTTAAGAATTAACTGGTGTCTCACTGCTGCGGCTCGTGGAAGCACGGGAAGACACTCGCGCCTGACGTCGAGGTACCTCCCAACAACGCGATGATGGACCTGAACGCGCGCTATCAGGGTGATTTGCAACGAATTCGGCTGGTGAGACACAGCGAGTCACCGCGCGCCCTCAGATGAGACAGGGGTCTGAGGCATCCTCAAACGAAAACAAATGGTGAGGGAAGGGCTTAGGATGAAGGGCTTGGCAGATATTCGCCGAGTTTGAGCGCGGCATCATTCGGGAGCGAGTGAAGGCCGGACCTGCGAGGGTGAAGGCGAAGGGAACGAAGCTCGGCCGCCGGCCGATGAAGCCAGCGATCGAGACCCGCATCCGGGATCTGAGGGCCAAGGGCATGGGCATTCTTAAGATCGGCCGGACGCTGGGCGTGGGTACAAGCTTGGTCCAGCGGGTGATTTGCCAGTGAGCAAACAAAGGGACGAGTCACATTGTCCTTTGCATCCTTGGCGCGAGGGCAGTCTACAACAGTCAAGAGCGCTTGAGAGTGCGGAGCGACGGTTGTCCCTGCACCCACTCCGGTGAACGTCCGGTAGGCCAGAGCGGCTACGGCACCGGTTCTATAATCGGGCACCGTCAGTTATAGAAACGCGAAGCGCATGCCTACCATAGATTCCCGCTGGCCTGGCGTTGACGAGCGAGCCTCATCCTGTTCATCCGAAGGTGTGGCATACCGCGCACCGGTCAACTGACGTCGGCGTGAGTAACGATAGTTTTCGTTTTGCCGTCAGACGCCCTTTATCTGTCTCCAGAGAACCTCACCGGCCTGCTCGTACAAATCGTCGGCGTCTGCAAACACATCGCGCATCGTTCGCTGGTGCATGATGTCGGCCTTCACACCGAGATCCTCAAGTGGCAACCCCGCGCGCGCGCCGACCCGGCTCGAACGGCGGAAGGCCACACGCATTGCCATTCCCCGTGGCAGCGGCTGCAGCGGCATCGGCAAACCGCCTCCAGCGCCACGTGCTGGTACGAAGTTGCTCAGCAACTCGTGTGTCCAGACATTGGCGCCTCCAGCGCCGGTTCTGTCGTTGAAGCCCAGAACAGGCCCGATTTCATGGTCCTGAAATCCAGCTGAGAAAAAGTCGGTCGTGCTGTAGCAGGCGCTATCTATCAGGAGCACGACCTTCCCTTGATACCGACGACCGGTGGCGTTAACGCTGTTTGGATCTGAGATCGGGAAGTACTGCGAGTACTGCGCGCTCGTCTCCACAGCCAGATCGATCGAGGGGCGCCAAATCTGCAGGAACTGATTTCGCGTCAAGGTCAGTGTTGCAAGCGTGTTGCGCAGGCAAACCGGCTCGGGTTCGATCCTTCTATCGGTGAAAAGTTGCAACAGGTGCTCCCCCGCTAAGATGTTGCCGCCGGGGTTGCCGCGCACGTCGATGATCAAGCCTTCCTGAGGCAGCAAACCGAGAATTCGGATGACCTCTTGCAAGAATGCCAGGTGGTCTGGGACGTCGAAGCTACGTATCCTCAAGAGTCCGAAACTTCCCGAGCCAGTTTCGCGGACACTGTATTCTAAGTTGTTAGGAAACGTGGTCGCGTTGCCGAGGGCATGCTGTGTGGCCCCAGCCGGCTGCTGTCCCGCGTTCGTCATCTTACGCTCCCGCTGGACGGATTCAGGCTTGTAAAGAATTTGGCGCGCGCGATGGGTAGCGGCGAGCGCGACGTCAATGCCCATGGCAGTCGCCGCGAACGAGTTGGCATCGCCGGTCGCGACTCTCAACGGTGGTGGTTCAGGTCGAAAGACGCTCCAAGGAAAGCGGATTTCACTGACCCCCCGGGCATGCTGAAAAGTCAAGGTGACCCAGTCCTCCCGTGGCGATAGGGAGCTTAGCAGCGGCCGTGATGTCATCGATAGCAGTCCCTGCAGATGATTTGCCGCGTCATTACTGCCGGCGTGGTCGCGCGCGTTCACGTCGATGGCTGTTGCCATGGGCATGCCATTCCAGTGGGTAATCTCGACGCCCGGAGTGAATGGGGCTTGAACCGCCGGCTCCATCACCCGGGTTACGGGGTAGTGGGGGATACCCTGCTCATCGAAGTACTCATCAATCATGAACGGCAGAAATGCCGTCGCAGTCGCGAACGGCTCGGGGAGCAGATAGTTTGTGTGCAGGTCTCTCACGCTGTTGAAAATCTCCAGCATCCTGCGGTGGAAGACGCCCTCGTTCTGCACCTGCCCTCGGCGGACGCGAAGAAGCATCAACCGCAACGCCTGGACCGGATCGACGGCATACATGGCTTGTTTAAGAAGAAGGTGCGCGTACAGATCGTCAAAGAGCATTAGCGCCTGCTCGACGGCCAACTGCATCTCAGGGAGCGTTAGGCCCGATTGGGCACTCCGGAATGTCTGCAGCGGGATCACCGTATTGAGGTTTAGTTCGACAGGAGGCGCTGCACCGCGGGTTGTCTGCTCCTCGGCGGCAGGCGGTTCTGGCTGCGCGTCGGCAGCCCGTTCTGTCGGCTTGCGTGCCATGAGATGTCCTCCTTACACAGGATTGCTCAGCATGAACTCGCCCACGGTCGTTTCCCCGAAGTAGTCGGATCCAATCATGTCAGTGAATCGATCGGAGTTTCCCGCGCCAAGTGCACAGGGCCCCAAGCCCATCGCCGTTGCGACCAAGTACATTGTCTGGAACAGTGCTCCGACGTTCTTGAGTATCGTCGCGTAGGCGATAGACTGGTATTTCCAGGAGACTCTTCGGAACCGCGCGGCGACAAGCAGCAGGATGGAGGGATGTGCAAGGCCGGCCGTGGCAGTACGAGCGTCCTGGATAAACGCGGCCGTCGCCGAGGTGGGTGGGCAAATCGGCTCAAGCGAGTGCGTCATAGGGTCGTAATGGTACAGCCCCCTAAGTAGCCCCTGGCACCGCTCGGCTAGGACGTAGAGCTCCAACTCATAGCTTGCCCCGCCGTTTGGATAGGGCCGACAAGTTAGCTCCACGTCGTCGAACCGCGCCAGCTCCTTCACCCGAGCTACGCGGAACAGGAACTCGCCAAGCTGCTCGGACAGGATTCCATTGGAAGTGCTCGTCCTGATGGACCGACGCCGCTCGATTGCCGCCGTCAGAGGCAGGTCGTGCGCGGCGAGCCAATGCAGATCCGGCCGGAAGAGAGGAATACGCACGGTCGACATCGGCGGCTTGACGGCTGGCGCTGGAGCAACCTGGCCCCGGAAGCGGTAAGTCGCTCCCACGGGGTTGTTGTGACGACCCTGGCGGCTGCGCGCGTGAAAGTACAAATCGTGGAACTCCCAGTGGCTGAGCTCCTCGCTTTCGCCGCCGCTGTCGACGCGACCAGCGAGGCCCTCGGCAGCCAGCAGAGCGACAAACAGCTCTAGCATTCTGCCGTCAGGTACTCTCAAGCGACGGTAAAGATCGGCGGGCGCGTACGGCGCAGCGAAGATGGCAAGGGCTGAAGCAAGTCCGGCGTCCAGCAGTCGGATGCGCGAATGGCTTAGCGGCCCCTCGATTGTCAGAGTTCCGTTCTCGGCCCTGATGCAAGCGAAGCGGGATAACCGCATCGGAGCGTCTGGGGCGGGTAAGTTTACGGGCCGAGGTTCGTAGCGGGGGCTGATTGGATCGACGATAGCGGCGATTCTCCCGCCGAATTGCAATACACGCTGGAGGACGCCGGCCCGGACCAGTTCAATGCACAGCGACCCAAGTGCCGGCTCCAACATTTCTGCGACGTTGCTTCGAGAGCCGCCTTCGCCGAGGAGGAGCGCATCCAGTGCACCTGCAGGTAGTAGCATAAATACCTGCCCGTCTGGTCCACAGATAGCATCTCCCGCGGGCAAATGCCGGCGAACGAAGCGATCGTCGATCCGCCAGGAAACCTGACCTCGCCCCACACGCTCAGTTGACCTTAGCAGCGGTGCCATCGCATCACAGGAACATCGGGATCGGGTTAAGGTTTGCCTCTGCGGTCGGCGTCGCCAAGAGACCCATCTGACATGGAACCTCATAGAGCCGGCCCGGCGCGAAGCGCGCCCAGAAGTGCCGCATGCCTGGGACGATCACCTTGACGACGCTAACCCCGACATCGGGCCGCGTTTGGTCTAAAAGGAGCGTCTCCATGCCCAGCGCTTGGGCCTTCAACACGCACTGCGCAAGGTCCACCAAATGATCATTGCTATCCCATCTCTGAAACGTCTCCGGACCGTGTGCGGACACATGGTCAGCCGGCAGCACGTATGACTGGTTCGCCGTGGTTGCCGTTTCCCACCAGCGGATCGCGACTTGGTCTTGGTAGGCGTAGAGTCGGCGCCCGTCGATGCCTGCTGGCGCGCTCACGGCTGGTAAGAACTGGCTCATTTCGGCCAGCGCGCGGGTAAGCGCTACAGTCGGGTCGAAGTGCGCGCCGAAGCCGAAGATGATCTCCTCTTTCGCTCCTTCGGCATTGCGACTCAGGGCGACCACCACAGGGATCTGGTAGTCGCTTGTCAGGTCGAGCGCCCAGATGTCGCGCCCGCGGTGCCGATAGCGCTCTTGGCAGGTCCGGATGAAAGGGTGATCAAAACGGTTCATGTCCAGGCCAGGCATGCGCAGTCTGTTGTACCACCAGAGCGCGACGGCATCGCGCTCGACGAGTTCCAAGAAGCCCTGGACCGCAGCCTCCTCGATGGAGTTGCCAGCGGCGTTTCCGTTGGAGTCGGCCCAGCAGAAAGGTTCGCTACCCCGCGTCGGGTACCCGTAGTACAGGCATGCAGCGGGCATGTAGCGGACGGACTGCGCGGTCAGAGACCAAACTGGGGTCCATTCGACAGGGGCGTTCGGATCGAAAGCGTCCGGAACTGCGTTGAAGGGCGAGCCTTGAGTGTTCCAGCGCAGCCGATCACGATATTGCTGTTTGCTAAACAGCATACAGTCGTTCGGGTGCAAGGCCGCATCGCCGAGCTCAACGAGCTTTCCCCGAACGAGCGTCTCGTCGCCCTGGTACACTCCAGCATGGCGCTCAAGCGCCTCGAATAACGCGCTGGTCCGAGCCTGGGCGACGGTCGGCCCCTTGCCGCAGCTCTTCGTGTACATGCTGTAGCGGATGGCCTTGGGCGAGGTGCTGTCCATAGAGAAGTTGTGGCTGGCGATGAACAGCTTAACTACGTCGTCCTCGTCGGCCGACGATGGCGCTAGCTCGCTGACGATACCGCTCAACGGGCTTATGTGATGCTGGTGTCTGGCGAAGGTCTCCTCAGCGGACACCTCGCGGTGACCCGTCTCAGTGCACCTCGCCTTCGCTCTATTATGGAGCTGCGGCGCCACTAACTTGTTGTTGCCAGACAGTGGACTCCCGCAGGACGGGCACTGTGGGCGCTTTACGACGATATGCGTGGTGGAAACGAAGTTCCACGGATTCATGCTGACGATCTTGCCGAGGAGTTGCCCCCCATCAGCGAGGCCGACCCACTTCGCGGCGTGCAGGGCAACTAGCTGTGCGGCTCCCGCGATCTGGAGATTTGCCGAGCCATTACGCCGCGCAAGCGTCTTGCTGTGCCTTCCCGCATCGAAGAACCGCTCTGCGGCGACGCGAGCGCGGAGCCGCGCCGCTAGGCACTCCCAGCAAGCGGAGAGCCCCGGCTGGAAGATCGGGCCGAAAAGGCCGACAATACCCACCGGCCTTGCGATCATCCATGGAGATCCAGACGCCAATCGCGCACGATTGATTTCGCTTAGCTTGGGATGGAGATAGTCATCCGTGACGCAGACGGTGAAGCGGGGGACACCGCTGGTTTTGACGCCCGCCGCCTCAAGCGCCTGCAGGAATGGCATCGGGTTGATGCCGGGGGTAGCGATGACCTCAACGGGAAACGCGCCAAGCGTTTGCGCAAGCTGGCCTACATCGACACCTAGACTGCTCCAGAATAGCGTACTGTCGCTCCAGTCTCGGTGTGCAGCGTCGAAAATTAGACCATTCTGCGACAGGACCGCCAGCGCGTCTCGCGCCTCCTGGCCGCTTAGTTGGGGCGCGACTTCTCGTATGATGTCATCGATGGAGCGCTCACCGTCGATCAAACCGCAGACCCGCTCGACTGTGGAGCCCGTCAGGACGCCTTGCCGGTCGTCAGCGAAAAAGAAAACACCGTCGCCGGGGGCGAGCTCGATCCGGTAGTTATCGCGAAACGCGGGAATTGCATTTATCGCTTTTGATACAAGACCGTGCATAGCGGATGTCATTGGTTCGGGTGGAAATGGGTGCCTCGTTTAGGGCGCGGAGACCATCGCGAGTGTACGGAGACGAAGAGCGGCGGGCCCCGACGCCGCTCTGCAACTGCCCGCCCTCTATCAGGCTGAACCGGGTGTCGCGGGCATGCCGCTAGGCTGACCGGCGCCGCTGAAGCAGGCCGATACAGTCACCGGCAGGCTGAGACAGGCCGACCATCCGGCGGTCGAGGGTCCCTGGCCCTGAGGCATGCCGCCCGGCTGACCGGCACCGCTGAAGCACGCCGATACAGTCACCGGCACGCCGATGCAGGCTGACCATCCCGCGGTCGAGGGTCCTTGGCCCATTCCTTGGCCCTGAGGCATGCCGCCCGGCTGACCGGCGCCGCTGAAGCAGGCCGATACAGTCACTGGCAGGCTGAGACAGGCCGACCATCCGGCGGTCGAGGGTCCTTGGCCYTGAGGCATGCCGCCCGGCTGACCGGCACCGCTGAAGCACGCCGATACAGTCACCGGCACGCCGATGCAGGCTGACCATCCCGCGGTCGAGGGTCCTTGGCCCGTTCCTTGACCCTGAGGCATGCCGCCCGGCTGACCGGCACCGCTGAAGCACGCCGATACAGTCACCGGCAGGCTGAGACAGGCCGACCATCCGGCGGTCGAGGGTCCTTGGCCCATTCCTTGGCCCTGAGGCATGCCGCCCGGCTGACCGGCRCCGCTGAAGCACGCCGATACAGTCACCGGCAGGCTGAGACAGGCCGACCATCCGGCGGTCGAGGGTCCTTGGCCCTGAGGCATGCCGCCCGGCTGACCGGCACCGCTGAAGCACGCCGATACAGTCACCGGCACGCCGATGCAGGCTGACCATCCCGCGGTCGAGGGTCCTTGGCCCGTTCCTTGACCCTGAGGCATGCCGCCCGGCTGACCGGCACCGCTGAAGCA
>NZ_JBFUGY010000092.1:0-10426 GCF_056402655.1 Bradyrhizobium sp. P3_C3 | reverse complement strand
GCCATTCGGTGGCGCGTTTGGTCCTGGCCGGCGTGGCGGCCTGAAGCGGCAATTGCGCGGTGACGACGAGCGCGATTGTCTTTGCGTCCCATTGCGCGGGCTCGTCGGTGACAACAGCATCGATCTCGGCGTCCGCGATCAGCGCGTCGAGATGCGCCGGATTGAGATCGGGCGGGCACAGCAGCATGCGCCGCGCGACACCATCGAGCTCGATCATGGCGAGGCCCGATTTGAGCTGGTCCGACAGCTTCAGCAGGACAGAGCGGCCCGCCAGCTCACGCAGGCGACCGCCCAGAACCGTATGCCCCAGGACGTCCGTCAGCGACACCACATGATGGGCGTCGGAGATCGTGCGGCCCTTGAGCTCCGGGCTCAGATAGTCGCGGAGCGCAAAAATCTCACGCGGGGACATTTTCGTAGGCCCGCACGAAATCGCCCACGGTGGCGGGGAACGCTACGTCCTCGGAAATGGTGAAGGGATCGACGCCGGTCTCGTCCTCGAGGCGCGCCACCAGAATTGCGAAGGCGAGGGAATCGAAGCCCGTCTCGTGCAGGGACAGATCGTCCGAGAGTGCGGGAAGCGTGACGTGCTGCTCCTTGGCGATCTGCTGGATCGCTTCGATGACCTTAGACCTTACCGACATGGCTGGCTCACTCTTGTTATTGATGGTTCGTGTTGCAGCGGCTCTTGATGACCGCCTCCCCAAGGCCCGTGTTGTTTACCCGACAGAAGTAAATGGCTTCTTGGACAATTCAGATAAAATTGGACCTATCTGGCGGATTTTCGTGCGGCTAGAGCCTGATCGCGCCATCGATGATCCCTGCGTGCACGTCCGCGTCCAAGGCAACATAGGCGCCGGATTTCGGGTCGAGCATGAACAGCGGCTCGCCTATCAGCCCGGGATCAAAGCCCTCCCGGGCCAACTCGCCCTTCTTCTGCTTGAACGTCTCGGTCGCGTCGAGCTCGCGCGAGATACGGATGAAGACGGGGCGGGCGTAAACCGGCAAGCGCTGCGCCAGATGCGCAGGCAGCTCTTCGATATTAAACCCCTCGTTGACGACGATGGCGCTCATGCCGGCGCGGCCGTCGGTGCCGGGGATGCTGACGCCGTAGGTGGTGGCATCGATCACGCCGGTGAAATCGCGCACGGCGTCGTTGACTTCCGATGTCGCGACGTTCTCACCCTTCCAACGAAAGGTGTCGCCGATGCGGTCGACGAAATGGAAGAAGCCCTTGTCGTCGAGCCGCATCAGATCACCGGTGCGGAACCAGGCATCGCCCTTGGCAAAGACATCGCGCAGGATTTTCTTCTCGGTTTCGCCCGCGTCGGTATAGCCCTCGAAACGGCCGCCGCCTTCATCCGCGGTGCCGATGCGGCCGATGGCTTCGCCAGCCTCGCCCCTGGCGCAGGCAACGCAAAAGCCCTCTTCGTTGCGCAGCGGTGCACCACTATCAGGATCGAGCTTGACGAGCCCCGCCGGAAAGCGATGCGCGAGCAATGGCGGAACGCGGCCAATCGCACCCGGCTGGCCCTCAACGTTGAACAGCGAGAAATTGCCTTCCGTCGCCGCATAGAATTCGAGGATGCGAGGAATGGCGAAGCGGTTCTGGAAATCCTCCCAGATGTCGCCGCGCAGGCCGTTGCCGCAGACGAGCCGCAGGCGGTGACGGTTCTCGTATTCGGACGGCGCCGCCTTCAGAAGGTAGCGGCAGAGCTCGCCGATGTACTGGAACAGCGTGCAATCGTGCCGCACGATGTCGGGCCAGAAGTTCGAGGCCGAGAATTTTTCCGCGATCACCACGGAGCCGCCGGCGGCGAGCATGCTGCACGGCGCGACGATGCCGCCGACCGAGTGGAACAGCGGCAGGCAATCATAGAGCCGGTCCTGCGGCGTGGCGCCGGTGAGGCCGGCGAACCAGAAGCCCCAGTTGAGGATGCGGCGGTGGCTGATGCTCGCCGCCTTCGGCAGGCCGGTGGTCCCGGAGGTGTAGATCAGCAGGGCACGGTCGTTGATCGTCACATTGCCATGCTCGTCCGGCGAGAGCGGCCCGTCCTCGAGCGCGGCAAGTGCTACGTCGATCGCGCGCTCGCTGCGGGCATCGCCATGGGTCCAGACTTTTGCTGCTGTCTTCAGGTGCGGCGACGCGCCGTCCAACGCCTCTACGAGCTCGTGCGCGACGATGACATGCGACGGCCTGGCTACATCGACGCAATGCGCGAGCGACTGGCCGACGAGCTTGGTATTGATCAGCGCGACCACGCCGCCGACCCGGCTGATGCCGAGCCACGCGGCAACATAGTCGATGCCGTTCGGCATGATCAGCGCGACGGTATCCCCCTTGGCCACGCCGGCCGTGCGCGCCCAGCGCGCATAGCGGTTGATGCGCTTCGAGAGGCCTGCGTAGTCGATCGTTGTCTCAGCTGCGATCAGCGCGGTGCGAGCGGGCTGACGCTGCGCCCAATCGTCGACGACGTCGGCGAACAGCCGGCCCGGCAGCGTCTCGATGCGCGCGGTGAGCTCGATCGCCTTCAGCCAGATCTTTGAAGCCGAAGGTGCGCGCGCGACTTTCGGTTGCTCGATGACGCCGGTGGTCATGCCGTCCATTCTTTCGGAACGTATCTGCTGTTTCCCCAAGCTTAGCTCGCGCGCCCTGCCCAGGTGTTAAGAGACAAGGTAAAGCCAGGTTAGTACGTGATTAACTCTGGCCGTCCGACGCGGGCGAGTTGGGCGGCGTGCTGACGGCGGGGACCGACGGCTGGCGCAAGGCGGTCGAGTTTGTCTGGGGTCAGGAAGGCGTAGCGATCCGGCCTCGCCGAGGCTAGGCGCTCCCTGGCAAACGGGCTATGCTTTTCTACCCTGCGTTGTCAGGGCTACGAAAGGGAGGCGTCCCGTGGCTCTCGATCCGTCAGAGTTTCCGGTCCAGGCCGCGCCGTTCGACCAGCGCCTGGAGAATTTCGGCAGCCGCGTGAAGGGTGGGCAGGCCAGAGTGGTTGCGATCGGCTCGTCGACCACGGCGGGCGAAGGAGGCATCGCTCCCTATCCGCAACGGCTGCTGGCGGATCTTCGGATCAAATATCCAAATGTCGGAATCGAGGTGATCAACCGGGGCGTCGGCGGCGAAGACGCTCCTTTGGAGCTGAAGCGGTTCGAGCACGACGTCTTCGATCTCAATCCCGATCTCGTCATCTGGCAGGTCGGCACCAATTCGGTGTGGCAAGCCGACGGTCCCTCGTTTGCGGACACCACGAAGGCCATTCGTGAGGGTGTCGACCAGCTGCTCGGCGCGAAGCGGATCGACGTGATCCTGATGGACCTTCAATATGTGCCTGCGGTGCTGACACCGGCCAAGCGCCAGAAAGCGGACGCCATGGTCGAGGCGATCAGCCAGATCGCGTACGAGAAAGAGGTCAACGTCTTCCGCCGCTTCGCGCTGATGAAGGGCTGGCACGAGGTCGCAAGGATCTCGTTCGACCGTTTGGTCGACCCGGGCGATGACACCAGGCTGCACGCCAGCGACTGGACCACGGACAAGATGACGTGGCAATTGACCGACGCGATCGTCGCCGCTGCCAACAAGGCGCCTCACGGCACCTAGTTCTGCATGCTCCGCCGGATTCGCAGCTGAACGGGTGGTGGGCGCTAGCCGCTTCGCCTGTAGCGTGGGCGCGGCGGCGCAACGTTGACCGGATAATACGGATTGAGATCGCAGGTCGCGGCGCGGCCCGACGCCGTGGCGCGGCACTGCGGCAGCGACGTGAAGGAGCAATCGTACCACTCCCCGCCGCCACCGTTCGCGCCGGAATAGACGTGCATGCAGACGGGAAAGCTGGGATCAAAGGTCTGCGCATGCGACGGCGCAGCTGCGGTCAGCGCGCCGACGGTGATGATCAGGCCGGATGAGAAACGCATGAGGGATGTTGCTGCGTGCCGCATCGCGAACAACTACTGCACCTTCTTGTGACGCTTGCGCGGGGGCGGCGGCGGTTCGTTGTAGGCGTAATAGGGATTGACATCGCAGCTCGCCGCGCGGCCCGACGCCGTGGCCCGGCACTGCGGGATCGAGGTGAAGGAGCAGTCGTAATAGTCGCCGCCACCGCCCCGGCCGCCCGAAGTATAGACGTGCATGCACACCGGATAGCGCGGATCATAGGTCTGGGCGTCGGCATCTGCCGCCGCGAACAGCGCGGCAATCGCGGTGAGGGTCAGGACAGGCAGGCGCATGGAGACATCCTCGAATCGATGGCGGCGTCGGATCTCAAGCCGACGTCCTCCTATGGCATAACACCACGCCGGAGGCGACTGTTCCTCCGGCGGATGACGGCAAGGTGAGCGGGGTGCGCTGCGCGCGCTACCCGCCCAGCCCCTGCAGGACCAGCCGGTTGAGCCTTGCCGCAAACGCGGCAGGGTCTTCGGGCAATTCGCCGTCCAGGATCTGCGCCTGTTCGAGCAGGAGCAGGCTGAGATCGTCGACCGCCCTGGAGCCGGCCTGCGCCCTGGTGATCGCCGTTACCAGCGGATGGCGCAGATTGATCTCGAGGATCGGCTTGGTGCGCATGCCGCGGTTCTGCTGCGACAGGATGCGCTCGAGCTCGCGGCTCGGGCCCTGACTGTCGGCGACGAGGCAGGAGGCGGAGCTGGTGAGGCGCGTCGAGACCTTGACGTCGCTGACGCGCTCGCCGAGCGCGGCCTTGATCACCGCGATGGTGGCGGCCTCGTCGGCTTGCGGCTCGTCCTGCTTCGCCTCGTCGGCCTCGTCGGTGCGCGGGATCAGATCGAGATTGAGATCGCCCTGGCTCAGCGATTTCAGCGGCTTGCCGTCGAACTCCGATGGCATCGAGGTCCAGAAGGCGTCGACCGGATCCGACAGCAGCAGCACCTCGATGCCACGCGCGGTCGCGGCTTCCAGCCTCGGATTGGACTTCAGCCGCTCGATGCTGTCGCCGACGAGATAGTAGATCTCGGTCTGGTTCGGCTTGAAACCGGCGATGACGTCCTTCAGCGAACGCTTCTCGCCCGAGGTGGTGGTGAAGCGCGACAAGGACAGCAGCTTTTCGCGCCGCTCGAAATCCTCGTAGATGCCTTCTTTCAGCACTGCGCCGAAGGCGTCCCAGATCCTGGCAAAATTCTCCGGGTCCTTGTCGGCAAGGCTTTCGAGCTCGGACACGACCCGGGTCGCCACTGCTTTCCGGATCTGCGCCAGCTGCGGATTGTTCTGGAGCATCTCGCGCGAGATGTTGAGCGGGAGATCTTCGCTGTCGACCACGCCGCGGATGAAGCGGAGATAGCCGGGCAGCAGATCGGCATCGTCGGTGATGAAGACGCGGCGGACGTAAAGCTTCACCCGGCCCTTGCGGTTCGGCTCGAACAGGTCGAACGGCTTCGTCGACGGCGCGAACAGCAGCACGGCGTAGGAATAGCGGCCTTCCGCGCGGTAGTGCAGCGTCATCGCGGGATCGTCGAAGGCGGAGGCGATCTGCTGATAGGCCTTCTTGTAGTCCTCGGCCGTCAGCTCGGACTTGGAGCGCTGCCACAGCGCGCTCGCCGAGTTGATCTGGCGCGGCTCACCCTCTTCCGGCACCAGCTCGATGGGGAACAGGATGTTGTCGGAATAGGCACTGACGATGCGCTCGATCTCGTAGGTCTCGAGATACTTCTTGGCGTCGTCCTTCAGGTGCAGGACGATCTCGGTGCCGCGTGCCACGCGCGCCACTTCCTCATCGCTTGCGTGCGCTATCTCGAAGCCGGAGCCGCCGGAGGACGTCCAGCTCCACACGTCGCTCTCGCCGGCACGCCGGCTGACGACGACGATCTTCTCGGCGACCATGAAGGCGGAATAGAAGCCGACCCCGAACTGGCCGATCAGGCCGAGGCCGTCCTTGGCCTCCTTCAGCTTCGAGACGAACGCCTTGGTGCCGGAGCGGGCAATGGTGCCGAGATGGTCGATCAGCTCCTGGCGCTCCATGCCGATGCCGTTGTCGGCGATCGTGAGCGTTCCGGCCGTCTTGTTGGGGATGATCCGGATCTTGAGCGCGTCGCCCTCGCCCAGCAGCGCCGGGCTGGCGATGGCTTCATAGCGCAGTTTGTCGCAGGCGTCCGATGCGTTGGAGACGAGCTCGCGCAGGAAGATGTCGGTCTCGGAATAGACGGAGTGCACCATGAGGTGCAAAAGCTCGGAAACCTCGGCCTGGAAAGGCTGCGTATGCGCGGCCGTATCTGACGTCGTCATGCGTTTACCCGGTCAATCAAAGGGGAAAGAAACCCGGGATATAACGCGAGGGGATAGGGGATCAAGTGGACGTGAACTATCGCCCTCCCGGCGGGAAGGCGATTTGTCCGTGGCGGCCAAGGGCGGCGAAGAAGAATCAGGTCACACAGCGGCCGGGCTGGAGCAGCTTTGCGACCTCGGTCAGGGAGCTGACCATCGGCTCGCAGGCAATCGTCGGCCTCTTGGGACCCTGCTTCCGGTTCTGGAGCAGCACCGGCGGCTTGGCGTTGCCGGTCTCGATGACCGCGCGGACCCGCAGCAGCACCGACGTCTCGGCCAGATCGTTCAGCCGCATCGACACGGTGCGGGTGGGAACCGGGGCCTGCTTGACGTCGGCGAACCGGTCGGCCTTGCCGGAACGGTTGACGTTGTGACCCGCATCTTGCGTGGGCCTGTCGGCGACCGCCTGCCAGCGGTCGGCCAGATCATGGCCAGAGGCCAGCTGGACGGCACCGACCTGGACGGCACCAAGCGTCGCGGCAATCGCGACAACACCCAAAAATACCTTTTGCATCTGCAACATGGCTGTCGATCCCTCGCCCCATGGCGATCGCGGGAACAACGCGATGGGAGGACCGGCAGTTCTCAGCCGTTAAGATCACTTAACCGTGTGCGAAATTCACGGCAGGGCGCATAAAAAGGCCGCACAAAAAAATTTTCACCCGCCTGGAACGACTCTCAGGCCCGAGAGTCGTCTCAACAGCCGGCTATTCCCCCCTGCCCCATAAGCCGGCGACGTAGGGCGCGACTGTGGTGATGCCAGTCGCGCCTTACTTTTGTCTGAGCCTCACTTCGGCTTCCCCGCGAGCCAGTCCCGCCCCTCGCCATAGAGCTTCTCGACTTTAGGCCCGATCAGGCCCGGCATGTCGCGCTTGACCTTGTAGCCGATCAGCTCCTGCATGTAGGCGAGGTGGCGGTAACCTTCGGGCAGTGCGGCGAGCGCTTTTTGGTCGAGTTGAAGCGTTGCGGCGGGATCGACCGGGTCGATCCGGTCCTTCTCGTAGATCGGCTGGCGGCGGACGATGCCCCATTGGCCAATACCTGATTGGTCATGCCGCTTCTCCAGGAAATCGTAGAAGCGACCGGTGCAGACGACGTCGCAGAGCACGTCATGCACCAGGGCACGCTGCGAGATCGTCATCTTGGTTTGCGCAATGGCGCGCGCGCCTGCGAGATCGATGCTGGTGCCGCCGAGGAAATGCAGGATGCGCACGCCCTTGGCAAACCCCTCCTGACTGACCCGCATGAAATCCCGCGCCGGCCCCTGAAACCAGGTGGCGGACATCCAGCCCTCGTCATGCCAGACCGTGGCGAAACGCTCCCAGTCGCCGGCGTCGCGCCACACCGCCCAGTTCTCGACGAGGTCGCGGATGGCGAGGCGATCGAGGAGTTGCTGGTCCATGATGAAAAATCTCCTGGCGGCTCGAGGTCGCGACTGATGTCATCGACCCGACGTATGAACGAGGCAATTTGACCGCCGTCAAGCGGGCTTCCCGGCCCTTCGAATTGCCCACAGCCGCGTGAACGCGATACGGGTAACGAGCCTTGCAATCAACCTGACCGAGATTAGTATCCGCACCGATGCAGATGAAATTCCCCTTGTTGGCCGCGCTTCTCGGATGGTTGGCGGTTTTCCCCATACACGCACAGACAGATGTGCAGACCGAACGCGCGACGGCCTGGAAGGCGAGGCTGTCGGCCCACATAGCCAGCTACAGGCAATTTCCGGCTGAAGCACTAGGGCAAACCGGCGAAGCCAGGGTCACATTCGTCATCGACCGGTCTGGCAGGTTGATCTCGCAGGCTCTGGCCGTGAGCACCGGCTCTCGGCCGCTCGACGTTGCCGCGCTGCAGATCGTCGCCCGTGCCCAACCCTTTCCGGCGCCGCCTTCGGAGCTCAAGGATGAGTCATTCACGTTGACAGTGCCAATTGTCTTCGACCGCCGTCAATTCCCGGTGCAGCCTTCCGGGTTAGTGCTAAGGCCGAGTCCCGTGCTCACGGATGACGATGCCATGGCCGCCTGGCGCAAGGCGGCCACTGAACATGTCTGGCGCCACAGGGTRCTTCCTCCGGAGGCGATGGGTCAGATAGGCAATGCCGGCGTCACATTCGTGATCAATCGCTCGGGCCAATTGATCTCGCACGCTTTGGTGGAAAGCACAGGCTCCCCGCCCCTGGATGCGGCAGCTCTCAAAATGGTGGAGCGAAGCGAACCATTTCCGAAGCCGCCTTCCGAGGCCAAGGACGACCTCCAGCGGATGACCATCTTCATGACTCTCGACGGAGTGCAACGCTTGGTCGAGCCATGGGCGGACGAACCCAAGTTGAAGGCCAAGCTCAACAGCATCTGCCGAGGTTGTTGAGCAGGGGTGGGCGAACGAAAAAATGGCGCGCTTTGCGGCGCGCCATTCTCCGTTCAAATAGAAGCTTCCTTACGCCGCCGGCGCCTTCGGCGCGCGGTTGCGCGAGTTGCGCTGAAAGAACAGCGCCTGGCTCGCCACCGCCGACACCATCGCGGGCTGGAACGGCTTTGAGATCAGGAACGCGGGCTCGGGGCGCTCGCCGGTCAGGAAGCGCTCCGGATAGGCGGTGATGAATACCACCGGCACTTCGAAGGTGCGGAGCAGCTCGTTGACCGCGTCCAGGCCCGACGAGCCGTCGGCAAGCTGGATGTCGGCGAGGATCAGGCCCGGCCGCTTGTTCTTGGCCAGCGCCACCGCATCGGCATGGGTGCGCGCGACGCCGACGACATTGTGACCGAGATTCTTCACCAGGCTTTCGAGATCCATGGCGATGAAGGTCTCGTCCTCGATGATCAGCACGTCGGTCGCGATCTCGGCCGCCATCTCACGTCCCGCCGCATCGGCAAGCCGCCGCGTCTCGGCGACGTCGGTGCCGAGGATGTAGCCGACTTCCTCTTCCGAGAATCCCTCGAGCGAGAGCAGCAGGAACGCCTGCCGCGGCAGCGGCGTGATGTTCGACAGCCGCCGCTCCGGCGGCATCGGCAAGGTCGTCACCTCGGCATCGTCGTTGACGGAGACCGAATTCCAGATCTGGGTGAACAGCCGGAACAGGCCGGCGCGCGGACCATGGCTCTCGTCGAGCACGGACGGATCTCCGAGCATCGCTTCCAACATGGCTGCGACATAGGCGTCACCGGAGGCCTGGCTGCCCGTCAGGGCGCGCGCGTACCGGCGCAACAACGGCAAGTGTTCAGCAACAAGCTGCGAACGGGACATCCCCACTCCATTCATCTTCGGGCCGACCTTGACGAACCACGCAACAAGCGGGGAGGCCCGGGTTCCCCTGCTGGGCTGTCTACGCCTCACGCCAAGAAAAGTTCCGCTTATCTGGGAACTTTTTGTCGAACCTGGAATTGTGCCTATTCAGGGAACGGCTCCCGGTTGAGAGAACTTCTCGATTTTACAGTTACTTAACTCGGGGAAACGTGGAACAGGTCATGAAAGATCTCAAGTCTCAAGCCAGCAAAAGCACGACCCCCGGCAAGGGAGGCCTCACTCCGGAGATTCAGTCCCGGATCGGCCACCAGCTGCGCGCCATGTACGACGACGTGGTGCGGCAGGGGGTTCCGGACCGGTTCGCGGAACTGATCAAGAAGCTTGATGCGCCCGGAGGCGCACCCCAAGTGGAACCTGACAGGGGCTCCAACGACAACAATGGGAGGGATTAATGCCTCTCACGGACTCCCTTCGTGACGACATCCTCGCGGCCGTGCCAAGTCTGCGCGCGTTCGCGATCTCGCTGAGCGGCAATGCGGATCGCGCCGACGATCTGGTGCAGGAAACGCTTCTGCGTGCGCTCGCCAACATCGACTCGTTCCAGCCCGGCTCGAACCTGCCGGCGTGGCTGTTCACGATCCTTCGCAATCTGTTCCGCTCCGACTATCGCAAGCGGCGGCGGGAGGTGGAGGATGCCGAGGGCAACTATGCCAAGACGCTGAAGACGCAGCCGTCGCAGAACGCGCATCTCGAGTTCGAGGAGTTCCGCGGCGCGCTCGAGAAGCTTCCGCAAGACCAGCGCGAGGCCTTGATCCTGGTCGGCGCCTCCGGCTTCTCCTATGAGGACGCAGCTTCGATCTGCGGCTGTGCCGTCGGCACGATCAAGAGCCGCGTCAATCGCGCGCGCTCGAAGCTCGC
>NZ_JBFUGY010000091.1:0-11924 GCF_056402655.1 Bradyrhizobium sp. P3_C3 | reverse complement strand
CCCGAATGTCATGCTAACGTCGCGGCCATGATGAAGATCGACAAAGCCCCGGTGCCCCTGATCGTTCCGAACCCTGACGACCCGCGCCTGACGGAGCGCGTGACCGGCACCGACCAGACCGGCGCCAAGGTCGAGATCAAGGTGCCGATGGAACGGCCGCTGACGCTCTACCTGAATTCGCAGGAGATCGTCACCATGATGACGATCGGCGACTACCCGGAATATCTGGCGCTGGGCTATCTGCTCAACCAGAACATGCTGAAATATAATGACGAGGTCACTGAGGTCGAATACGACGACGACCTCCAGGTGGTGGTGGTGCGCACCGGGCATCACACCAATTTCGAAGCCAAGCTGAAGAAGCGCACCCAGACCTCGGGCTGCGCGCAGGGCACCGCGTTCGGCGACCTGTTAGAGGCGGTCGAGAGCGTCGCGTTGCCGAAGGCCGAGCTGCGCACCTCCTGGCTCTACCAGATGACGCAGACCATCAACACCATGCCCTCGCTTTATCTGGAGGCCGGCGCGATCCATGGCTGCGTGCTGTGCAAGGAGGGCGAGCCGCTCTGCTACACCGAGGACGTCGGCCGTCACAACGCGGTCGACAAGATCGCGGGCTGGATGTACCGCCACGGCGTCGATGCCTCCGACAAGATCCTCTACACCACGGGACGGCTGACCTCGGAAATGGTCATCAAGACCGTGCGCATGGGCATTCCGATCCTGGTGTCGCGCTCCGGCTTCACCGCCTGGGGCGTCGATCTTGCCCGCCAGGTCGGACTGACGCTGGTCGGCCGCACGCGCGGTAAGCGCTTCATCGCGCTCGCGGGCGAAGAGCGGATCGTCTACGACCAGAACCTTGCTTACGTCGAGGAGGAATCGACGAAGCACAAACGCAAGGGTGAAGGTGGTGACGACTGACTTTCCGGCAACGCAGGGCGTGCTGCTCGCAGGCGGCCTCGCACGGCGCATGGGCGGCGGCGACAAGCCGATGCGGACCATCGGCGGCCGCACCATCCTTGAGCGCGTGATCGCGCGATTGACGCCGCAATGCAGCGGATTGATCCTCAACGCGAATGGCGATCCCGCACGCTTCGCGGCGTTCGGTCTGCCCGTTGTCGCCGATGACGTACCCGGCTTCCCCGGGCCCCTCGCCGGCATCCTTGCCGCGCTCGACTGGACGGCGGCGAACCGGCCTGACATCGAATGGGTGCTGAGCGCCGCAGGCGACTGCCCGTTCCTGCCGCGCGATCTCGTGGCGCAGTTGCACGAGGCGCGGGAGCGCGAGAACGCCCAGCTCGCGGTCGCCGCATCAGGCGATCAATCACATCCGGTGATAGGTCTGTGGCGCGTCGCCTTGCGCGACGAGCTGCGTCACGCGCTGGTCGTCGAAGACCTCCGCAAGATCGACCGCTGGACCGCGCGCTATCCGCTGGCGACGGTAACGTGGCCGGCCGAGCCGCTCGATCCGTTCTTCAACGCCAACACGGTCGAGGACATCGCCGAAGCCGAGCGGCTGGCCGCGCTGGATGCGGCCTCCTGACAAGAAGCGTCGGCGCAAGCGCGAGCAGACGGTTCAAGCCGCCAGCGGCACTTCCCAGGCGTCGTAGCCGTAAACCCAGCTCGTATCGGTCCTCTCCTTGAGCCAGATGTTGGCGCGCGAGGTCTCCTGCACCCGCGTCGTGCGCACCTTGCGGGTAGCCTCGAAGCGGCGGAACGCATTGGCGACGCCGTCGCGGCCGACACCGTCGAGGCAGCGCGACAGCACGGCGGCGTCCTCGATTGCCATCGCCGCACCTTGCGCCATGTAGGGCGTCATCGGATGGCAGGCATCGCCGAGCAACGTCACCTTGCCGTCGGCCCAGTGCTCCAGCGCGTCACGGTCCATGATCGCCCATTTGTGCACGTCGGGACAGGCGGAGAGCACCCGAGTGACCTGCGGATGAAAGCCTTCGAATGATGCGCGCAGGTCGCGCACGTCGCCCCTCGCCGACCAGGACTCGATGCGAAAGTCCGGCTCGGGCTGGCTGGTGACGAGATAGACCTCGCTGCGATCAGGCTTGACGTAATAGATCACGATGTGGCGGTCCTCGCCCCACCATTTGGTGCAGTCGTCGATCCCTGCGCCGCCGAGCAGCGCGGCGGGATAGGTGGTGCGATAGGCGACGCGGCCGGTGAATTTGGCCGGCGCGGTGTCGAACAGGAGATCGCGGACCGTCGAATGGACGCCGTCCGCGCCGACCACGGCATCGGCGATGGCACGCGTACCATCGGCAAAGGTCAGCCAGACACCACCGCCGGTCTGGTCGAGACCGACGAGCTTGTGACTGAGCCGCACAAATTCGTTCGGCACCACGCTCGCCAGCGCAGCGTGGAGATCACCGCGATGGGCGAGCAGATAGGGCGCGCCGAACTTCTCTTCCGCGCTCTCGCCGAAGATCATGTCGAACTTGATGTCGCCGCTTTTCCAGTCGCGGTTGTTCCAGGAGCGTGGATAGAACGAGTGCTCGCGCATCCGCGCCTCCAGCCCCAGCGCGCGCAGCACCTTCATTGCGTTGCAGCCGATCTGGATGCCGGCGCCGATGCGGGCGAACTGGGAGGCCTGCTCGTAGACCATCACATCGATACCGACGCGCCGAAGCGCCGCGGCCGTCGCGAGCCCGCCCATGCCGGCACCGACGATCGCAACCGAAAGCGGCCTTGCCATCGCGTCCCCCACCCCCTCGCGCGGCTTGAACGCCGCGTCGTCGATCTACGCAGGCCGGAAGCCCGCCCGCTCCAGCGCCGTACGCGCCTCGTCCGAGCCGAGTGCGTCGAGAAAGGCCTGGACGGCCGACCGCTGCTTGCGCGCTGTCACCAGCGCGAAATCATAATGCTCTTCCGCGAGCGGAATGAAACCGAGACCGACCGCATGGGCGACCGGCGCAATGGTCATGCCCCAGTCGGCACGGTGCTGCGCGACAGCCGCAGCCACGGCATTGTGCGAGCGCGGCTGGTTCCAGTAACCTTCCGGGCGAGCACCGCCGAGCAGCCGGTCGATCAGGATGCGCGTGCCGGCGCCCTGGTTACGGTTGACCATGATGCAGGCGGGGTCCGCGAGCGCGGCGGCAACTGCTTCCTTCGCACCGAGCCCCTCGAAACGTTTGTCGCCCTTGCGGAACACGATGCCCTGCATCCGCCGCCAGCCCGGCACGAGCTCGAGCCCCTCAACGAGGTAAGGCGTGTTGTAGGTCTCGCTCTTGTCGTCGAACAGATGGATCGGCGCGAGATCGCATTCGCCCCGCTTCGCCGCCGCGAGTCCGCCGAGGCTGCCGACCGCGATCGAGCGCACGGTCAGCCCCGCATGCGCGAGTTGCGCCGTGACGAGATCGAGCCCGGTGCAATGGCTGCCGACGATGACGAGATCGGGCACCCGCACATGCGGCGTGAACAGCGTCACCTCGGCGTCGGTCCCTGCCGGCATCTGGTCGGCGAGCGCGTCGATGCGCAGAAAACCGTCGGCCTGCGCGAACGACGTGATCGCACCGGACCCCTTGCCGGAGGGATAGGCGATCAGGCCGTCCTTGCCGCCGACCAGCGAGACCATGACGAACTCGGTGCGGCCGAGCTCGGAGGCGATGCGCACCGGCACGGTCGCGCTTACCTTGGCATCGGAGCGTGGCGGCAGCCCGGCCATCCGACGCAGCACCGGCACGATCATGTCGTGGAAGGTGAACATCGCCGAGGTCGGGAAGCCCGGCAGGATCACCACGGGCTTGCCGTCGCACACCGCAAGGCACAGCGGCTTGCCGGGTTTAAGTGCGACGCCATGCGCGAGGATGCCAGGCTGGCCGAGCCGGCCGATGATGCGATGGGACACGTCACCCGCGCCCTTCGAGGTGCCGCCCGAGAGCACCAGCATGTCGGCGTCCGCCAGCGCGCGGCGCATGGCGGCTTCGAGTTTTGCCTCATCGTCGGGAATGGCGCCGAGGAACACCGCCTCGCCGCCATTCTCGTCGATCGCGGCAGCGACGATGGCGCCGTTGGTGTCGTAGATCGCAGCCGGCGCGAGCGCCTCGCCGGGCTGAACCAATTCGTCACCGGTGGAGATCACGGCAACACGCGGCTTACGCGCGACAGTCACCTCGGCGATGCCGCAAGCCGCCAGCATGCCGATCTCACGCGAGCCGATGATCGTGCCGGCGCGCAGCAGCGCCTCGCCGCGCGCGATGTCGGAGCCTGCGTAGGACACGAACTGTCCCGGCGAGACGGCTCGCCGGACGTCGATCGCATCGGATCCGGCAGGCTGGGTGTGCTCCACCATGACGACGGCGTCGGCGCCGCGCGGTAGCGGCCCGCCGGTTGCGATCGGCGTTGCGGTTCCTGTCGCCACTTGCAGCTTCGGCGCGGTGCCGCAGTGAATGGTCTCGCCGTTCAGCGCAAGGCGAACGGGCGCGCCTTCGCCGGCCGCGGCGAGATCGGCCGAGCGCACGGCAAAGCCGTCAACGTTGGAACGGTCGAACGGCGGAACGTCGAGGGGCGCCGTGATGTCTTCGGCCAGCGCCGCGCCGAGCGCATCGGCAAGCTTGCGCGTCTCGCTCGGGACCGCGCGCGGGAACAACGCAGCTTCAAAGCGCGCCAGCGCGTCCTCGCGCGAGAGGATCTGGAGGAACTGCTCCTGTTCGAGCGCGCTACGGTCTTGCGATTGCGGGATCATCGTCATGCCAAACCCATATCATTCCCGCATCAGATAGGCATCGACCGGCGTTCCTGCCGCAAATCCCTCGTGGCTGGCGGGAACGAGCAGCCATGCATCGGCCCGGGCAATGGCCTGAAGCGGCCATTCCCCCACCGCAAGCGGGAGCCACGCATGATGTTCCTCGGCCAGCAGGGCGATTTCGGCGATGCCGACACTGGATGCGATTTTTCGCGCAAGCGGCAAGGTCATGCGGCGGCGTAACTGCCGCGCCGACAGCCGATCGACGAGCGGCAGCACGAGCGCGAGCCAGGCGGCAAGCGCATGATCGGGCGAGCCGGGCAACGCGACGATTGGAACCGGTCCGAGCCGCCCGACCGCGGCGGTGCGTCCGGGCTGGAGCGCGAGGCCATGGGCGCGCACGTCACCATGCCGGGCCAGCGCGCTAACCGCGGCATCCCGGCGGCCTGCGCCGCTGCCGCCGACCGTCACGACGAGATCGCAGGCGAGATCGCCGAGCGCTTCCGCGATCGATGCCGCATCTCGCGCGGCAGCTTCGCGCGCTTGCACCTGCAGCCCTGCCGCGCGCGCGATCTCGGCAATCATGTGCGCCGTCACGGCCGCACCCGGCACGTTGACGATGCCCAGCCGCGGCCGCCGTACGCTCAGCTTTTCAACACCGGCGGTGCGCGCGAGCAGCAAGGCGGCAGGATGGATCAAATGCCCTTCTGCCACGGCGGGCGCCCGCCCGGCAATGTCGCTTCCGGCACGCCTGACGCCCCGTCCGGGCACGCCCTCCGCCAGCACTTGGGCGAGTGGACCCGACACCTCGACTGCGTCGGCATCGAGCACACAATCACATCCCGGCGGCATCGCGTCGCCGGCATCGACCCAAACGGGCGCCGTCGTCAGAGGCAGCGGCGAATAGGCGGACGCGCCGACAATATCGTTGGCGCAGAGCGCCCAGCCATCCGCAGCGGCGATGTCGCACGACGGACAGGCCGCAAGCAGCGGCGTCCCTGCCGCGATGCAGCCGGCGGCCTCCGCCAGGGGCAACTCGATCGTCGCGATCGGATCAACGCCTCGCAGCAACGCGGCGAGCGCAGTGTCGAGCGGCGTCAATGCTGGCGGCAGGCGCTGGGTCATGCGCCATGATGGACCATGCATCGCCCGGTTTGGCAACCGCTGGCAACGCGAAGCTCAGCCGCCGGACTTGGCCGCATTGGGGAAGAACAGCTGCTGTCCGTCGACGTTGTAGCCGGCGATCGCCGCCTGCCCCTCCGGCGAAATCAGCCAGTCGACGAAGGTCTGCCCCAGCTCCTTCTTCACGTCCGGAAACTTTTCCGGATTCACCAGCATCGCGCCGTACTGATTGAGCAGCCGCTTGTCGCCTTCCACGACGATGTCGAGATCGCCGCGATCCTTGAAGGCGATCCAGCTGCCGCGGTCGGACAGCACATAGGCGTTCGCCGTGCGCGCCGCGTCGAGGGCTGCGTCCATCCCTTGCTTGACTTCGCGATACCATGCGCCCTTGGCAGCGGCGATATCGATGCCGGCGACGATCCAGAGCGCGAGCTCCGCGCCATGGGTGCCCGAGCGATCGCCGCGCGTCACGAACGGCGCGCCCTTGGCCTCGATCGCCTTCAGCGCGGTGGCGATGTCCTTGCCTTTCACGGCGGCGGGATCGTTCTTCGGTCCGATCAGCACATAGTCGTTGTACATCACGTCAAAACGCTTCACGCCAAAACCGTCGGCGACGAATTTCTCCTCCTGCGGCCGTGCGTGCATCAGCACGACGTCGACTTCGCCCCTGCGCGCGCCGTCGAGCACTTCATCGGCACGCCGCGCGATCACCGTCACCTCGATGCCGGTCTTCTCGCGGAAGATCGGTAGCAGATGATCGAGCAGGCCGGACTCCTGTGTCGCCGTGGTCGAGGCCAGCACGATCGCGCGGTCCTCCGCAAATGACGCCGCCACGCCCGCGGCGAGGCCGCAGAGAAGCGCGAGTGCAACGGACAGGCGGCGGACGACCATGATCGGGTTCCCATTGGCTAAGACGCGATCATGATGATGATCGATTGCGCCACACTCGTGACGCGTTTGCGCGTTGCGCTCCCCACTCGGGACATTTCGGCAATGCGGCTCGCGCGGTGCGCCCATTGCAATTGCGAGCGCGACGGCCGCAAGGCCCGCGCCACGCGGGTGCTTCAGGATCGTTCACCAAAGCAGAGATCGCGCGTGAGGATGTGTTGCAAAGCAGCGAGATGATCGGGCATGGTCCTGCCGGACGTAAATTGAAATGCAGAATTCCACCTGCGTCGAACGCCAAAAAGAAGCAAGAATTTGCATAGGAATGCAGGATGGAATTCCTGACGACCAGCGAAGCCGCCGACTACCTTCGGCTCGGCGAACGCAAGCTCTACGAACTCGTCACCACTGGCGCGATCCCCTGCACCAAGGTGACCGGGAAGTGGCTCTTCCCGCGGCACGAGCTCGACCTCTGGGTCCTGTCGGGACTGGCGCGGCCGGCCGGCATGCTGACTGCGGAGCCGCCGCCGGTCGTGGGCGGCAGCCAGGACGAGCTTTTGGACTGGAGCCTGCGTGAATCCGGCTCGGGCCTGGGATCGATGAGCGAGGGCAGCGCGCGCGGGCTCGAGCGCTTGCAACGCGACGAGGTGATGGCGGCGGCGGTGCACTTCCACAGCCTGGAGGCCGACGGCAATCTTGCTTCCGACGCCAGTGCGACGACGCTGCGTGACGCGCCTGACCTGCATGATGCGGTGCTGGTCGCATTCGTGCGCCGCGAGCAGGGTCTCGTGCTGCCGCCGGGCAATCCGAAACGCCTGCGCGGCCTCTCCGACGTGCTTGCGCTCGGTGTCAGGATGGCGATGCGACAACAGGGCACAGGCGCGCAGATGCTGCTCGACGTGCTGTTGAAGCGCGCCGGCGCCTCGACGCGCGATCTGCGCCGGATCGAGACACCGGCGCTCACCGGGCCGGATCTCGCCGAGATCGTCCGCGCGGGACAAGCCGATTGCGGAATCGCGACGCGTGCGGCGGCGCGCTCGGCCGGGCTCGATTTCGTGCCGCTGGTCTGGGAGAATTTTGATCTCGCAATGCGGCAACGCAGCTATTTCCGCCCGCCGATGCAGGCCCTGATCCGGTTCCTCAGCGAAAGACGGCTGCGACAGCGCGCCGAGGAGCTGACCGGCTACGATCCCTCGCCGGCGGGACAGATCCGCTTCGCGGCCTGACGTTGACGCCCGCCCCCAAATAGTTGCAAAAGAAACCAATTCAGCCGGGCCATACCCGGGCAACACCGGCCAACGAGCCGGATCAGGGGAGGACAAGCGTGAATCCAACGAGATTTGGACTTCCGGTTGCGGCCGGCTTTGCAGCGACGTTCTTGGCGGCGGCGCTGCTGCCGGGTACGGCGTCGGCGCAGGTTTCCGACGACATCGTCAAGATCGGCGTGCTCACCGACATGAACGGCCCCGCCTCCGCGCCGACCGGCCAGGGATCGGTGACGGCGGCGCAGATGGCGATCGACGATTTCGGCGGCAAGGTGCTCGGCAAGCCGATCAGCATCGTGATCGGCGACCACCAGCTCAAGGCTGATATCGGCGGCGGCATCGCGCGGCGCTGGTACGACGTTGATCAGGTCGACCTGATCGTCGACGTGCCCGTCTCGGCCGTCGGACTCGCGGTGCAGAACGTCGCCAACGAGAAGAAGCGACTGTTCATCACCCACTCGACCGGCACGGCGGATTTCCACGGCAAGTTCTGCTCGCCCTACGCGATCCAGTGGGTGTTCGACACCCGCGCACTCGCGGTCGGCACCGCGGATGCGGTGGTCAAGCGCGGCGGCGATAGCTGGTTCTTCATCACCGACGACTACGCCTTCGGCCATTCGCTGGAGCGCGACGCCTCCAGCGTCGTCACCGCCAATGGCGGCAAGGTGCTGGGCTCGGTGCGGCCGCCGCTGGCAACACCCGACCTCTCCTCCTTCGTGCTGCAGGCGCAGGCCTCCAAGGCCAAGATCATCGGCATTGCCGCGGGTCCCCCGAACAACATGAACGAGATCAAGACCGGCTCGGAGTTCGGCGTGTTCAAGGGCGGCCAGCAGATGGCGGCGCTGCTCGCGCTGATCACCGACATCCACGGCCTCGGCCTCCAGGCCGCCCAAGGGCTGTTGCTGACGACGTCGTTCTATTGGGACATGGACGACAAGACCCGCGAATGGTCGAAGCGCTATTTCGCCAAGATGAACAAGATGCCGTCGATGTGGCAGGCCGGCGTCTATTCGAGCGTGATGCACTATCTCAACGCCATCAAGGAGACCGGCACCGACGATCCGCTCAAGGTCGCGGCCAAGATGCGGGAAAAGCCGATCGAGGATTTCTTCGCCCGCAACGGCAAGCTGCGCGAGGACAATCTGATGGTGCACGACCTCTGGCTGGTGCAGGTGAAGACGCCGGAGGAGAGCAAATATCCGTGGGACTATTACAAGATCCTCACGACGATCTCGGGCGACAAGGCGTTTGGCCCACCGGACCCGGCGTGTCCGCTGGTGAAGAAGTGAGATTGGCGAGTATGAGGCCGCGATGACGGTGCACCCTCTCCCCTTGCGGGAGAGGGTGGCTCGCCGCATGGCGGCGAGACGGGTGAGGGGTATCTCTCCTCGAGTCGTCTTTCAGCTTCGAGTTCGCGGATAGATACCCCTCATCCGGCGCTACGCGCCACCTTCTCCCGCAAGGGGAGAAGGAAGGAAGAGCGTGCGCCGGGGGTTTGCTACTTCACCACGCCGATCTCGCGAAAGTACTTCATCACGCCGGGATGGATCAGCTCCGGCTTCGGCGCTGCCGCGACCGTGTTCGACGCCGTGGTCTCGCAGGCCTGCGCGAGCTGCTTGCAGAACGCCGCCTCGGCGCCGTGCAGCGTCTTCGCGAGGCGATAGGCGACGTCATCGGGCAGGTCTTCGCGTGTGAGGACGAAACTCCACGAGCCGAGCGAGGCGATCGGCTCGGCCTGCTTCGGATAGGAGCCGGCGGGCACGTGCAGCGGCTTCAGGAACGCATGCTTGGCGCGGATGCGCGTGATCTCTTCAGCGCTGGGCGCAATGAAGCGCGCGCCTGACGCACTCGATGCCACCGCGGCAAAACCGGGCCAGCCGATGCCGGCGCCCCAAAGCGCGGCAACGCGGCCGTCCTCGACCATCGCGGGGCCATCGCCGGCGCGGTCGAGATAGATCGCCTTGAAATCCTCGTCCTGCTTGAGGCCGAGACCATCGAGCACATAGCGCGCCAGGATCGGCAGGCCCGAGCCTTTGGCGCCGAACGCGACGGGCTGGCCGACGAGATCGCGAATGGTCTTGTACGGACTGTCCGCCCGCACCACGAACATGCCGGGGTTGGAATAGATCGCGGTGAGTATCTTCAACCGCACAGGCGCGCGGCCGATGCCGGCAAAGGCCTCATAGGCCGGTTCGCCCGCGACCAGCGCGAGATCGAGCTCGCCCTTCTCCAGCAGCGGAATGTTCTCGTTGCTGCCCTTGGTGTTGCGGGGTGCGATGGTGATTTGCGGATCGGCCGCGTTCATCGCTTCCGCAAAAGCGTTGCCATAGAGCGGAAAGCCGCCGCCGGGCGTCGCGGTGCCCAGGCTGAGTGTCGTGGTCGGAATGGCGTTGCCTCCGGTTTGAGCAGCGGCGGGGCTTGCGAGTGGATTTGCGAGCAGCGCCGCGCCGAGAAGGATTGTGATTGCGAATCTCATGATGAGTCCCGGCCGCCCCGCGTCAACATCGACTTGCGGCGATGTAGGCAGCGGGCGGTTTTTGTGAAAGCATGGGCACAACGACAATAGAACAATGGGAGACGTCATGTTGCGAATTTTGCGTAACACTGTTTTTGGGCTGCTGTTTCTTTCAACTCTCCTCAACGCCTCCCCTCCCGCCTCCGCCGCCGGCTACCCCGACCGCCCCGTGCACTGGATGATCGGCTTCGCCGCCGGCGGCCCGGTCGACATCGTGGCGCGGATCATGGCGCAGGCGCTCTCGGATCGCCTCGGCCAGCAATTCATCGTCGAGAACCGCGCCGGCTCCGGCGGCAACATTGCGGCCGCCGCCGCGATCAACGCAGCCCCCGACGGCTATACGCTCTTGTTCGTCGCGCCCAACAACGCGATCTCGACCTCGCTCTACAAGAAGCTGCCTTACGACTTCCTGCGCGACACCGTGCCGGTCGCGAGCATCATGCAGCTCACCAACATGCTGGTCGTCTCCAATGCGATGCCGGTGAAGTCGGTTCAGGAGTTCATCGACTACTGCAAGGCCAATCCCGGCAAGATCTCGTTTGCCTCGTCCGGCAACGGCACCTCGGTGCACATGTCGGCGGAGCTCTTCAAGGTGATGACCAAGTGCGACATGGTGCACGTGCCCTATCGCGGCTCGGCCATCGCCTTCCCCGACATCATCTCCAACAAGGTGCAGCTGATCTTCGACAACCTCCCCTCCGCGCTCGAGCAGTCGCGCGGCGGCACTGTCCGCGCCCTCGGCGTCACCTCGCCGCAGCGCTGGCCGACCGTGCCCGACGTGCCGGCGATCGCCGAGACCGTGCCGGGCTTCGAATCGGTCGGCTTCTACGGCATCTCCGCGCCGAAGGGCACGCCGCCCGAAGTGATCGAGGTCCTCAACAAGGCCGTCGGCGAAGCCCTGAAGGACCCGAAGGTCATCGCGCGGCTGACCGAGAATGGCGGCATCCCGAAGCCGATGACGCCCGCCGAGTTCGGCAAGCTGGTCGCCGACGAGACCGAGAAGTGGAAGAAGGTGGTGGAGTTCGCCGGGGTATCGGTCGACTAGGGGTGGCCCTGCGCGGCGCCCGTAGCACGCCGGCAAAGCATTCCGGAGGGACCTGCAGGCCCTCCGGAATCAAAATGCGCGAAAACAACCCCATGCACAGTAGAAAAGTCGCATAATCACAATGGGTTACAGAAACGAAAAAATGAGCCTTCGCGAGCCGATTTGACTCGTCGGGCAAAACAGGAGCATAAGGGCACCATCGCTAATTTCGGTTATTCGAAAATCATCGGCAATGCTGCGCCAGGGGTTTCCGTCCACCAGAGCCAGCATTGCACCCCCGCCTCCATCCCTGTAAACGAACCGCGCACCGTTGCCGGCCGCGCGTTTCCGCGGCCGTCTCGCGGCGGGGCCTGTAGCTCAATGGTTAGAGCCGGCCGCTCATAACGGTCTGGTTGCAGG
>NZ_JBFUGY010000090.1:0-12037 GCF_056402655.1 Bradyrhizobium sp. P3_C3 | reverse complement strand
GCTCTATGTCACCCGCGGCCTGCTCGCGCTCGCCAGCGACACCTCGGAATTGTCCTCCGTGCTCAGCCACGAGATGGCGCATGTGCTGTCCAAGCACGCCGCGATGCGCGAGGACCAGGCGCGCCAGGCCGCGATAGTCACCCGCGTCGTCACCGACATGAGCAACGATCCCGATCTCACCGCGCTTGCGCTGGCCAAGACCAAGCTCACCATGGCGAGCTTTTCGCGCAACCAGGAGTTCGAGGCCGACGGCATCGGCGTCGGCCTTTCCGCCAAGGCACATTTCGACCCCTATGGTGCCGCCCGCTTCCTGTCAGCGATGGAGCGCAATGCCGAGCTCAAGGTCGGCAAGACCTCGCTCGATCCGCGCGCGCAGGATTTCACCTCGTCGCATCCGGCCACCCCCGAGCGCGTGCAGAATGCGCAGACCATCGCACGGCAATATGCGGCGCCCGAGGGCGCCGAGCGCGACCGCGAGACCTACCTCGCCGCGATCGACAACCTCGTCTATGGCGAAGATCCCAGCGAAGGTTTTGTGCGCGGCCGGCGCTTCCTGCATCCGAAACTCGGCTTCACCTTCCAGGCGCCGGACAATTTCACGCTCGACAACACCGCGCAGGCGGTGATCGGCGTGCGCGACGGCGGCTCGCAGGCGATGCGTTTCGACGTCGTGAGGGTGCCGGCCGAGCAGTCGCTGGGCGATTACCTGAATTCCGGCTGGATGGAGGGCGTCGAGAAGGCCTCCACCGAAGACATCACCATCAACGGTTTTCCGGCTGCGTCCGCCACCGCCAAGGGCGATCAGTGGCAGTTCAAGGTCTATGCGTTGCGCTTCGGCAGCGACGTCTATCGCTTCATCTTCGCGACACGGCAGAAATCGACCGAGAGCGAGCGCAACGCGCGCGAGACCGTCAATTCATTCCGCCGCCTGACGCTCGACGAGATCCAGGCCGCGCGCCCCCTGCGCATCAAGGTCATCACCGTGCAGCCCGGCGACACCGTGGAATCGCTCTCCCACCGCATGGCCGGCGTCGATCATCCCGCCGAACGCTTCCGCGTGCTCAACGGGCTCGATCGCAACGCGCAGGTGAAGGTGCGGGATCGCGTGAAGGTCGTGGCGGATTGACGCGCACTAAGCGCGCGTCATCCCGGGGCGCGCTTAGCGCGAACCCGAGATCTCGAGCCACAAAGACAGTGCCGTAGGGTGGGCAAAGGCGCGTAGCGCCGTGCCCACGATCCGTCAATGATAGCGACAGATGGTGGGCACGCTTCGCTTTGCCCACCCTACGAGACCTGCTCTGCCGACCTACCGCGCCTTTTCCTTCAGAAACGCGATGATGTCAGCACGATCCCGCGCGTCCGGGACGTCGAAGAACATCTTGGTTTCCGGCACCATGGCCTGCGGTCCGGCCAGCCATTTGTCGAGATTGTCCTCGGTCCAGACGATCCCTGAGTTCTTCAGATCGGCCGAATAGTCATAGCCGGGCACGCTGCCCGCCTTGCGACCGACCACGCCCTTGTGCATCGGGCCGACAGCGTTCTCATTGATGGAGTGACAATCTGCGCAGCCCTTGTAGAGCGTTTGGCCGCGCGCGACGTTGCCGGTGGCGTGGACAAGCCCGGTCGAGAAAACGATCGCGACGATGGTGAGGACCAGGCTTACGGTAAGGACGAGGCTTGCAAAACTTTGCGGGTGGACGGGATTGGACCGGACGTTCATGGAATCTCCTGCTTGCGTCGCCGCAAACAGGATCGTCCGGCCTGAATTTTATTCCCGTCCGCTGGACGCGGCTTCAGCGCCCGCGTCCATGTCGCCGGCCTCGCGCTGGCCGCTGAGCCAGAGTGCGAGCAACGTCCAGAACGCGCCTGACAGCAGATAGGCGCCTGAAGCGATGACGCCGAGATTGGTGGCGAGCAGAAGCGCCACCAGCGGCGCAAAGCCGGCACCGAACAGCCAGGCCATATCCGAGGTCAGCGCGGAAGCCGTGTAGCGGTACGCCTGCCGGAAGTTCGAGGCGATCGCGCCCGAGGACTGGCCGAAGGAGAGACCCAGCAGGATGAAGCCGATCACCATGTAGATGGTCTCACCGAACGCGCCGGCATCGAGCAGCTGCGGAGCAAAACCGCTGTAGATCGCGATCGCAATCGCCGATCCCATCAGCAGCGATTTGCGGCCGACGCGGTCGGCGATGATGCCGGAGGCCACGATGGCCGCGACGCCGAACACGGCGGCGACGATCTCGATGATCAGGAAGCGCACCGGGCTTTCGCGGGTGAACAGGAACACCCAGGACAGCGGAAACACCGTGACCATGTGGAACAGCGCGAAGCTTGCGAGCGGCGCGAATGCACCGAGCATGATGTTCTGGCCCTCGCGCGCGACGGTCTCGGAGATGCGCGCGGGCTGCAATTCGCGGGTCTCGAACAACGAGGCATATTCTTCCGTCGTCACCATGCGCAGGCGCGCGAACAGCGCCACGACGTTGATGGCGAAGGCGACGAAGAACGGATAGCGCCAGCCCCAGTCGAAGAAGTCGTCGGCCGAGAGGTTACCGGCGAAATAGGCGAACAGCGCGCTCGCCACGATCAGGCCGAGCGGGGCGCCTAATTGCGGCACCATCGCGTACCAGCCGCGCTTGGAGGGCGGCGCGTTCAGGGCCAGGAGCGAAGCCATGCCGTCCCAGGCGCCGCCCCAGGCCAGACCCTGCGCGATACGCGCCAGCGCCAGCAGCCAGATCGCCGCAACGCCGATGTCGTGATAGCCGGGCAGGAACGCTAGCGCGACTGTGGCGGTGCCAAGCAGAAACAGCGCCGAGACCAGCTTGGCGGTTTTGCCGTACTCGCGATCGACCGTCATGAAAATGACGGTTCCGATCGGCCGGGCCACGAAGGCCAGCGCGAAGATCATGAAGGAATAGAGGGTGCCGGTCAGCTCGCTGGTGAACGGGAACACCAGGCGCGGGAATACGATCACCGAGGCGATCGCGTAGACGAAGAAGTCGAAGAATTCCGAGGTGCGGCCGATGATGACGCCGATGGCGATCTCGCCGGGACTGGCCTGGTCGTGGCCGTGCTCGCCCGAGTGGAGGTCTGCCATTGCGGGGGTCTGTGCCGTCGCCATTCGTGCGCCCTTAACGTCCTGAAAACCAAAGCCGACCGCCCGGCGGGGCGCCAGGCAATCTGCCCCTGTCTGACCCAACATTCCGCAGTGCAACATTGGACAAATTGTCCAATGTCCGGATTGCTGCGCCGCAGCTACCCCTTGGGCCCGCAAAGGAAACTCATTCTCATAAGGCTCGGCCCGTGTCCCGTCTCAAGATCCTGGCGCTGCTACCCCTGGCAGCTGCGCTCAGCGGCTGCAACTACGTCGTGCTGGCGCCTGCCGGCGATATCGCAGCGCAACAGCGCGACCTCGTCATCATCTCCACCGTCCTGATGCTCCTGATCGTCGTCCCCGTGATGGCGTTGACGGTGCTGTTCGCCTGGCGCTACCGCCAGTCCAACACCTCGGCCCGCTACGAGCCGGATTGGGACCACTCGACCAAGCTTGAGCTGGTGATCTGGTCGGCGCCGCTGCTGATCATCATCTGCCTGGGCGCGCTGACCTGGATGGGCACGCATCTGCTCGACCCCTATCGCAACATCGGCCGCATCCATGCGGAACGCGCCGTGGACCAGTCCAAGGCTCCGCTCGTCGTCGATGTCGTCGCGCTCGACTGGAAGTGGCTCTTTATCTACCCCGATTACGGCATCGCCACCGTCAACGAGCTCGCCGCGCCGGTTGACCGCCCGATCAACTTCCACATCACCGCCTCCTCGGTGATGAACTCGTTCTACATCCCCGCACTCGCCGGTCAGATCTACGCGATGCCGGGCATGGAGACGTCGCTCCACGCCGTGATCAACCACGCCGGTACCTACAAGGGTTTTTCGGCGAACTACAGCGGCGCCGGCTTCTCTGGCATGCACTTCAACTTCAAGGGCCTCGACGACAAGGGCTTTGACGCCTGGATCGCGCAGGCCAAATCAGCCGGCGGCTCGCTCGGCCGCGCCGAATATCTCCAGCTCGAAAAGCCGAGCGAGAACGAGCCGGTGCGCCGCTGGGGCACCGTCGATTCCGACCTCTACCGCCTGATCCTCAACATGTGCGTCGAGACCGGCAAGATGTGCCAGAGCGAGATGATGGCGATCGACGCCAAGGGCGGTCTCGGCCATGAGGGCCTGAACAGCACCCTGCCGCTAGCCTACGACAAGTACGCACGCCGCGGCACCGCGCTCGGACCCGAGCCAACCTTCGTCGCCGGCACCTGCACGCCCGATGCGCCGCAGGGCAGGACCACCGCCTCCATCACGGCACCCGCCGACACCGCGCCGCTGCTCGGTGCCGGCCTGAAGCGGCCGATCTTCACGCCGCTGAAGTCCTCGTCCTTCTTCCTCGGACAACGTCCCAAGTCAGACTCCTGAAGTCAGACTCCTAAAGAGAGCTCGCATGTCTCCTGATCTTCTCAAGCTCATCTTCGGCCGTCTCGGCCTCGATTCGCTGCCGCTGCACGAGCCGATCCTGGTCGGCACCTTCGTGATGGTCGCGCTCGGCGGCGGCGCACTGTTCGCCGGCATCACCTATTTCCGCCTCTGGGGCTATCTGTGGCGCGAGTGGTTCACCACCGTCGACCACAAGCGCATCGGCATCATGTACATGATCCTCGGCATCGTGATGCTGCTGCGCGGCTTCGCCGACGCGCTGATGATGCGCGCACAACAAGCACTCGCGTTCGGCGGCTCCGAAGGCTTCCTCCCCGCCCATCACTATGACCAGGTCTTCACTGCCCATGGCGTGATCATGATCTTCTTCGTGGCGATGCCGCTGGTCACCGGCCTAATGAACTACGTGGTGCCGCTGCAGATCGGCGCGCGCGACGTGTCGTTCCCGTTCCTGAACAATTTCAGCTTCTGGATGACGGTCGGCGGCGCAGTGCTGGTGATGGCTTCGCTGTTCATCGGCGAATTCGCCCGCACCGGCTGGCTGGCCTATCCGCCGCTGTCGAACATCGGCTACAGTCCTGACGTCGGCGTCGACTATTACATCTGGGCGCTGCAGGTCGCAGGCGTCGGCACGACCTTATCCGGCATCAACCTGATCTGCACCATCGTCAAGCTACGCTGTCCCGGCATGACCATGATGAAGATGCCGGTGTTCACCTGGACCGCGCTCTGCACCAACATCCTGATCGTCGCCTCCTTCCCCGTCCTGACCGTCGTGCTCGCGCTGCTCTCGCTTGACCGCTACGTCGGCACCAACTTCTTCACGAACGATTTCGGCGGCAGCCCGATGATGTACGTGAACCTGATCTGGATCTGGGGTCATCCCGAGGTCTACATTCTGGTTCTCCCCGCCTTCGGCATCTTCTCGGAAGTGACCTCGACCTTCTCCGGCAAGCGGCTGTTCGGCTACACCTCGATGGTCTACGCCACGGTGGTCATCACCATCCTGTCGTACCTGGTCTGGCTGCACCACTTCTTCACGATGGGCTCGGGCGCCAGCGTCAACTCGTTCTTCGGCATCACCACGATGATCATCTCGATCCCGACGGGCGCGAAGATGTTCAACTGGTTGTTCACGATGTATCGCGGCCGCATCCGCTTCGAGCTGCCGATGCTGTGGACGATCGCCTTCATGCTGACCTTCGTGCTCGGCGGCATGACCGGCGTGCTGCTCGCAGTGCCGCCGGCCGACTTCGTCCTGCACAACAGCCTGTTCCTGATCGCGCACTTTCACAACGTGATCATCGGCGGCGTGGTGTTCGGCGCGTTCGCCGGCATCAACTACTGGTTCCCGAAGGCGTTCGGCTTCAAGCTCGATCCGTTCTGGGGCAAGCTGTCGTTCTGGTTCTGGGTTACCGGCTTCTACATGGCCTTCATGCCGCTCTATGTGCTCGGCCTGATGGGCGTGACCCGCCGCCTGCGCGTGTTCGACGATCCGTCCTTGCAGATCTGGTTCGTCATCGCCGCGATCGGCGCCGGCCTGGTCTTCCTCGGCATCCTCTGCATGCTGATGCAGTTCGCAGTCAGCTTCCTCAAGCGCGAGCAGCTCAAGGACGTCACCGGCGATCCCTGGGATGCACGCACGCTGGAATGGGCGACCTCCTCGCCCCCGCCGGACTACAACTTCGCCTTCACCCCCGTCGTTCACGACAATGACGCGTGGTGGGACATGAAGAAGCGCGGCTATCAGCGTCCGCTCTTGGGGTTCAAGCCGATCCACATGCCCAGCAGCACCGGCACCGGCATCATCCTCGCCGGCCTCGCCACCGCGATGGGATTCGGCCTGATCTGGTACATCTGGTGGCTTGCCGCCGTGAGCTTCATCGCGATGCTCGCCGTCGGCATCGGTCACACCTTCAACTATCACCGCGACTTCGACATCCCGGCCGACGACGTCATCCGGACCGAGGACGCGCGCACCAAACTGCTCGCCGGAGCCAAGTAAATGACTGTCTCTGTGAATCCCTCGCAAACCGGCGAGCCGGTCTTCTATCTCGCCGACGAACACCCGCATCCGGAAGGCTACAGCACCCCGCTCGGCTTCTGGATCTACCTGATGAGCGACTGCCTCATCTTTGCGATGCTGTTCGCCACCTTCGGCGTGCTCGGCGGCAACTACGCCGCCGGCCCCGCCCCGAAGGACCTGTTCGAGCTGCCGCTGGTCGCGGTGAACACCTCGATGCTGCTGCTGTCGTCGATCACCTATGGCTTTGCCATGCTGACGATGCAGCAGAACAAGATCGCCCAGACCCAGATGTGGCTGGCGATCACTGGCCTGTTCGGCCTCGCCTTCATCGGCATCGAGCTCTCCGAGTTCGCCCACATGATCCATGAAGGGGCGACCCCGCAGCGCAGCGCCTTCCTGTCCGCCTTCTTCACGCTGGTCGGCACCCACGGCCTGCACGTCTCCTGCGGCCTGATCTGGCTGGTGACCCTGATGGTGCAGGTCTGGAAGTTCGGCCTGATCGAAGCCAACCGCCGCCGCCTGATGTGCCTGTCGATGTTCTGGCACTTCCTGGACGTGGTCTGGATCGGCGTCTTCACCTTCGTCTATCTCCTGGGAGTTCTGCGATGAACACCGATACCCACGCCGCCCACGCGGACGGCCATCACCACGGCGACGACCACGCCCACGGCACGTTCTCGACCTACATGCTCGGCTTCGTGCTCTCGGTCGTGCTGACCGCGATCCCGTTCTGGCTGGTGATGAGCGGCGCGCTGCCGAGCAAGCAGATCACCGCGCTCGTCATCATGGCCTTCGCTGTCGTGCAGATCGTCGTGCACATGATCTACTTCCTGCACATGAACACCAAGTCCGAGAACGGCTGGAGCATGATGGCGCTGATCTTCACCATCGTCATGGTGGTGATCGCGCTGTCCGGCTCGCTGTGGGTGATGAACCACCTCAACAGCAACATGATGCCGATGCACCAGATGACGGGAATGAAGTAAGCGAGACTCCGAAGTGAGCAAGGCTTGGAAGTGAGCAAGGCTTGAAAGTGAGCAAGGCTTGGACCGTGACAGGCAAGGATAAGGACGCGCGTCGCAACGCTGCGCGTCCGCGCCTGTGGCTCACGGTTCTCTCGCTCGCGGCCTTTGCACTTCTGATCGCACTCGGCGTCTGGCAGATCGAACGGCGCACCTGGAAGCTGGCGCTGATCGACCGCGTCGAGCAGCGCGTCCATGCCCCGGCCCAGCCGATCCCGTCGCGCGCGGCCTGGCCGGCCGTCTCCACCGCAAACGACGAATACAGGCACGTCAGCCTCACCGGCCGCTTCCTGCATGACCGCGAGACACTGGTTCAGGCGGTCACCGAGGAAGGCCCCGGCTATTGGGTGCTGACGCCGCTTCAGCGCGGCGACGGCACGCTCGTCCTGGTCAATCGCGGCTTCGTGCCGTCCGAGCGGCGCGACGCATCGACGCGCCAGATCGGCAATCCGGACGGGCAGGTCGAGATCACGGGCCTGCTCCGCATGACGGAGCCGAAGGGCGGATTCCTGCGGAACAACGTGCCCCAGCACAACCGCTGGTACTCGCGGGATGTCGCCGCGATTGCGGCAGCGCGCGGCCTCGACCATGTCGCACCCTTTTTCGTCGATGCTGACGCCGGATCACAAACCACCAGCGGCCCGATCGGCGGATTGACCGTGATCAGCTTTCCCAATAACCACCTGATCTACGCGCTGACGTGGTTTGCCCTGGCTTTCATGCTGGCGGGTAAACTTTTCGTCACATTCGGCGGCGGGCTGTTCCGCCGCAAGCGCTTCGTCCACGAACCGGCCGGCTGCTCCGATGCCACCGCCCGCAGGACGGGATCAGATGCTGGAACGATCGTCGAATCTACCTGACGACGGAATGACGCATGACGCCGTCACGCTGCAATCGCAGGCGGACGCGCGCAGCGAGCTGATCGGCGTTGCGCCGACCGACGACGAGACCAACCGCAAGAACATGGCGCTGCTGATCCAGCTGCGCTGGACCGCGGTGGTCGGGCAGATCGTGACCATCGGCGGCGTGCATTTTGGCCTGGGTATTCCCCTGCCATTGGAACGGATGGGCGCGGTGATCGGCGCGCTGCTGCTGCTCAACGTCTCCAGCCTCGTCTGGGTGCGCCATCGCGCCGCGATCACCAACAACGAGCTGCTGGTCGCCTTGATGCTCGATGTCGCCGCGCTGACCGCGCAGCTCTACCTCAGCGGCGGCGCCACCAATCCCTTCACCTCGCTGTTCCTGCTCCAGGTGACGCTGGGGGCGGTGCTGCTTAATGCCCGTTCGACCTGGTCACTGGTCGCACTGACCTGCGCGAGTTTCATCTGGCTGACCATGGCCTACCGGCCGCTCGACCTGCCGCCGAACCCGATCAGCGAGGCCTACAGTCTCACCGTAACCGGCATGCTGCTGGGCTTCGTCCTCAACGCCGTGCTGCTGGTCGTGTTCGTCACCCGCATCAACAGGAATTTGCGTGAGCGCGATGCGCATCTGGCGGCACTGCGCCAGCATGCAGCCGAACAGGACCACATCGTCCGCATGGGCCTGCTCGCCTCCGGCGCGGCGCATGAGCTCGGCACGCCGCTCGCCTCGCTGTCGGTGATCCTCAGCGACTGGCGCCGCATGCCCGATCTCGCCGCCGATCAGGAACTTGCCGAGGATCTCGCGGAGATGGAAACCTCTCTGCAACGCTGCAAGACCATCGTGACGGGCATCCTGGTGTCGGCGGGCGAAGCGCGCGGCGAAGGCTCCTCGCCGACGACGGTGACGGCCTTCGTCACCGCGCTGGTGAACGAGTGGCGCGACGCACGCTCGGCCCGCACGCTCTATTTCGTCAACACGTTCGGCGAGGACGTCGCGATCGTCTCTGACATCGCGCTGAAGCAAGTGATCTTCAACGTGCTCGACAATGCCTATGAGGTCTCGCGCGAATGGGTGGAGCTGCTGGCCGAGCGCGAGGGCGACAATCTCGTGCTGTCGATCAGCGATCGCGGCCCGGGCTTTGCGCCGGAGATGCTGGCGCAGCTCGGAAAACCCTATCACTCGAGCAAGGGCCGCGCCGGCGGCGGGCTCGGCCTGTTCCTGGTCGTGAACGTCGTGCGCAAGCTCGGCGGCAGCGTGACCGCCGAGAACCACAGGAAGCGTGGCGCCACCGTCCGCCTGACGCTGCCGCTCGCAACGCTCGCGATCGGAGGAAATTTTGACGCCTGACCGTTCGCTCATCGTCGTCGAGGACGATGCCGGCTTCGCGCGCACGCTGAAACGCTCGTTCGAGCGCCGCGGCTACGACGTCGTCCTCGCAGCTTCGATCGAAGAGGTGCGGAAGGTGCTGGAGGAGCGATCCTTTGGACACGCGGTGGTCGATCTCAAGCTCGGCGGCGCCTCGGGCCTCGCCTGCGTGGAACTGCTGCACACGCACGATCCGGAGATGCTGATCGTGGTGCTGACCGGCTTTGCCAGCATCTCCACCGCCGTCGAGGCGATCAAGCTCGGCGCCTGCCACTACCTGGCAAAGCCGTCGAACACCGACGATATCGAAGCCGCCTTCAACAAGGCCGAAGGCAACGCCGAAGTCGCCCTCGATGCACGGCCGACCTCGATCAAGACGCTGGAATGGGAGCGCATCCACCAGACGCTGATCGAGACCGATTTCAACATCTCGGAAGCGGCGAGAAGGCTGGGCATGCACCGCCGCACACTGGCAAGGAAGCTCGAGAAGCGGCCGGTGAAGTGAGCCTAGGACGACGCCGTGGCGAGCTTGCCGACCTCGGAGAGAAGCAACTTCAGGATCGGGGATTGATTCGCCTTGTGATAGGCGACAACGAGATCAAGCTTGGGTGCTTCACCCCGCACCGGCCGGGTGGTGATCGTCTCCGGCAGATATCGCTTCGTGTAGGCCGGCAGCATCATGACGCCGCGCGTGGACGCGATCATGGAGATCGCGTGAACAACATTGTGGACTTCGCGGTCGGGCTTGAGGTCGATTCCGGTCCGGCTGAAATAATCCAGAACGATACGGCGAACCGCGGGAGCGGATTTGGACGGTAGGTAGAAGGTCTCGTCCCTGATTTCCTCGGGCGCCACCGCGGCTTGAGAAGCCAGCCGATGGTCGCTCGGAAAGACGAAGACCAGCGGATCGGTGCGCACGCGCCGGCAGACCAGATCTTCCATGTGCTCCTCCGGCCGGATGAAGGCAGCATCGAGCTTTCGCCGCATCAGGGCCTTGGCAAGCGAGGGCGAATAATCGCTCGAGAGGCGGATATCGATGCCGGGAAATGCGTCGCGCAGAATGCGATCCACCTCGGGCAGCAGGTCGATTTCGGCGCCCGACAGAAAGCCCAACGAGAAAGCGGGCTGCGGGGGCTGCGCGGCACGGAGCGCCGCTTCCTTGGCAGCCTCCGCCTGAAGCAGCGCCATTCTGGCGTGCTCGAGAAAGGCCTTGCCGGCCGCCGTCAGCGCGATGCCTTGGGCGCTGCGGTTCATCAAGGGAACGCCGACCTCCCGTTCGAGATCCCGGATTTGCCGGCTGAGCGACGGTTGCGACGTGTGCAGCTTCTGCTCGGCCGCAACAGTCAAACTGCCTGCATCGGCAACGGCGACGAAATAGCGGAGATGCCGAAGCTCCATCGCGATCTCCCATATCTCGCAGGCATGGGGCCAGCTTACAAAGTCTTTTTCCAGGCGGCCAGCTGCCCGTATAGCCGGCGTGAACCAGGTCTGCCTGGCAGGCAGAGGCGCAGGGGAGCGAGCTTCACATGCTCAAGTGCATTCAAACGTCTCTGCTGATCCTGGCACTGGCGGGATCTGGCGAAGCGGCTGCGCAATCCTCCAACACGCAGGCAAAGGCAAACAACATGGAACTGGATGTGACAGGATTGAAGCAGGCGCTGCTCGGCGACTGGGAAAGCATCGCACCGGAGGTGCGCCCGAGCGCGGCGAAGAACGCCGATGGCACGCTCAAGCCGTTCTATCTCAAGCGGGCCTTCAAATATCTCCCCTCCGACCGTTTCGAGCTCGATATCGTCAACTCGGCCGATCCCTACAGCGCCGTGCCGCTCGCGCGGATCAGGATTGGCGGCCATATGCTGTGGAAGGGTGCGCATCCCATCGCTCCGGGCGCGCAGAAGGTCGACTTCATTGCCGACGAGACCTACGAGGTTACGCCGCTGGCGCAGGGATTTGCCGATGTGCTCAACAAGGTCGCCGCGGTCGGATATGCACCGTGGGACGTAGGCGCGCCCCAGAGCATCTTCGGCAAGACCTTCGCTCCCTTCGGTCTCGCCGAGGCCACGAACTTCATGGAATATGATCTCGTCTATCTCAGGGGCGACCTCCTGTTCTGGGGCGCCCGCAACATCGACGGCCGTGGCTTTGACACCGAGCAGAACCGGCCAACCAATTTGCAGATTCCGCTGATCAGGAAGTGACTCGAGACAAGTTCGTCACACTCTCCCTCGACGCGATGCCCTTAACACTGGGCCTGAACACCCGTGGCCGTGCCAACGCA
>NZ_JBFUGY010000089.1:0-12054 GCF_056402655.1 Bradyrhizobium sp. P3_C3 | reverse complement strand
ATCTTAAACGATATCGATGCGGTGCCCGACGACGTGCGTACCCTCAGCACGTGCGCAGCAATAAACCAGTCGTCCGCCTTTGTGTCTGCTGCCACGGCCGCCTCCCGCTGTAACTGAAACCTCTCGCCAGCGACTGGAGATTAACCGTCCTGATGTCATACCCATGTGAAGAGGTTCACACGACGTAAAACGACATCCTCGGCTCGCGTACTTCCGGCGCATGAGCGCGGTTGCGACCAGCCTTTCTTTTGTCGAGATTCAGGCACTAGTTTTCGTTTTTGAAAAATGGAGAAGTTAAGTGGCAATGGGGACAGTGAAGTGGTTCAATCCGACGAAGGGGTACGGGTTCATTCAACCAGATGCGGGCGGCAAGGACGTCTTTGTTCACATCTCGGCAGTCGAGAAGGCTGGTTTCACCTCGCTCGCAGAGGGAGCTAAGGTTAGCTTCGACGTCGTTTCAAATCGCGGCAAAGAGTCGGCGGAAAATCTACGAATCGGGTGATGCGCCCGACGTGCTTTTCAATCAAAAGGCCGCAGCGGCTAACCACTGCGGCGAACCGGGTAAAATGAATAGGTAAGTATGGAGTCCAGCCCCGGCGAGATGAAGCCTACAGCGCGGGTGCCGGGGCGCAATGTCGTCGATGTCACACATTGGGACAATTAAATGCGTCACCTTCGCTGACCGAGGTGGGACTCGCCGGGGCTGGCGAAGGCGAGCCCTCAACCCCAAGGCCGCGAAAGCTCCGGCTGCCTTGACGGACGCAGTAGTCTGCACCTGATCGGCGCAGATGCGAGCGTTAAAACAATATCGAAATTTGGCGGCTCCCTCAACGAAGCCAGCGTCAATTTACCGCTGATGCCCCAGGCCGATCCCCAACACGATAGCCTTCTGACGTAGCGCTCCCTCGGTTCGCTTGGTCATCTTGGCTATTTTTACGACAGGCGTCCGCGCCTTGGAGTGCGCCTTCAAGTCCCGAATATCGGTCTTGGTCCACTCGCGGCGAACTACTTTGTTCTTCTTGGCCACTCGGCGCTCCTTCAATGTTGAAGGCGCGGTCTAACAACATGGCGCGTGCTGCGCAACAAACGCTCTGCGCACTTACGGAGATTTAATGGCCGACAACGAACAGCTAGTTCTATCTATTTCGGCTGACACGCGGGAAAATGCAGAACCAGCAAGACAATCGAAACGGCGACTAAGGCGGTAGACGCCAAGACCACGACATCGAAGACCTTGCCGCTCGTTCTGCTCGGCACTTTGCGCCAGTGCATGGCAGTCTTCTCGCTCAGATTTTCGGCGCAGCACCAGCCCGGTCAAAGACCGGCACTTTTTCTTCGTCGTCAGGTGCTGCAGCAGATGGCGCATCTTCTGCCGCGTGCCGCAACGCTTCGGTTTGAGCGTCCAGGTCATCGACAGTTTCATTCGCCTGACTGCCGGAGTCGTGCGGTTTCGTCGGAACTTGGCCAGCGCCGGAACCAGTAACGGGATCCATTGTGCTCGACCCACGTGGCGTCCGATTTTTCTGTGTCATCGGAACCTCCCTGACGAGTCAATTTTTTCGCTCGCTGCAGGTTCCAGCCAGCAGAGTCCGCTAGCAATCGCGGCTATGCCGACGCCGCCGGTTGAAGATCTACTGACCGCGGGATGGCAAATTGGCGTGGATCGCGATAAGCGCGACGCGGAGACTGATCTCCTCCATATGCTGGAGATTCAGCGGCGGCGACCGGCCAGCGATGGCAAATATTACATCGGCGTTCATGCTGTGCTGACGACGGTGACCGCGGATGGCGTGACTCAACGTGTGGTGCACCGTTGGCGGGAGGATCGGGCGGGGAGGCCGGTGAGGCCGCAAGGAGAGGCGCGGAGGAGGCGTGAGGTGATGACGCGAGCCCGTTTGCTAGCGCCGCTGCCGCACGGACCCTGTCGTTTTTGACAGGTGCGGCCCGTCCCGATGTGGGCGCATGATCGCCGCTGAAGGACGAGGGCTGCGGCTATGCGATGTTACTACTTCCCGATCTTCCACAACGGCGAGACACAGGCGGACCAGGTTGGAGAGCTATTTGGCTCTGCTGAGCTAGCGGTCCAACACGGCGCCCGCATCGCTTTGGATATCGCCAGCGATCCCGATTGCGACCGTGATGCGGGCACGGTCGTAGTCGTGGTAAACGACTCCGGTGCAGAGATCGAGCGGCGGGGACTTAGGGGCGGGCGGAAGCGGTGGAGGTGAGGGGCTTGGTGTAGGATGGTGGGATGACTGGGGCGATATTGATTCGTGCTGCTACCACCGTGTACACTCGGGCATGCCCTCAAGAATCGATACTTATACCTCAGTTGCAAAGGCACTTTCGGCGACCCTCGATATCATCAAGCAGGTTTGGCCATACATTGGGGGTGCTGTGCTGGCGGCTGTAGTCGGCGCTTGGGCCTATCTCACGCAGTGGGGCTACATACCGGTTGTTCTTTTCTCACTGGTCGCCTTCGTGCTTGGCTTGTTTGGGCTTAGGCTGCTTAGAGGCATGCCACCAAAGGAAGGTCAGATTGTGAGCGATGATTCAGCGAAGCCTACTGGAAATGTCTACGTAACATCGCACAATCAGTCAGGCGGCATCACCGCGCAAAACGTCCACGTCAACGCCCGCATGCAGCGGGTAATGAGCGACAACCTCAAATCGGATCTGCTCAATGCAGTACCTCGAAATAAGCGTGTCGTCGTTTGGTCGAGCATGGGGAGCCAAGAGGCGCACATGCTCGCCACCGAGATATTTGCCTTTTTGAGGAGTGGCGGATTTCAAGTCTTTGGCAATTCCGCTCATCAACAGATGTTCGTCACGCCCCTGCATGGAATCCGGCTTCGCGAAGAAGGCGAAAACTTCAATGTCGAAGTTGGGTTACCTGACGGATCTGAGAGACGCTAACTTAGGCCGCATTCCGAATAGATGCGCTGCCACAGTCCCACGAATGTCGAGCCGTAGATGGTGATTGCTGCAACGTCGTCTCGAAGAGCCTGGACAGTAAATTCCCAAACGGCGATCTGAAGCCGGTCGTCTTTCTCTTGAATGTAGCGTCGGATTTTTACGAGATGGTTTTGCTTCTTGTCGTGAATGAGTTCAAGGAATCCATGCGCCAGCCAATGACGGCGCTCGCTGTACGTCGGCAAATGCTCCAACAGTGGTAGTAGCTCGTCGGAGTATTGATTCAGAGGGCCGTCAGTCTCGGCCATGATTTTCGTCGCGTTGATCCTTTTGTCGAGAGCGTAACGAAATCGACTATCAATTCTCACGGACAGGTCGGCGAGTAGAAACTCGCATTGAGCATAACTTGTTAGAAATCTGCCGCGGAGGTAGGCGACCTCGTCGGATAAGTCTCGGATCCACTGCGGAGGCAAGTTATAGATTGTCTGCATATTGATGGTCGTCGCTCACAGTACGATGGCTCGCGGATTCAAGCCAGTTAGGGTGAAGCGCTTGCGATAGAGGATCAGACGGACTGGGCACTGTCATCGGCCCGGACGAAAACGTTCGCGGGAAAACAGAGAGGATTTTTCTCTGTTCGCGGGTCGGCGAGGGTCTCCGCGTTGTTGCGATATTTCTCTACCGCTCGCCTAAGTCGCCGCTTTCTCTCAGTTCGATCGCATGACACAATTCCGGGGAAGGCTTTCCTAATGGTGTCAAGATCGGCATCGTCCGCCAGCTTCGTCTCGTTTAAAGCGTACCACCAAATCTGGAAAACCTGGACAGACATAGGAAGCTTGTTTGTCACCGCATAATAGTCCCACCAACCAACAAAGAGTGCGGCGTCATTTTTCGTATCATCGAAAGCAGCGAGCGTCTCCGCGTCCTCGCGCGCATTTCCGTCTCGATCGTTCATATGTTTGAAGGCGTTCCAATACTGCCGCTGCAGCCGGCGCAGCTTTGCAATATCCAGGGTTGGAGCGGTTTCCAACATGTGCGTTGACATTGTCGGTATATCAGCCGCGGTTGCTATCTTATCGATCAGCTCGCTGCCACCGCAGGCCAGGCATTGTACGGCTATTGGATCTTTATCCCTGATAAAGAGATCGAGTGCCGTTCCCAGTTGGTGTCGGGCAACATCGAGCTTTGTCAATTGAGCCATAGGTCAAACCGCCGTCCTTGATCAGCTTGTTGCCGCGAGAACGGGCTGACGTGATTCACTTCGTCTTCCCCTTCAGCGCCAGCCGCACCAGCGTGCGGATAGCTTCCGGCCTTGTGTGTGGGGCTCGTATTGCTTCGCGGCCCAAGCGTCGAGGGCGGACAAGTCGTCCGGCTGCAGGCGAACCAACACCGACTGGCGCTTCCCGGTGGCGCGGGCCGCGCTAGCCGAATTGCCACACACGCCAGAGGCGGTGCGAGCGCCGCGAAAAACATCTTCATGAAGTGTCCCCAGCCCCGCCGCCACCATAGGGCGAGCAGAGCCGAGGGGGCAACTAGTCTTTGGTTGGGCGTTGGGGGCGCGAACTACGCTTTAGTCCTCCCACTTGCTCCTTGGCGGTGGCACTATTTCACTTCTGGAATGGGGCCGGAGGAAGAGGGGTAGCGCGCTCCCGCTAATTTGGACCATTTCTCAGACAGAAGAATGCGCCCATGTTCTTGTCCAGCAGACCAAGATCAAGGAAATGCAGATACCACTCCACTTTCGGTCTCTTGGGAAGGGGAACGCCAGCTTGTTCGTAAAGGCCGCAAACGTAGCTGGGATCGTCCAGGTGCGGATCGATTTCAGCCACGACTCGCACGTAGTCAGTCGCGGCCCGCACAAATTCGAGATTGTGGCCGGACAGGGTGATCAAAGTCGGTACGATGACCGATCCGGGAGTGTGTCCCCTTGACGATCGTTCGTCGAAAATCTCCCACAGACGATCTCGTTCAGCGGTGATATTTGCATTCGGTTCGGTTTGCTTGAACACGGTATGATTGAAGATTCCGACGACCGTAAACTCGTTCCGAGTCACGTGCGCGAAAAGTACATCGTCGGATCGCATGCCATTGCCGGGAGCGGCGTCGAAGTGCAGGTGATGGTAGCGCATCACGTTTAGCAACATATCTTTGTCGGCCCAGCGATCAACGTCTGGGCCTGGCTCGGCAGCGGACGGCGTAAAGCCACGGGTGTTCGGCTGAAGGGACAGGTGAGGGGTGAGATCTACTCCGTTCCTCACTTTCTCAAGTAGCAACTGAACTTCGGGAGCTAGCGTCTGCCACCTGGGATCGGCCGTAGCGGTAGGCTCAATCACGACAGCGCGCGCACGCGGCGCGATGTACCTAATCTTCCAGTTTCCATAATCGATGAGCAGTGCTCTGAGCGACTTAGATTGGAGTGCCTGGAGCGAAGCCCTATCGTTCGGAAACTTCGGAATGTCTTTTGCGATTCTGAGGCGAAATGCCTTAACGCGATTCGATTCAGTCACGAGTCCCATTGAAATTCCCCAGCCGGGCGCCACCATAGGGCGAACGAAGCGCACGCGGCAACTCTACTTCTTGGTGAGGCGGTCCAAGGCGCCGTGATCTTACGGGCACCAATTGTGAACCAGTTCACACTTGTGCGCCGCGATGGCTGCTATAGCGCCCCCGCTGGGGATTTCAGGGGCCAGCAATAGAGCGCCGCCGGGACGTCGTATTTCGAGCCCAGCGGCGTAGTTTTTTGTAGGCATCCTTAGATCGGTTTGCCGGCCAATATTTCGACCTTGTCGAAATCCAGTCATTGCCTCCGCTTCCGTAGCGAAGTCCCCAACGTGGGAAGTCGGACCAACACCGGTTGTCACAGCGACAAACCAGCGACCGCCTTTTGTTATTTGAGGGTCGAAGCTGGGGAGGGGCCGTGGGGCCCGCGCGGCTTTGTCGGTTCGTAGGTCGTCGGTCATTTTTCTTCAGATCAGGGCGCGGCACTCGTCGGTGATTTCGATACCCGGCATGAGGGGGTGATCACCGCTCCTCCAAACGGGAAAGACCAAACCATTGCGTACTCTGCAATTTTCGGCAGGCAGCTCGAGGTTCGCGTGAGTAGCTACGGTGACAAACTACAGATTGGGCCGCCGCTGCGAGCGGGCGCGAAGGGGCGGGGCACTTCGCGATCCGTCAATTCGCAATAATTGGCTGAAAGCTTTCGTTCGATTATCGTGAGCTTGTCGGCTCTCGGCGTGGAGCGGACATTCGAGAGATGGTGGACATCTCCGGCAGGCCAATTCCAGCCGCAAGCAGCTGCACAAGACCCGATGGAGCGTCGATCGCCGGCGCAATAAGCCCGGTCAACTCAGGCCCACTAGCCATGAGCAATTTTCAGACCGTAACCTCCGATGGGCTGGTCTAAATGAGCGCGGGCAATGGGCAACCTAACCCTATGTAAAAACGTCGAATTTGGCACGTGACAACCCTTCCGCTCCGCACGGGAAAACGACTTCCAATATGGGTTTATGCGGTCCGACTACAGATCCTGAAGGCATGATTGAGTACTCCGGCGTCGGCGAGATATGCTATAGTTGCTCGGTCCCGCGTAGATCACGCGCATAAGTAAAGCCTTGAATTATTTCGGATAAGCTGCATCGCAACGCCGCTCATTCTCGACTGCGGCGGTGCTAAACCAAACAACAAATACAAAAGCGGGGAGTGAAGACGCGACGGGAAGCCTATGAGCAACGACGTTCATACGTGGCTACGAACGCTTGGCCTTGAGCAATATTCCGGCGCCTTCGTCGCCAACGACATCGATATGAGTGTGCTGCCGCACCTCACCGAAGCGGATCTTCGCGAGTTAGGAGTGTCTCTTGGACACCGCAAAATCCTGATAGCTGCGGCATCGGGCACCTTCGGGACAACTTGGCCGCCAATAAGCACCATTCCTACGAGCCCAAAGCTTCCACCTGAACAGCATCTCGCTTGCTCGGAGCGACCACCGGAGCGGCGCCTCCTGAGCGTCCTATTCTGCGATTTGGCAGGGTCCACCGAATTATCACGGCGGCTCGATCCCGAGGATCTCCGGGAGGTACTTCGTGGTTACCAAGATCGGGTCGCCAAGACTGTCATCCGTTACGGAGGCTACGTCGCTCGCTATATGGGCGACGGCATCATGGCGTATTTCGGATGGCCACGCGCCTATGAGGATCATGGCGAGCGTGCAGTTCGAGCCGGGCTCGAGGCTTTGGTCGCCGTGCAAATGCTTGAAACCAAAGACGCCGAGCTTAAGGCGCGTGTGGGCATCGCCACAGGACAAGTTGTTGTAGGGGACCTGTTCGCCGGCTTCGTTCGAGAGGAGGGCGCGGTGGCGGGCGAGCCACCGAATCTTGCAGCGAGACTGCAGGCGATCGCTCAACCGAATCAACTCGTCATCGCGGAATCGACCAGACGATTGATCGGCAACGCCTTCATTACAGAGGATCTCGGTGAGATATCCCTCAAAGGATTCGGCACGGGCACGAGGGCGCACCTCGTCACGTCGGAGCGTGAGGTCGAGAGCCGCTTCCACGCCGCCCATGCGGGAGAGCTGTCACCGTTCGTCGGTCGCGTAAGCGAACTCGCGCTCCTCTTCAAAAGCTGGGATCTCGCGCGTGAGGCGAAAGGACAGGCAGTCCTGCTGTCGGGAGACGCCGGCATCGGCAAGTCGCGGCTCGTCCAGGTCTTCACTGAAACACTCGGTTCAACGCCTCACGAGGTCATCCGTCTTCAGTGCTCACCATACCATAGCAACAGTGCTCTATTCCCGATTGTTCAGAACCTGTCGCGAGTGGCGGCCTTTCGGCCTGAAGATCACAACGAGCATCGTCTCGACAAGCTCGAGCGCATGCTTGCCGGCCTTGGCATCGATAGCGGTGCCGTGGGCGTCGTCTATGCCGAGCTCCTTTCACTTGACTACCATGATCGCTATGGCGAGCTTGAACTCGCGCCGCAGCAAAGGAAGAGTCTCATCTTGCAGACCCTGGTCGAGCACTTCGTGCACCGGGCCAGGCGCGTCACTCTGCTGCTCGTTGTTGAGGATGCCCACTGGATCGACCCGACCACGACCGAGTTACTCGACGCGCTATTAGCGCCGATCAGTCGAGCACCTGTCATGTTGCTCGTGACGCATCGGCCAGGCTGGAAATTTGAATGGCCTCGCGCCTACGGTCACGTGCTGTCCCTTTCTATCGGGGCCCTGACGCAGCCCCTCGTTGCCGACATGGTACGAAATATCGTCGGATTTAGATCCAGCGCTCAACTGGTCAAGGAAATCGTTGATCGAGCCGACGGAATCCCGCTGTTCATCGAGGAGATGGCCCGCTTTCTTGCCGAACGAGAGGCCAACGAGTGTGGGATCAAGATGGCGTTGCCAGCAACACTTCAGGGTTCACTCTTAGCGCGGCTTGATCGATGTGAGCCGACTGCAAGGGAGACCGCGCAAACCGCCTCCGTTATCGGCCGTGAATTCAGCCTTGATCTGCTCAGTCGTGTTTGCCGGGTTTCATCCGCGGAGCTTGATGCCGCCATCGCCGAACTCATGACCGCGCACCTCCTTCTGAGGTCAGGTTCATCCGAAGATGCGTTCGTCTTCAGGCATGCCCTAATTCAGGATGCGGCGTACCAATCTCTGCTTATGAGTAAGAGACAACATTATCACGCTGCGATCGCGCGCGCTCTGACCGAGTGCCGAGAAATAGCGGAGACGCAGCCCGAGCTGATTGCGCAGCACTTTTCCGAAGCCAATTTAGCAGAGTTGGCCCTTCCGTTCTGGCGACTTGCGGGCGAGCGGGCGATCACGCGCTCGGCGAATTACGAAGCCATCGATCATTACGAGAAAGTCTTGGCAATTGCCCAGAATCTACCGGACTTGCAAGGTCGCGAAGATACTATCCTGGAGACAAAGATTGCGTTGGGCTGGGCGCAGATAGCCGCCGGCGACCTGCAACAGGCGTCTGCCACGTTCGGTGAATCCGCCCGCGTAGCAAGAGCTATTGACGAGCCCGAAGCGCTCGCCAGTTCCGCAATTGGATTTGCGCAAGCCCATTTCTATTCTCATGATCCGCGCGATTCTTCGATCAACCTTTTGCTCGAAGCACTGCCCGCGATCGAAGATAAAGACACTCGGCAGCATTGCCAAATATTGAGCGCACTCGGCAGAGCGTTCTACATGAACGGTGATCTTGAGCGTGCAGATGCATCCAATTCCAAAGCTATCGAAATTGCACGTCGTATCGGTGACGATCGCACACTCTGCGAGGCTCTGTTCAATCCGCTTCTGGTCCCGGCTGCCCTTTCCGGCAAGCAGTCCAAAAACTTGCTAAAGCGCGTGGGCGAATTGCTGGGCATCGCAGAGCGGCTTAACGACGCAGACTTCCGTACCCGTGCTCTTGCAACTCGCATTTATTATTCTGCCGAATTCGGCGACCGCGAGGGAATGATAGGAGCTCTGGACACGTTCTGCTCGCTGACCAATGGTCAGCAAATGACGCATCAGCAGTGGGTCGGACAACACGGACATGCGATGCTGGCGTTATTGAATGGCGACTTTGCAGCCGCGGAAAGGTTTGCTGAAAGTGCCTATGAGCTCGGTCGCCGGAGATATGGTGAGAGCGTCGAGGGCGTCTATGGAATGCAAATGTTCACGATCCGGCGCGAGCAGGGCCGTCTTTCGGAAGTCGCCCCGATCGTCAGACATTTCATAGACAAAGGCAACCTCAACGCCTGGAAGCCCGGATTTGCGGTCATAGCAGCTGAACTCGGATTCAAGCCGCAGGCACAAGAGCTCCTGGATGAGTTGAGGGACACCGGCTTCGCGCTTCCAATGGATGCGGTGCGCAGCACTACCCTCTCTTATCTGGCGGATGTATGTGCAGCACTCGGTGATGCGGTCAGTGCACATGCTCTCTATGATCTGCTTGAGCCTTATCGCCACATGACAGTTACGGCGGGGGTCGTGACTGTATGCTACGGGTCAGCCGGCCGCTTTCTCGGAGAGTTGGCCGAAGTTCTAACTGACTGGGATAGAGCTGAACAGCACTTCGAAGAGGCGATCCGAATGGATCGCGGCATGCAGGCATACCCTTGGCTCGCACACACACAGCACCGGTTCGCGCGCATGCTGCGCCGTCGTAGCCGGCGTGGCGACCTCGAGCGAGCCGAAGTCCTGTTGAATGAATCTTGGACGACGGCATGCCGCCTGAAGATGACAGCCTTGATGGATAGGATTCGGGAGCAACGGCACTGAGGTCACATCGGACAAAGGAGATGCATATGCCACGTTTCATGATCGAGCGAAATTTCGCCGAAAAACTCGAGATGACAAAGGAAGGAGCAGATGCAGTTAACCGCATCAACGATGAGGAAGGCGTAAAGTGGCTGTTGACCTTTCTTAGCGCCGACAAGCGCAAGACTTATTGTCTTTATGAAGCTGAGAGTGCGGAGGCAATCAGAAAGGCGGCGCGCCGCAATGATATTCCGGCCGACGTGATCATCCAAGTGGATGAGATAACGCCAGCAATGTTTGTGTAAAGGCGGATGCGAGACAAAAGTAAAGGGCTTGAACCGTCAGATGTGGCTAGTCGGCCGTTCTCCCTGAGCGCATATGCCGGCGAGGGCGGATGGTTCAGGGCTCAAATATGCCGCTCGGTCATAAGGCGACGTGGCCAATGTCGCCGGCCTTCTTGTGCAAAGCAGACTCAGCGCCGGTAATCGCCAATTATCGAGACTCAGAGGATATCCACTCCTTCGCACCCCGGCCGCATTCTTCCGCACGCGCAAAGGGATATGGCAATTGATCGGCCAAATCCTCAGCTCTTCCACGGTCGTAAGCCACGGTCCGGGTGCCGCGGCGAAAGAGATTTGGCCCAGCGTGTCCAAAGTCGTTGGCGAGCAGATAGACGGTCGGCTCGTCCGCCGACATGAGAGCATCAAAGCTCCTCCAGACCTTTGAAGAACGGATCGGCGGACTTGGCGCGATGCTCGATCTCGGCAAGCAGCTTCGGCTCGACCCAGATGCCCCAGTGCGCGATCCGCTTGGCATAGGGCGGTGTCTTGCGGACGAGCGGTCGAAGCTTCTCGCACAACTTGGCGGCCGATGTCTTCAAAGCCGTGGTCGACCTTGACGGCAAAAACCAGATCCTCGCCTTGCGACGACCGAGATACATGCCGTCCCACTTGCCCTCATCGACGCCGAACGGCGATGGTAAGCGTCTCGCGCTGGGCACAGGTTTTCTTGACCCAAATATTGCTGCGGCCGACCGGGTACACGCTGTCGCACACCTTGGATACGACGCCTTCGAGCACGACCTTGCGGGCATGGGCAAACATCTCGCGCCCGTCGATCTCGAAACTCTCTGTGAACTGGACGTCGGTGCTGGCGAGCGCGCCTGCACCGAGGTGCAGCGGCAGGGCCTGGCGTTCGGCAGCTTCATCGAGACGGCGGAGTCGCGAATCCTGGTCGGCTACGTCCGCGCTTGGCTGCGCGACACCTTCGCCGCCTTCACGGGCGCTGGCATCCAGGAGTGATCGAGCAGAGCAGGGCGTAGGAGCCGGATTCGAGCAGGGCAGAGGCGGCGCTGAACGCGCAGGAAGCGTGACCGGGGCGACTGACGGCTCATGCCAGGAGGTGAAGGAAACAGAAATACGCCGCCGGGCTCCAATACATGTCCCGGCGGCGGTGTTCATTTCCAGCCCCGAGATGGGAACTAACAAAAACCTCGGATATAGGTCCTACGCACGAAACCAAGGAAGGTTTCAGGGCCTGCTGGTGCACGCCGCCGGGCCTATCCGCTCCCGGGACGCCTTAGACGACCCTAAACGTGCGGCGTAACTCGCGTGCTCTGACTTCTCGAACGTACGGGACTATCTCCGCAACTATGGCGTAGGCGCGCTCTCTGGGGACGCCTAGCGCGACCTTGCCCTTGATGAACTCTTCGAGGCCGACCAAAAGTTTACGTTCAGCCTCTGTCATCTGTTGAAGAGCGCCCGTTTCCTGCTTGAGTGCGTCGTCGTCAGACATCAGTGCCTCATCCTAGTGGTGGCTGCGGCGAGCCGGGACAAGTACGGCGCCGGGCTTAAATTGGCCCGGCGGCGGTAAGGTTCAATCTGTTGGGA
>NZ_JBFUGY010000088.1:0-12197 GCF_056402655.1 Bradyrhizobium sp. P3_C3 | reverse complement strand
CTGCGCCTGTAGCAGAGCCATTTCTGCCCGTTCCCAGCCCGCAGCGTCTTGCCCCACTGACTCGCCGGAGGCATGTCCCTCGGCCGCTCCAAAGGCGTACACGCGGTGCAGCAGCAACTCGGCGGTGTCGATCTGGCCGTTGTTCAAATTGCCGGATACCGGGGCAGCTTTCTTCAGCCTCAACATGGTGGACCTCGTTTTAGGTCACCCCCTTTGCAACCTCCCAGATCCGGCTTAACCATTCGTTAACCCTGGACCAGTGGCAGCGGCGCATCTTTGATCCTTAGGTCAATGTATCGTCTGGTGTGCGCCGACCGTTCCGACAAGAGACGTGCGCGTGGTTTCGCCTGCGAGATTTCTATGGATGCCTCGATAGCGCGGCCAGGCCGCCCTATCGCTCTGCTGCGTCGGCGATCTCGACGGGCGATTGATCTGCAATCGCGCGAGCAGCCTGGCTTTCTGCTGTGAGACTTGCTTGGCGGTGCCGCCGAGCCTCCTCGCAATCTCCTTGTCAGTCTTTTCGGCAGCCAAGCGCCTCAATAATCGCTTCTCACGCGGACTAAGCAAGTCGCGCATCGTGTGTCCCCACCGCCGACAACCTCGCGCATTTTGTAGCGCCGTTTCGCGGCACGTACATGATCAGCGCGCGACTGCCCCAAGCGTCGCCGGGAGGAGAACAACAAGAGCGGGACGCTGGGGCCGCGAGCGCGCCGCTTGCCCAGCGCACCGAAGTGAGCATGTCCCACCACCGCCTGTTCCATCTGTTCACTTGTGCACCGTAGGCGTCCCGCTTATTCGCGGGATGGTTGATCCAAATCAACGTCCTAGATGCCAGTTCGCCGCGAATTCGTTGTGGGCAGGACAGCACCATGCCGCGCTATTTCTTCCACGTCACCCACAAACGCCGCGAACTCGACCGCGAAGGCTATGAGCTACCTGACGAGCACGCCGCTTGGAAGGAAGCCACGGTAACGGCTGGGCAGATACTCCAAGGCCTCCATGGAAAGTTAACGCCCGACCGCGAATGGCGGATCGAAGTCGTGGATGAGTCCCGAAACACACTCTATGTCCTGCGTATTAATGCCGAGAAGCGAACGTAAGCCCTGGCTCAGTTGGCGGATTCATCGTGCTGTTCTAGTAAAAGAACCACAGCGCGATGATGATGAGCGATCCCAGAAACATCACCGACACCACCGCCGCTCCGAGACAACCACCACTCTGGTTCAATGCCGACCTGCCTTCACGGGAGCAAGCAGGTCGGAGACAAGGAAAACGGCGAGCGAAGCGCCGCTGATTTCAGGCCCCAAGCCGGGCTCGGTATGGCACTGCCGGTCGGGCCAGCTCATTTGCGTTCGAGCAGTTTGGTGAAGGTCAGCCCGGGATTGATCGCCAGCATATTGATGATGTCGGGCAGCGGCATCTCGGGCGCATCCACCATCACCTCGAAATGACAGCCRGGATGCGCGACGTCGAAGTCGCGCAGATGTTGCAGCCACGCCTSTTGCAGGGATTCCGGGACGTGGGCGATGGTGAGGATCTTGACGTCAGCGGGGGCATAGTCGCGSGCTTCGGCATCCTCCGGTGACRGACCTTGCTGGCGATGGACTTCAGCGCCTTGCTTCACTTTCTCCATCCAGCCATCGACCCACGCTTTGAGATCGGGAYTCTCCATAWGGTCGCCTCCGTTTCATGAARTGGTCTTCGGGRCCGGGCGCACMGAGCGAAACCAGATTGATAAGACGGGCACGCCCTTGAGCGCACCCGTCCCCTCCAACAGCGCCGGAAGCTTGGGGGCGGCCGTGGAGGCGCGACCCTAACGGATTACGCCGGGTTCTGGTTTCAAATGGGTCGGGGCGGACGTGCCACTACGGGACGCAGGGTTGCCTTCGGCAAGGCCGGCGGCGGTGGCCGTCGAAGCCATGACGTGAGCGCAGAGCTTTTCGAGCGCGCGGCACCTGCGCGAAGCTAACGCAGCGGGCCGAGCGCCTCGTCGGGGAGTGGCCCCTCTCTTAGGAACGACCGGCCAGTTGCAAGGTTTTCCCGAGCCCCCACAAGGGGGCGAACCCGTCGTGACTGGCCTCTCAGCGCACTGTCCGGCAACAGTGCGCTGGGGCCGTTTCGCCGGTCACCTGAGCATGCACTCGTATTCGCTCACTCTAGGCAGATTGCGACTGACCGAGGCCAAGGTACACAATCCGAACAAAAATCCCGATACCGGATAGGCGTACCAGCCGGACAGGAGATTTTGCAGGACGCCCTCGAGGTCGGTGTCAGCTTCATCTGTTTCGCGCCAGGCGCAACCGGCGCGCACGCCGAAGTCTTCAAGCACCATGTCGCGGTCGAGTCGGTCAGCTGGCACAATCGAGGGCGAGGAACGCATACGCTACTCCGATACGACAAAGGGCGAAGAGACGGCCCCGGCTGCGGGGGGATCAAGGGGGTAGGCCGGGGCCGCTCCGCCGGCTGTGGCAGCGAGCCAGCGACGATTCAAATATTCGGCCGCGCTCGTCGTTCCTATTGAGACCATCATTCCCAAAATGGGTACTGGCTTGTGCCCGACCTTAGGCGCTGGCCGTACTTAACCTGAATGTCTGAAGCTGACCTTTGACGGGCCTTAGCATGGTATATGCAAGCCAGCGGGGAAAGGCGCTCTATCACTCGCGCCGGCAAAAGGGAGGGTGAGCCAGTGATCAACATTGCTGAGTGCCGAGAACATGCTGACCTCTACAAGAGACTTTCTGGCGCGAGCGGCATTTCCAAGGATCGCTCCGACGTCCGTAAAAACATTGCCCGAACTTATGTGGGTTTGGCTGGTCAACTGGATAGACTGGCTTCCCTCACGAGGAACGAACAGAGGTTGGGGGTGATGGCCTGCTTCCGGCCTCAGTGGCCTAGTTTGATTTGGGGATGGCCTGCTTTACGAAAAGAACAATTTGAGGTCGGCGTCGTTCTGGTCTGATGAGACGGTATTACTTTGACATCAGAGAGGGTGACGAGATTTTCCCGGATGAGGAAGGTCTGGAGCTCTCAACCATAGAGAAGGTGCAGGAAGAGGCGGCGCGCTCGCTGGCCGATATGGCCCGAGATGCCGTCGGCACCCTAGGGACCAGTGGCCGACAGATGTCGATTGAAGTCCGGGACGACAGCGGTCCGGTGCTCCACCTCAAATTCACATTCGCGGTGGAACGGCGCAGGCATTGAGGCCGCCTCCGTTGGCGGGCTGTGTTCCTTCTGTCGGGAACCCGAGTTCTGGTTTATGGTCCCGAGATCACCGCCCAGTCCGAGGCGTCCGTCGGTGACTGAGAGTGCTTCATGCTCCCGCCCTATATGCGAGCGGAAGCATGTGTGAAAAGTGCACTCTGTACGACGATAAGATCGCCCGATATCGACGATTGTCACTCGGGATCAACGACCGGCAAACACTGGACGGAATTGCAATCCTGATCGCACAGGCGACGGAAGCGAAGGCCGCCAATCACCCCCCCGACCCGAAAGAGTAGGGCCGCCTAAGTTTGGCGGCTTCGGTCATTGACCTCTTCAGCCTGCGCCGCCGCTAACAGCGTTTTCTGAACTCGCTCGAAGCATGCCGGGCTTTCACCTAAACAAAAAAACCACGGCAGAATACTCAACATGCGCAAAGGGGCCGGCTGTGACCAATCCAAGTGAGACACGAGGGCATGAACGCCGGCTGGCGGACTTCATTCGGCAAAACCACGCCGCTATCGTCAAGGAATGGATCGATTTCGCGCGAACTATATCGCCGGCCAGCGACAAGATGACGAAGCTAGCTTTGCAAGATCATGTCGTGGATATTCTCGGGTTTATTGCAGACGACCTCGAATCTGCGCAGACTCCGCGAGAGAGGTTTGATAAATCGCGCGGCGTGGGCCCTCCAGAAAATCCGTTTTCCGAGAGCGCGGCTGAGGTTCATGCCGCTCTTCGCCTTGCCGATGGTTTTGACATCGACCAGATGGTTTCCGAATACCGGGCGCTTCGCGCAAGTGTTGTGAAGCAATGGGTGGCTCATCATCAAGGGCTGGCTGCAACCGATGTTGAAGACCTCACGCGATTCAATGAAGCGATTGATCAGGCTGTCACGGAGTCGGTAGCTCACTACACTAAGACGATTAATGACTCCCGCAATTTGTTCTTGGGCGTGCTGGGTCATGATTTGCGCAACCCCATAGGCGCGGTTTCGATGGGTGCTCAGTGGATGGAGCGATCCGGAATAACAGATCCGAAACAGGCAAAGGTGGTTTCGGAGATTAGGACGGCGGCCGGCCGGGCGACGCAAATTTTAAATGACTTACTCGATCTCACGCGCTCGTCCTTCGGTACTGAAATTCCAGTTGTAAAGACCAAAATCGACATGGTGGCGCTCTGTCAGGAGATTGCGGATGAGCTACGCGCCATCCACACGAATCGTGATTTTGAGGTCACGCACGACGGAGATCCTACGTGCTCGTGTGACGCTGCGCGCCTGGGGCAGGTGCTGTCGAACCTGATGGGCAACGCCATCCAATATGGCGACCGAGAGCAGCCTATCACTGTGAGGATCGCAGGCAACGACCCCGACACCGTCACAATAGCCGTGCACAACATGGGTCCACCAATCCCCCCGGACACACAAAAATTAGTATTTCAGTCTTGGATGCGCGGCCAGGACATCAGCGATGAGTCTGAGCACAGTACACATCTGGGCCTCGGTCTCTATATCGCAAAATTAATCGTCGAAGCCCACGGCGGCGAAATTTCTGTCGCCTCTAACGAACAAACGGGAACGACATTCTCCCTCCGACTTCCGCGCAGTTGAACTCGCAGGAGCAGGGCTACGCAAACTTCAAGGCTGTCCTGGGCGGAGAGACGGCCCCGGCTGCCTTAAGGGGGTAGGCCGGGGCCGCTCCGCCGGCTGTGGCAGCGAGCCAGCGACGATTCCAACATTCGCGCACCCTTGTGTTCCCTTTGAGTCCTTGTCCCGCAAGAAAAGGGCCCCAGCTCAAATGGGGGATGAGCCGGGGCCTAGAGGTTACCCTCGACGAGCCTCGAGGGCGTCGGGAATACTTGGCAAGGTCCATGATGTTCCTAGCTCGCTGAAACTCCCCCGCCAAAGAACGTCAACGGTGCAGTGAGCTGCGCCTCGCGCTCCCCCGAGTAACAACCTCCTGCGACGAATTAGGACACTCGATTTTGGACGTTTGGTGATTCTAATTTTGGGATGCCGGAGCTGGCATTTCATCACGAACAATTATTGCGCCGGCAGGGGCCGCCATAGCGCGGCCCCTATCATTTGGATAGAATGAACAGCTAGCCGAGCGCGCCACTCACCGCGTGCTGAGGCTCTCAGAGGCTCCACCTTGCCAGCCCCGGACTGGAGCCTTTTGTTTGGGCCGCCGACTGAGGCGGCCTTAGTGCCTGCTGATTGGCTCAAATCTATCGAGCCTCGTTGCGCCTTCCCAAAGCTCTACCGCGCGCCCGTCTACAAGCAATTTGGCACGTTCCCGAGCTTCCGCCTCGTCCTCCACCACAATATCAACGCGGAACGTTATGTGCCCCGCGCCATCGATTATATATGCCCGAAACTCTCGCATGATCCCGCTCTAAAACACCCCCAAGCAGGAACGAATTTAGAGCCGATCTAAAATCACGTCACTATCGAAATTAGGCCACTGCAAATTTCAAATTACACCACTGAGGTCGGAAACAGGCCAGCGGCGCTAGCCCGAGACAAAACCGGTCTAGCTTTCTTACGCGCAGCAGGGAAGGACAAGCGCGCCTGGAAAACTTGCCGTCGCCCTAATCCTTCCAGATCTCCTCACCGCATGGTGCACAGCGGTAAACCATCACTGCTCGGTCGCGCTTTACGTCCAGAACCGACGTGATGTAACGCGCGGGGAGCTTGCATTTAGGACATGGCGGTCCGAGTTGAGGTGCCCGCGACGATGAAAGCTCGGGGTCGCTCATGACTCTCACCCCCTCGAAGTTGCAGGTTCCTAAGTGCTACAGTGAACATTTGTTCCAACGGGAAAAATGGGCAATCGAATCGAACCAGCGTTCACTTTTGAACGGAGGCCGCCATGGACGTGGTCGAGCGCTTCTTCATCGGACTAGCGATCATGGGTGGTGCAGGTTTGTTGGCGTCGTTCGGCGCACTCCTTTTTATGTAGTTAGACCTGACACTCCGGTTCAAAACGTGACTTGCTTCGTCCAAAAACAGAACGGCAGCATCCCGCTGGTGAGGCGACGAATAATCACCCCTGCGAATAGCCGATACGAAATGAGCTAGCACAGCCAAGCAGGCGCCCCTTACAGGGATGCCCACATACCAGAGATACACCTTTGGCCTGATGACGGGAGAAGTCTCTGATCCAGCCGGGCTCGTTCGTCATCTCCAGCTTCATGTCGCCTTCTCGGCGGTGGCTCCGTTCAGGAACGCGGGCCCGGACGTGGCTTGTCGGCCACACGTCCGACTAAACCGAGACGGTTTGTCGGGATTCGGACAGACGAGCCAGCGCCATTTATTCAGCCTGTCAGCCATTGAAGTGGTGTGATCGGCGGATCAGCCCGGCGGTCTCCTCCAAGGGCCGCCGGGTTTTTCCGGTTTGCCAGTGGCCAGGGGCTGACGCCGCTGCGTGAGTGGAGGCAAGTGGCTTGGATAGGAACGTTGGGCTAATTCCCCGATTGAACAGCAAAGGGGAGGACATCATGGTCCGTGACCTTTTGCTCCTGCTCGCCGTTTCAATCGTGTTGAGCGTATTTATCTGGAGCATCTTCGGAAATTGGAAAACAAGGCCTGGGCATCCGCGAGGTGAAGCATCACATTCTTTGAATGCCGCTGCGGATCTTTTCGACTGAGGTCTGAGTTCATTTGTATACGAGGACCGAACGCTGACGCGTCCGTCGCCCGGCGCCCACTTCAGCGCGGGCAGGCCCTTAAATCTCCTGCGCGCACTCTCGTGCGCCCAGCACGTTCTGCATAGGGTCAGCGGAGGATGGCCGTTCCCTCGAAGAACGAATGGCGAGCAGGCCGCCAAACTCAAAAAGCACAGCCAGTTACCCGCCGGGCCGGAACGTGAAGCCCTGCTGAAGCGAGCACGCACCGCCGAGACCGGTGCGCACTTGAGTGATTGGCTGACCTCTTCCGCGATGCGGCAACCAGACCCAAGCCGCGTCGACCGCTAGGAACGCGAACCTGCCGTTAAGCATTTTTCGGGCATGCCAAGATACTTCTTCCACATCATCCACGAACGCACCGAGATCGATGACGTGGGAGAGGAGCTTCGGGACAAGCACGCCGCGTGGAAGGAGGCCACAGTCACGGCCGGGCAGATGCTTCAGGGCATAGACGGAAAGCTGAAGCCGGGGCGCGATTGGCGTATGGAAGTGACGGACGAGTTTCAGAACACGATCTACGTCCTGCACATCCAAGCTGAGAAGCCAAAGTGAACGCTGACAAGAGCGAAGACATCCAACGCGAGGATGAAAGCGCGGCAGGTTGTCCAAGACGATCAGACGGTGCGCCAAACTAACGCACTCAAAATCAGACCTTTCCCATCCGGCTGATTGATCAGCATCTGCTTCACGCGCTCGGCTTCCGTCATGGTAAGGTTTGCCGCCAAGTCGGTCCCGATCAGAGCAGGTCCCTTACGTTCTCGATCATAAACCATCCAGCCGTTTCCACCCTGCCGAATAAGAAATCTCGACTGTGAAGATGCACGCTCATTCATGGTGGTCCACCAGCGCCTTAGATCTGTCGATCACGTACGGTTAGGCAGCCCTTCGTCTGCGGGACAGCCTCAAAGCTCTTCAAGCACAACAGTAGCGGAGGCGCGCAAGATAGGGCCGTGAGGATCTCGCACTTCGATAGCGAGCCGACCCATCAGAGAACGAGGCGCGCCATCCAACACCGATTGGCCCAATGCCTCAAGCGCCAGCCTTCTGGCAGCATCAACGTCCGGGAGATCGATGCCGTCATCGTCGATTTCGATACTGGTGTTGCTGTGATGGTCGAAGAAGTACTTGGGCATGGAGCATCAACCTGTCCGTAAAAGCCCAGTTCCTATTTTTCCCGACCATCGTCCTGTCCGTTCGGCCAGCAATAGGGTTTTTGTAAATTGCATTTCCCGTATCAGATCGGGAAAAAATGGCATTAGCAGGAACGTTCAAGAAGCTGGCTGAGTTGAAAGTCATGCGCCTCGCGTTCAAGTTTAATGTGCGCGGCGCGCGGCGCAGCTAAACGCACTCCAGTTCATGAATCTAGCAGACGCTAAGAAGACGATGGAGGTTGGCGAAAATCCTACAACGAACATCGCCGGCCGTAACGATTGGCGATGACCGTCGATCATGCTGCTGAATCATGATTGCACAACCAAGCCATCGTTGTGAGAGGACCCAAAACTCTTCCGGTGGTTCCAAAGAGCGGTATCAGTCTAAATCAATCTGGGGCTCTATTCGATCGCCGCTCTGCGCGATGCTTGCCCGATTAAAAACTTCGACCGGAGTCTACGGGATCAGTCTTCTCTGACTGAGGCTGTCGATGCGGTAAGTCTGCGAAGGCCTGTTCGCCGTTTTAAGACGGATCGAAAAACTCGAGAATGCGTCGGCCTCAACGAACAACAGGAGTTGCAGATGAAGGTTTCGAGAAGTCGGATGGAAGAATCTTTGGAGCTGCGAAACGCTGCTTGCAGCATCTTGGAGCGTTTCGGCGCAGACATAATGATCCCTGACTCGAGCGGAAATTGCCATCGGTGCAAGGTAGTGAAGATCAATGGCTTGGAAATCATGCGCAGCCGGCCCTTTGGGGGTGAGTGGCAGCTCGACGTTTGGCGAGACAGAAAGGTCTTCAGCATTTCATGGACCGATTCCGGCCCCCTCTATGTTGCCGCGTTTTCCTCGGGTGATTGGCCGGGGCTCCTCTCCAAAACTGCTATCGAGTTCGGATGGAGACCGGCAATCAAGCTCCCTTCCGACGGATCTAACGAATTGCCCCTTGTTACTGGGATATCTATCGGTCGCAAGTGGGGCGGCGGGAAAACGCACTGAGCTCCAGCTCCCAATGCTTGGCAGATCGGCAAGCAAGAAAGGGGACATGCGAATGAGGGCTTTAAATTCGCGGGAAGCAGACTGGCTCCGCTCAATTGAGCAACGGTTGCTTGCCCAATCCTCCGACAACTGAGCTCAGCGGCAGGTTCCAGCTTCTAAAATGGTGACGCCACGCGCCGATGTGCCGCCGCGGGTAAAACAGGCGGAGGGCAAATGATCGAGAATTCCGAGTACGACGATATTGAGTTCGGCGTCGATGTACGCGAGATTCGCCGACGCGATGGGGGCCCCATGAGAGATGTAGTTCGCCTCCATCCTAATCTCGAAACGCGAATGTTTCCGTCGTGGAAGTCGCGCTGCCCAATTTACACGACGCTCAAGCTTGAGCGCCAGTACGTGACAGTCTTTGAGGTTGATGGGGCTGTTGAGTCCTATCGATCACAGCCGCTGACGCTGAAGTTTGCTCTAGACGGTCAGCCAGTCGAGTATACGCCCGACTTCGAGCTGAGGATTGCTCCCTGGAATGTTCGCGTAGAGACGAAGCCGAAGAAATTACTCCTTAGGAATCCGCAGCTCGCAAAAAAGCTTTTGGTGGTCAAGCGGCTCTACCAGTCCAGGGGGATTCCATTCTGGGTTTTGGATAAGGACAGGCTCCCGTCGTCAGATTGGATGGAGTCGGCTGCCGAGATCTCGCGCCTGGGTAAGACGGAGATTGATCCGCTCGATGAATATCGGGTTCTCACTGCGCTTCGCAGATACGGCGAATTGCCACTCGGAGCCTGCGCTGCTCTCGTGCAATCTCACGCTGCACCCATAAATGGGGTTCTGTCGATAATACTGCGATCGCGCCGGATCGAGGCGGAGATGAGCGGTACTGTGGACGAAACAACCCTCATTCGTCTGCGGCGGCTGTCGTCGTCCCCATTGCTCGCAGCACGCAATCATGATTCCTGAACTCGACCCCGACTCAGAGCTGCCATTCCCGAAATTTCAGAAGGGGCAGACAACTCTGGAGATTCGTGGGCGTGTCCATGCCATCGTTGGGCTTACCAAGGGCAAGCCGCGGCGTCTTTTGGTGCAGGATGAAGAGACTGGCGAGCCGGACGCGTTATCTTCCGAGCAATTCTGGCAGCTATACCACGACGACGAGCTCGCAATTGACGATMACGCCTTCGACGAGCTCCCAGAGCGGTTCCGATCCGCCCTCGACCATGTGGAGCCAACGGTCACTCGCGATGGTTGGCCCGCGTTTCGGCGCTTCAAATATCTCATCGCAGCTGATCGCGCTGGCGCTTCCAAAACCAATGAAGGCTTACAGCCCGTCGTCGATCGCGTGGCCGAGGAAATCGGGGATTTAGAGCGTCCAGCTCCAAAGACACTCGCGACGTGGATGCGAACGCGTGGAGCGCCTGGGCACAGGTTTGCCCGTCTTATGAGGGATCATGATGAGTTGAAGGGTCGCACCGACTGGCTCGAGGAAGAGGAAAATCTGATCACCGAAGAGACGATTGAGCTTTATTATAAGAACAATCGCCAGCTGCGGCCGAATGAGATCATCGAGGCAATAGGCGGCGAGATCGCGAAGCGCAACAAGACGCTTCGAACCGCATTGCAGATGGAAGATGCAACCTACAACGCATTGGACAAAGACGAACGGAGGAAGCTCGGCTTCCTCATCGAGCCCCATCCGACCACAATCTCTCGACGTATCGATCGGCACAAAGGCTACGAAACGAAAAAGAAGCGCGATGGGAAAAATGCCGGCGATGGGCAGTATATCGGTGTCGATAAGCCGCCTCCGATTGCAAAACATGCAAATCACGTCTGGTATATTGATCACACACGCCTAGACGGCCATTTGGCCTACAATGGCAAGACTAAACTTCCGATGGGCAGGCCGTGGCTTACGGTGGTTGTCGACGCCTACAGCCGGCTGATCGTCGGGTTCTACATCGGATACATACCACCATCGATACACTCCGTGGCCTTGGCGTTGAAAAACGCGATCAAGTCGAAGAGCTACGTTCGAAAAAAGTATCCCTCCATCGATCGCTTACGGCTCTCATTCGGATTGCCCGACGTTGTGGTCGTTGACCGTGCGCTTGAGTTCACCGGTCGCTCATTTGAACTAGCATGCGCTCAATTGGCAATCGAAGTTGTTTGGTGCCCGAGGAGAACTCCCCAATGGAAAGGGATTATCGAGAGGGCCATTCGCACGGTTAACACCAATTTCGTGGAGCTGCTTCCTGGCTCAACAAAGGGCGACGCACGGAAGCTAACGAAGCAAGAGCGCGACCCTTCTGCGGAGGCAGAGATTTCCTGTGAGGAGCTCCGATACAACTTCCACAAATGGGTGATTGCCGTCTAAATACAAAGGTGAAGACCAGAGAGCCCAAATATCTGCACGACACAATTTCAATAACCGAGGCCTGCAAGAGGTATCGGCTGTATGGGCTGAACTATAGGCGCGTCGACGTTCTCAGAATTGCGGAGGCGTACATATCGGAAGAGGCCGCGGCTGAGTTCCTTAGTACTTTCCCAGGACGCGTTGGGCGGCGTGTGTCGCGTCTGGGTGTGCGGCCCATCTTAATTTTAGAGAAGAGTGGCGCTGTGTTCTATGATCGCCACGAGATCTTTCGAAAGTGCGAGTGCGTCTTTGCTAGGCTGGAAGCATCGCGGGCCGGCATCAGTGTGCCATCGTGGCGACGGCGTGTCCCGGTTGGTCGTAGAGAACGTAGAAACGGACGATGATACGGCGATGGTAAAGGCCGCATGCCCGGGGTTCGGCAAAACCGAGGCGCCGCGATGCTTCCTCTATAGAGTTTTAGCAACCGAACCCGCCTCGGACGCGACGGCGTGGCCCGACGATTGTGGCCGACCGAATGACTCGGCTTATATGATGCTTATGATCAAATGGCTCGCCTTTTTCGCGAACTAGACTCGCAAAGAATGGAGCCGAAACCGAGAGTTCGTCGCATTTACTGTGGGTTACCTTAGCAGCTTTGACTCAGGTTCTCGGCAGTTGGACAGCCGAAACGAAGCGCGCCCGGTTTTCACCGGGCGCGCTGTCGTGTCTTTCGTCTTTCACCTCGCCCCGCTTGCGGGGAGAGGTCGGATTGCATCGAAGATGCAATCCGGGTGAGGGGGAGTGAGGGGGA
>NZ_JBFUGY010000087.1:0-12414 GCF_056402655.1 Bradyrhizobium sp. P3_C3 | reverse complement strand
CCCTACATCTCCTTCAAGGGACGCTTCTGGAAAGTTCCCCAGGCCTTCGCCCGCGAACGCCTTGCCATCCGGCCGCTGGATCGTGACGGCCACTACGGAATCTTCTTCGCCAGCTGGCAGGTCGCATCGATCGACTTGACCAATGGCCAACCTGTCAGTGATGTGTCCGAACAGGTGTCAGCCATGTCTCCGGACTAAACAGAAGGCGGGGCATCCAGTACGCCGCGGCCTCTCGGATCAATCACCGGCGCTGGTGTGGAATACTGGATCGCCCGCCTTCGCGGGCGATGACAGCGGAGGATGTGGCGCGGAGTTCAGCCGAAGCCGTTCACTGTCCGCCCACCAAGCTCATCACGAACCGGCTTCCGACGATAAACAGATAGCACCCGAACGCCACCTCCAGCGTTCGCTTCGACATCGCATGCGCGGCTCTCACACCGAGCGGCGCTGTCACGAGGCTCATCGGCATCACCAGCACGGCGCCGATCAGCGAGACGTAACCGAGCGCGAACGGCATTTGCAGCGCTGCGACGGCTGGATAGGTCGCCGCCGCCGGCCAGCCGGCATAGATGTAGCCGAGCGCGCCGGGGATCGAGATCAAGACCGCGAGTGCCGACGAGGTCGCCACGGCCTGGTGGATGGGCCGGCCGTAGAACGTCATCAGCAGGTTCGAGAACAGGCCGCCGCCGATGCCCATCAGCGTCGAGAGGATGCCGACGCAGAAGCCGTAGACGCGCATCAGCGGGCCTTTGGGCAGATCGTCGCCGAACTTCCAGCCCTCGCGCGCAAAGATGAGACGCGCCGACGCGGAATAGGCGACGCAGACGAACACGATCTTGAACAGCTTCTCCGGCGCGTAACGCGCGATGACGCTGCCGGCGACGACGCCGATCACGATCGGCAGCCACCACACGCGCAGGATCGACATGTCGACGGCGCCGCGCTTGTAGTGCGCCTGGAACGAACGGATTGAGGTCGGAATGATCACCGCGAGCGAGGTGCCGATGCAGAGCGGCATGCGCACTTCGAGCGGCACGCCGGCGATGCGGAAGCATTCGTAGAACACCGGCACGAGAATCGCGCCGCCGCCGATGCCGAACACGCCGGCCAGGAATCCCGAGAGCGCGCCGGTTGCGATCAGCAACAGCGCGAGCTCGACGATCTCCTTGATATCAAGACCTGCAATCACCCCTGACCTGCCCCGGCGACTGGTCGCAACTTCTCCGAAACATGCGCTCGGAAAGCTGCGTGCGGAGCTTTAGGCGATCTGATTCTCGCGGTCGACACGCCACGTCTTGCGGCTGGGGTGGAATGCAAGGTGCGCATATCCGGACAGGGGTCAAACCGGGCCCGGGCGGGAGCGGATTGGTGCCGTCCGAATGGCGTCAGCGGCCCAAAAGACCGGCGCCGGGCAGGTTTGGACGGCATGGTCCGTTTAGAGGCGTTCCAATAGCAATTTCAACGCGCATCGGACCCTTCAGAACAAATGAATATATATTCTGTTTTTCGTTGGCGGACCGAAGTACTGGTATACCAAGCCACTGATTGGCCTTGTATCATCAACGCTCTAGAGCTGAACCGCGGTTCGATCTATGGCGATTTGGTGATTGCGCAGGCGAAATCGACTCCGTAAATAGAGCCGACCTTTCGCGATCCCCGCGTGCCCCCTGCTGGGCCGCAATAAACATCAAAAGCCCATGACCGCACGGATCGAACGACCGCTTTCCCCCCACATGCAAGTCTACCGCTGGACGCTGACGATGGCGCTGTCCATCGTCCATCGCGCCACCGGTATCGCGCTCTACGTCGGAACCCTGCTGCTGGCCTGGTGGCTGATCGCGGCGGCTTCCGGCCCCGCCGCCTATTCCCACGTCCAGGCCTTCACCGGCAGCATCATCGGCCGGCTGATCGTGTTCGGCTACACTTGGGCGCTGATGCACCATATGCTGAGCGGCATCCGGCACTTCGTGTGGGACCTCGGCTACGGCTTCAAGCCCAATGAGCGCGAAGCCCTGACCTGGGGCGCGCTGATCGGCGGCATCGTGCTCACGGTCCTGATCTGGATCATCGCCTATGCGATCGGAGGCGGACGATGAGCGCGACCGATACGCCCAAGCGCAGCATGCGCACCCCGCTCGGCCGCGTCCGCAGTCTCGGCGCGGCGCATTCGGGTACGTCCGATTTCTGGCGCCAGCGCATCACCGCCGTCGCCATGACGCTGCTGATGATCCCGGTGCTCGTGATCATCATGATGCTGCTCGGCCGCAATCAGGCCGGTGCTGCACAGATCCTCGGCTCGCTGCCGATCGCGGTGATCCTGCTGCTCTTCATCGCCGCCAGCGCCTGGCACATGAAGATCGGCATGCAGGTCGTGATCGAGGACTACGTCCATAACGAGAAGCTGAAGCTCATCTCGATCATGCTCAACAATTTCTTCTCGATCGCCGTGGCGCTCGCCTCGACCTACGCGATCCTCAAGCTTTCATCCGGAGTGTAACCCATGGCCACAGCGACGAATGGCAAGGGCAACGGCGCTCCCGCCACCAACGGCAAAGCCTATCCGATCGAAGACCACACCTATGACGTCGTCGTGGTCGGCGCCGGCGGCGCCGGCCTGCGCGCCGTGGTCGGCTGCAGCGAAGCCGGTCTTCGCACCGCCTGCATCACAAAAGTGTTCCCGACCCGCTCGCATACGGTCGCAGCCCAGGGCGGCATCTCGGCCTCGCTCGGCAACATGCACAAGGACGATTGGCGCTGGCACATGTACGACACCGTGAAGGGGTCGGATTGGCTGGGTGACCAGGACGCGATCGAATACATGGTGCGCAACGCGCCCGAGGCCGTCTACGAGCTCGAGCATTGGGGCGTGCCGTTCTCGCGCACCGAGGACGGCAAGATCTACCAGCGCCCGTTCGGCGGCATGACCATGGACTACGGCAAGGGCCAGGCGCAGCGCACCTGCGCCGCCGCCGACCGCACCGGCCACGCCATGTTGCACACTATGTATGGCCAGTCGCTGCGTCACGCGGCCGAGTTCTTCATCGAGTTCTTCGCCATCGACCTGATCATGGACGACCAGGGCACCTGCCGCGGCGTCATCGCGCTCAAGTTGGATGACGGCACGCTGCATCGCTTCCGCGCCCAGACCGTGATCCTGGCGACCGGCGGCTACGGCCGCGCCTACGCCTCCTGCACCTCGGCACACACCTGTACCGGCGACGGCGGCGGCATGGTGCTGCGCGCCGGCCTGCCGATGCAGGACATGGAGTTCGTCCAGTTCCACCCGACCGGCATCTACGGCTCGGGCTGTCTTGTCACCGAAGGCGCGCGCGGCGAAGGCGGCTATCTCGTCAATTCCGAGGGCGAGCGCTTCATGGAGCGCTATGCGCCGTCCGCGAAGGACCTCGCCTCGCGCGACGTCGTCTCGCGCGCGATGACCATCGAGATCCGCGAAGGCCGCGGCGTCGGCAAGAAGAAGGACCACATCTTCCTGCATCTCGACCATCTCGATCCCGCGGTGCTGGCCGAGCGCCTGCCGGGCATCTCCGAATCCGCAAAAATCTTCGCCAATGTCGACGTGACGCGCGAGCCGATCCCGATCGTGCCGACCGTGCACTACAACATGGGTGGCATCCCCACGAACTATCATGGCGAAGTGCTGACCAAGCGGGACGGCGACGACAACGCCGTCATCCCCGGCCTGATGGCGATCGGCGAAGCGGCTTGCGTCTCCGTGCACGGCGCCAACCGCCTTGGCTCCAACTCGCTGATCGACCTCGTGGTGTTCGGCCGCGCCGCCGCTTTGCGTCTTGCCGAAAAGCTCACGCCCAACGCCAAGCAGCCGGAGCTGCCGGCGAACTCGTCCGAGCTCGCGCTCGGCCGCCTCGACCATTACCGCTACGCCTCCGGCGGCACGCCGACCGCGAAGCTGCGCGAAGGCATGCAGCACGTGATGCAGAACAACTGCGCGGTGTTCCGCACCGGCGACATCCTGAGCGAAGGCCAGAACCTGATCGAGAAGGTCCACAGCGGCATCACCGACATCGCCGTGTCAGACCGCTCGCTGGTGTGGAATTCCGACCTGATCGAGACGCTCGAATTCGACAATCTGATCTCGCAGGCGGTGGTGACGATGGACTCCGCCGCCAACCGCACAGAGAGCCGCGGCGCCCACGCCCGCGAGGACTTCTCCGCGCGCGACGACAAGAACTGGATGAAGCACACGCTGGCCTGGCTGGACGATGCCGGCAAGGTCAAGATCGAGTACCGCCCCGTTCACGACTACACCATGACCAACGACGTGCAGTACATTCCGCCCAAAGCTCGCGTTTACTAAACGTCGCGCGTGTACTGAACGAACAGCGAAAGCTTTATCGAAATGGTTGAATTCGCACTTCCGAAGAACTCCAAGATCACCGGCGGCAAGACCTGGCCGAAGCCCGCGGGCGCGACCGAGACCCGCGAGTTCAAGGTCTATCGCTGGAATCCGGACGACGGCAAAAATCCAAGCGTCGACACCTATTACGTCGACACCCATGATTGCGGTCCGATGGTGTTGGACGGCCTGATCTGGATCAAGAACAACATCGATCCGTCGCTGACCTTCCGCCGCTCCTGCCGTGAAGGCGTCTGCGGCTCCTGCGCGATGAACATCGACGGCCAGAACACGCTCGCCTGCACCCGCTCGATGCACGACGTCAAGGATGGCGCGGTCAAGATCAACCCGCTGCCGCACCAGCCGGTGGTGAAGGACCTCGTTCCCGATCTGACCAATTTCTACGCGCAGTACGCCTCCGTCGAACCGTGGCTGAAGACGACCTCGCCGACGCCGCAGAAGGAATGGCGCCAGAGCCACGAGGACCGCGAAAAGCTCGACGGCCTCTACGAGTGCATCCTCTGCGCCTGCTGCTCGACCTCGTGCCCGAGCTATTGGTGGAACAGCGATCGCTATCTCGGCCCCGCCGCCCTGCTCCAGGCCAATCGCTGGGTGTCCGACTCCCGCGACGAGGCGACCGGCGAGCGCCTCGACAATCTCGAGGACCCGTTCCGCCTCTACCGCTGCCATACCATCATGAACTGCGCCAAGGCCTGCCCGAAGGGTCTCAACCCGGCCGAAGCCATCGCCGAGCTCAAGCTCAAGATGGTCGAGCGCCAGATCTAGGCCTCATTCATGCTACGGCCCCCCGGCCGCGACGGCCGGGGCATTCTACGATCAACCTCAGTTTGAGTAGAATTTGCCATAGCCCGCACCACGCGCGAAGGTCCGGATTACAACCTCCGGTTCCATCGACAAGCCGCTTCCTTCCCAGCGCGAATTTCAAGTAAGCTCTCCGGTCACGGACCGGAGCGACTGTGCAGGGTGCGCAACGCAACTCGCTGAGACTGTTGCAGTGGATGATGGCGGCATCCCTGGCGCTGCCGATTGCACTGTTCGTCTTCGCCTCCACGATCTCCTACACATCGACAAAGGACATCGCCGACCGCGAGATCGAGCGCACGCTCGATGTCGCCCATGAGCATGCGCTCAAGGTGTTCGAGACCATCGACCGCAGCCTTGCCGAACTCAACGAGGTCGTGCGCGGCCTTCCCGACGAGGTCATCCGCTCGCGCGAACCGGCGCTGCACCGCCGCCTGAAACGGCTGACCGATGCGCTGCCGCAGCTCAAATCGGCCTGGATCTTCGACTCGAACGGGAAATCGCTGGTCAACAGCCTCGCCTCGCCACCGCAGGATCTGAGTTTTGCGGACCGCGATTACTTCTACGCCCATGTCGACCAGAACATTGGCACGTTCGTCGGCGCAGCCCTGACGCCGCGTCCGCCCTATCAGGGGGCACGCTTCTTCGGCATGAGCCGGCGCCGCGAAACCGACGATGGCAGCTTCATCGGCGTCATCCAGGCCTCCGTCCTGCCGGAATATTTCGAGAGCTTTTATGCCAGGATCGGCTCCGATCCCGGCAGCTTCTTCGCCATGGGACGCACGGACGGCGTGGTGCTCACCCATTTTCCCCGGCTCGACCGCGACTTCCGGCTCGATCCGACCGGACCGGTCGGGCAGCAGATCGCCGCTCACCCCGAGCACGGCCTCATCACCATCGCCTGGCCCTCGGACGGAATCGAGCGGCGCGTCGGCTACAGGCGCGTCGCCGAATATCCGATCTATGTCAGCGCCGGGCTCGAGACCTCGGCGATCCGCGCGCGCTGGCTCGCCACCATGGGCCAGCATCTGGTGTTCGGCATTCCCGCCACGGCGCTGCTGTTTCTGCTGCTTGCGCTCGCATTCCGGCGTACCCAGCATCTCCACGCCGAGGCCACGGCGCGACGCGAGGCCGAGGAGGCGCTCAAGCACAGCCAGCGGCTGGAAGCGCTCGGCCAGCTCACCGGCGGTGTCGCGCACGACTTCAACAACCTCCTCACCGTGATCCGCGCCTCGGTCGACCTGTTGAACCGGCCGCAGCTGAGCGAGGAGCGGCGGCAGCGCTACATCAATGCCATTGCGGACGCGGTCGCGCGCGCCGCCAAGCTGACCTCGCAGCTGCTGGCGTTCGCGCGGCGCCAGACCCTGAAACCGGAAGTGTTCGACGTCGGGGAGCGGATGCAGTCGCTGCACGACATGCTCGCCACGCTACTCGGGCCGGCGATCGAGATCGGAATCCGGCTGCCGACCGAGCCCTGTCTCGTCAAGGCCGATGCCGGCCAGTTCGAGACGGCTCTGATCAACATGGCGACCAATGCGCGCGACGCCATGCAGGGCAAAGGCAGGATCACCTTCGCCGTGCAGGCGGCGGCGACCATACCCGATACATTGGTGCACGTCTCGGGCAGCCATGATCTTGCAGGCAGCGATGGCTTCGTCAGTGTCGCCGTCAGCGACACCGGCATCGGCATTCCCGCCGCACGATTGGAGCGCATCTTCGAGCCGTTCTTCACCACCAAGCAGGTCGGCCAGGGCACCGGTCTCGGCCTGTCGCAGGTGTTCGGCTTCGCCCGGCAATCCGGCGGCGAGGTGACCGTCGAGAGCGAGGTCGGCCAGGGCAGCACCTTCTCACTCTATTTGCCGCGCGTGCCGGCGGACCTGCTGCCGCAGCGGCAGGCGCCCAACACCGCGCCGGCGGTGGCCGGCAGCGGCATGTCGGTGCTGTTGGTCGAAGACAATATCGAGCTCGCCAATTTCGCGGCCGACGGCCTCACCGAGCTCGGTTACAGCATCACTTTGGTGGACAACGCCACCGACGCGCTTGCCGAGCTCACCGTGGACACAGATCGCTTCGACGTCGTGTTCTCCGACGTGGTGATGCCCGGGATGACCGGGCTCGATCTGGCGCAGGCGATCCGCGACCGCGGCATCCGCGTGCCGATCGTGCTGACCACGGGCTACAGTCAGGCCCTGTCACAAGATGGCGCCGCCGGCTTCGATCTCGTGCAAAAGCCCTATTCAATCGAGGAATTGTCGCGGGTTCTCCATCGGGCCGCGAGGCTCCGGCCGGTCCGCGACGGCGCCGCCGAGTGAGGGCGGCCCGGAACCAACGGGAACCGATTGATTTGGTTCGCGTTATCCGCTCATGCACAAGCCGGCCGCAAAGCGCGAACAGGGCAGGAAGCCCCCCATTGTCGAGATCAAGGGCGAGAACGGCGACGGGGTCACGCCGCCGCCGCCGGAGGTTATTGAGCCCGATCCTGCACTCTCGCCCGAGGAGGCTGAGCAGGCTCGCAAGGACTATCTGCTGACGCGCTTCTGGATCAGCGCCCGCGGCTTCTGGGGCCGCAACGGCGACCGGCTGGCGTGGCTCTACTCGATCGGCCTCGTCGTGCTGATCGTCCTCACTGTCGGCTTTCAATACGGCATCAATGTCTGGAATCGCGCGATCTTCGACGCCATCGAGAAGCGCGAGGCGGCCACCGTCTTCCATCTCACGGCGGTGTTCTTCCCGCTCGCGATCGGCAGCATCGTGCTCGGCGTCGCGCAGGTGTTCGCGCGGATGGGAATTCAGCGCCGCTGGCGCGCCTGGCTCACGGCAAGCGTGCTGACGCGCTGGCTGGCCAATGGGCGCTATTATCAGCTCAACCTGGTCGGCGGCGATCACAAGAACCCGGAATATCGCATCGCCGAGGATCTGCGCATCGCGACCGATTCTCCGGTCGATTTCCTCGCCGGCGTGACATCGGCGCTGTTGTCGGCTGCGACCTTCATCATCGTGCTCTGGACCATCGGCGGCGCGCTCACGGTCACGCTCGGCGGCTCCGCCATCACCATCCCCGGCTTCCTCGTCATCGCCGCGATCCTTTACGCCGCGATCGCCTCCGGTTCGATCCTGGTGATCGGCCGGCGCTTCGTGCAGGTCTCCGAGGACAAGAACCAGGCCGAGGCGGATTTCCGCTACACGCTGACGCGCGTGCGCGAGAACGGCGAGAGCATCGCGCTGCTCGGCGGCGAGGAGGAGGAGCGCGGCGGCATCGACCGCAATTTCACCAACGTGCTGCGGCAGTGGGCGCGTTTGGCCGGCCAGCACATGCGCACAACGCTGGTCTCGCAAGGCTCGAGCCTTGTCGCTCCCGTGGTCCCTCTCCTGCTCTGCGCGCCAAAATTCCTCGACGGCAGCATGACGCTCGGACAGGTGATGCAGGCGGCCTCCGCCTTCACCATCGTGCAGAGCGCGTTCGGCTGGCTGGTCGACAATTATCCCAGGCTCGCCGACTGGAACGCCTGCGCGCGTCGCATCGCCTCGCTGATGATGTCGCTCGACGGCCTCGAGCGCGCCGAGCAGGGCGACGGCCTCGGCCGCATCAAGCGCGGCGAGACCGGCAACGAGGCCATGCTGGAGATGAAGGATCTCTCCGTCACGCTCGACGACGGCACCGCCGTCGTCGGCGAGACCGAGGTGGTGATCGAGCCCGGCGAGCGGCTGCTGGTCGCCGGTGAATCCGGCACCGGCAAGAGCACGCTGGTGCGCGCCATCGCGGGGCTCTGGCCATGGGGCGGCGGCAGCGTCAATTTCCATCCCGACCGCCGCCTGTTCATGCTGCCGCAGCGGCCCTACGTGCCGTCCGGCAGCCTGCGCCGCGCGGTCGCCTATCCCGGTGCCGAGGATGACTGGACCGTCGAGGAGATTGGCGAGGCCTTGCACAAGGTCGGCCTCGACCACCTCAAGGAGAAGATCGAGGAAGAGGGGCCGTGGGACCAGACGCTGTCTGGCGGCGAGAAGCAGCGCCTCGCCTTCGCGCGGCTGCTGCTGCACAACCCCGACATCGTCGTGCTCGATGAAGCCACCTCCGCGCTCGACGAGAAAAGCCAGGACAAGATGATGCAGATGGTCACCGACGAGTTGCCGAAGGCGACCATCGTCAGCGTCGCCCATCGCGTCGAGCTGGAAGCCTTCCACAGCCGCAAGATCGTGCTGGAACGCCGCAAGGGCGGCGCAAAACTCGTCAGCGATATCGACCTGATCCCGCGCAAGGGCAAACGCAAGCTGCTCGGGCGATTCCTGAGGCAGCGCAAGGCCGCGCCAAAAAAGGCGGCGTAAGGTCCGTAGCCCGGATGGAGCGAAGCGCAATCCGGGACGGTCCATCAGAGCGGCGAGAACCCCGGATTTCACTGCGCTCCATCCGGGCTACATTCTTTTCCCGCAACATTGGAGTCCTCATCAAAACCGGCTATGCATGCGCCGCTTGCAACGAGGACCGCCTGCTTGACGCCCGACAACGCCCCTTCATCCGCGCCGTTTGGCGCGTTTGCGCCGAACGCGGCGCAGGCTGCGGTCATCCGCCTTGCGCAACAGTCGGGGCTGAAGCGCGGTGCGTTCCGCCCGTGGATGTCGCGGCTGGTCAACCTGATGCGCAGCGGGCCGATCGATGTGCAGTACCAGGGCGCCTCGTTCCGCTTCTATCACCAGGGCAGCGCGACCGAGCGCGGCGCGCTGTTCAATCCCGACTACAATCTCGACGAGCTCGACTTCCTGCGCCGACACACCCCGGCAGGCGGCGTGTTCGTCGACGTCGGCGCCAATGTCGGCACCTTTGCCCTGGTGATGGCGCAGCAGGTCGGCACCAATGGCAAGGTGGTCGCGATCGAACCGCATCCGATGACGTTTGGACGGCTCTCGTTCAACCACGCCGCGTCGAAGACGACGCAGGTGCGCCTGGTGCAGGCTGCCGCCGGTGACAGCGACGGCGAGCTCATGATCGAGAGCGGCGGCGGCAATCTCGGCGCCACGCACGTCGTCACCGGCACGGCCAGCGCGGAGGCCATCAAGGTGCCGTCGCTGCGGCTGACACGCATTCTGGACGAGGCCGGCGTCGGCCAGGTCGATTCGCTCAAGATCGACGTCGAGGGCTTCGAGGACCGCGTGCTGATCGGCTTCTTCCGCGACGCGCCGCAATCGCTGTGGCCGCGCGCGGTGGTGATCGAGCATCTGTCACAAAACGAATGGCAGCAGGATTGTATCGCTGACATGGTCGCGCGCGGCTTTGCGATCGCGCGCAAGACACGGAGCAATACGTTCCTGTCGCGCTAACCGTGAGCAAGGGAGATTTGCGATGATCGACCATTTGGGTTTTTCGGTCTCCGACTACGAGCGCGCGAAAGCGTTCTACGCCAAGGCGCTGGCACCGCTCGATTACAGCCTGATCATGGAGGTAACGGCGGAGCAGACCGGCCACGCTGCGGCGGCAGGCTTTGGCGCCAACGGCAAGCCGGACCTCTGGTTCGGTGCCGAAGGCGCGATGAACAAGCCGGTGCACATCGCGATTCTCGCCAAGGACCGCGCCACGGTCGATGCCTTCTACAAGCTAGCGATTGCCGCCGGCGGCCGCGACAACGGCGCGCCCGGCATCCGCCCGCATTATCATGCGAACTATTACGGCGCGTTCGTGCTCGACCCTGACGGGCACAACATCGAGGCCGTCTGCCACGCGCCGGAATAGCGCGCGTTCAGGCACGACACGACAAGGAACATCGGCGCTGCATCATCGTTGTCATTCTCCAGACAACTGACCTCGATGATGTGATGCCGATCGAACCGCCCGAGATTCCACCGTCGACGCCCGGCACGCCCACCGAGCCGCCGCCTGGAATTCCGCCGGGCAATCCGCAGCCTGAAATCGCGCCGCCGGTGCGCGAACCCGGCGAATCACCACGGCCCGACGAATTGCCGGGCCACGTGCCGGAAGAGATTCCATCGCGCGGACCGAACGGACCGCTCACGCCGAATCCCGCGACAAATGCAAGTTCGCTGCGCGATCACATGTGAGGCGAAGCATCACATGTGAGGCAATTGCAACCTGCGTCTGAATGCGCATATGAACGTCACCATAGTGAGGTGATTTGCGTGCAGAAATAAATCGGCCCGCGACCTCTTCGCCCGCCACATTCCGGCCTAACGCGTAGCTGTTCATCCCGACACTTCGTCAAAGAACCTTCCGGGGAAGTTCACCATCATGACCAACCTTCGTTTCGTGCTGCTTGCAACGACGGCTCTGACCGCGATGCAATTCGCAAGCTCCGCATCGCATGCGCAAAGCGCGCCGCCGCTCGTGGTCGCGCAAGCGCAGACACAACCGCCAGAGACCGACAAATCGAAGCAGCCTCCGAAGGAAGCGCCGAAGGGACCGCCGCCTGGCGCACGTCCTGCCGCACCACCTCCTCCTGCAGCGGCACCGCCCGCAGCTCCTGCGCGCCCCACGGCGCCGCCGCCCGCGGCTGCACCTCCGCATCCTCCCGCTCCGCCGCCGCCGGCTGCCGCGCCGTCGCGCCCGACTCCACCACCGCCTCCTCCGCCTGCGGCACGTCCGGCACCTCCGCCTCCGCCGCCACCCCCACCGCCGGCAGCTCCCAAGCAGCCGTCGCCGCCTCCGGCTGCGGCACCCCAGCAGCATGCGCCTGCGCCAACTCCGCCGCCCCCGGCCGCGCAGCCGCACACGCCGACGCCGCCTCCCGCCGCAGCTCCGCCTGCCGCGCGTCCCGCTCCGACTCCGCCGGCAGCAGCAACGCCGCCCGCAGCAGCACCCGCACGTCCGGCACCTGCGGCTACGCCGTCGCCTTCACCGGCCGCGCCTGCGGCCCGCCCTGGCGCGGCTGCACCGACCGCCACGCCTGCTCCGACGGCAACACCTGCGCCGACGGCAACGCCGGCACCGGGTGCCACGCCCGGCGCACCGCCGACTGGACGCCCGGGCACCCCGCCGCCCGGCGGACGTCCCGGCACGCCTCCGGCTGCAGGATCACCGACACCGGCCCCCGGTGCCGCGCCCGCTCCAACGGCCACGCCGGCCCCCGGTGGCGCTCCGACGCCGCTGCCCGGCCGTCCCGGCGCAGGACCGACGCCTGCCCCCGGCACAGCTCCGGCGGCGACGCCGACCCCTGGTCAACAGGGTGGAGCACCTCCTGCCGGCGCGCCCGCGGCCGGAACTCCGGCTGCGC